>JBEGVQ010000158.1:0-56913 GCA_041178345.1 Acidobacteriota bacterium | reverse complement strand
GGGGGGCAGCTGAAGGTTCTCGACTTCGGCATAGCTCGCCTGCTGGCCACCGGGACGACCCAAACCGCCGCCGGGCTCACGGGCAGCGGACTTGGATTGATCGGCACGCCGGCCTATGCGGCCCCCGAACAGATGATCTCGTCGGCGGTTGACGAGCGCGCCGATCTCTACGCGCTCGGCGTGATGCTGTTCGAGATGGTCAGCGGCCGCCGCCCATTCATGGGCAACGACCCGGTGACGCTGGCGTCGTCGAAGCTGGGCGAGGACGCCCCGGCGCTGAAGTCCATCGGCGCGCTGATCCCCTGGGAATTCGAACGCCTGGTCGCCTCGCTGCTGGCCCGCGACCGCGACCAGCGGCCAGCGTCGGCGACGGAGGTCCTCGAGCACTTGCGATCGATCTACGGGACCCGGGCCACAGGGTCGGCAGACGCTGCGCGGCCCTCGCGCTCGACGGCGTCGCTACTGGCCGCCGTGGTGCTGCTGGCCGCCGTGGCCGGCTTTGGCGTGTGGCAGGTCCAGCGCATGGCTGGGGTGCGGTCCCCCGCGGCGCCTTTGCCAGCCATCCCGGTCGTGGCGGTGTTGCCGCTGTCGCACGTCAGTGGCGATTCGGCACGGGAGTTTCTTGCCGCCGGTATCGCCGAGAGCTTGATCGCCAGCCTCGCGTCATTGCCTGCAATCACTGTGCTGTCACGAGCGTCGGTCGCCGAGGCGCGGTCACGTCACTCAGAGTCGGCCGCCCTCGCTCGTGACCTGGGAGCCAACTATCTCGTGGAGGGCAGTGTCCAGGAGTCAGGTAGCCGGCTGCGCATTTCGCTCAATCTGGTGCGCCCCGATAGAACCGTCGCATGGGGCGACACCATCGAAGGAACCTTCGACAGGATCTTCGAACTGCAGTCGCGGCTCGCCGGCGCGTTGACCAGTGCCCTTGCCGTGCGAGTGTCACCCGACGAGCAATCTCGCATGGACACACCGCCCACCTCGAGTTCCGAGGCATTGTCTGCGTTCTGGCGGGGCCAGGCGCTGTTGGAGCGCCGCGATGTCAAAGGCAACCTGGACGGCGCGATTGCCGCCTTCCTCGATGCGATCCGGCATGATCGACAGTTTGCGCTCGCCCACGCCGCGCTCGGGACGGCGTACTGGGCGCAGTACACGGAGACTCTCGCCCCGGAATGGACCGAGAAAGCAATCGAGGCCGGCACCACGGCGCTGCGCATCGATCCGAACCGCCCCGAGGTGCGTTATACCCTGGCGGTTACCCTGACGGGACGAGGACGGCTGGACGAGGCGGTCGACGAGCTGAATCGCGCGCTCGCGATGCGGCCCAACTATGACGATGCCCGCAGCCAGCTCGGCCTGGTTCTCGGCCTGCAAGGCCGTGTCGACGAGTCGGTGGCCGAGTACCGGAAGGCGCTATCGTCGCGCCCCAATTCCTGGAGCACCTACAGCTCCATGGGCCGGGTCCTGCTGGCCGCGGGGCGCTACGACGATGCGATTGCGGCGTTTCAGAAGGTGACCGAGCTGCAACCAGACAACTACATGGGCTTTCAGCAGCTCGGGACTGCGTACCACACAGTCGGCAAGGCCGAGCAGGCGTTAGAGAACTACCGGCGGACGATTGCGATCCGGCCGTCGGCCGGAGCTTACTCCAACATCGGCGCCTTGCACCACGCCCGCGGCGAGTACGTCGAAGCTGTCGAGGCCTATCGGCAGGCCATCGCCCTTCGCCCAAACTCGTCGGCAACGCACCGCAATCTTGGCGACGCCCTGGCCAGGCTGGGGCGGCGGACAGAGGCACTGGCGGCCTACCGTGCGGCCGTGCGGCTGGGGGTGGCCGAGTTGCGGGTCAACCCCAGGAACGCGAGGATTCTGGCGTCCCTGGCCGTCCACATGCAGAAGGCCGGAGACGCCGCGGGCGCGCGCAAGCGTCTGCAGGAAGCCCTGGAGATTGCGCCGACTGACATCGAGGTCCTCTATCGAGCGGCCGTCGTTCATGCGCTGCAGGGGCGAATCCAGCCGGCGGTGAGGGCGCTCGGCCTGGCCGTGGCTGGCGGCTACAGTCGAGCGCGTGTGAATGAGGAAGACGACTTTGTCAGTCTCAGAGCTTCGGCCGAGTTTCAAGCGATCGTCGGATCCCTTAACCCCTAGGAGGACAAGATGCAGAACACTTTCGTGGCCGCCGCCCTGGCGGCGCTGGTTGGCGCGGCAGTGGCAGTGGCCGCTACCGCCACCGGACTCACGACACTCGGCGCTGGTGTCGGCAAAAAAATGGTGCGCGCCACCATCTATCTCGACCAGGTGGGCGGCGACTGTTACATCAACACCGACCCGCAGACGCTCGAAGCGTTCAAGAAGGAAACGGTTGAATGGTCGATTATCGATCGCTGCGGCGTGACGCTCGCGGCCGACGTGGCGATCGAGTTCGCCAATGAGAACCCGCTCGAACCCTCATGCGTGGCCAGGGGCAAGAAGAAGATCCGATGCACGCTGAAGCCGGGCGTCGCGGTTGGCAGCTACAAGTACCTGGTCAAGGGAGGCACGGCGCTGCCGGAAGATCCCGAGCTGGAAATCGTCCAGTAGGAGTCATCTGCGCTCGGGGCGCAGGACGCGTCCCGCCAGTGCCGACGTGAACGTCCCCTCACGCCGCACCAGTTCGCCGTTGATGATGATGTCGTTCATCCCCTCGGCCAGCTGGTGCGGTTTCTCGTAAGTGGCCGCGTCGTTGACCTTCGCCAGGTCAAAAATCAGCACATCGGCAAACGCGCCGGCGCGCAGCTGGCCGCGGTCCTTCAACCCGAACACCGTCGCCGGCAGCGTGGTCATTGAGCGAATGGCCGCGGCCAGCTCCACGGCGCTGCGCTCGCGCACGTAGCGCTTCAGCTTGCGAGGGAAGGCGCCATACGCGCGCGGGTGAGGCACGCCCTGGCCCATGGGCACTAGGTCGCCGTCGGTGCAGGTCATGGTCCACGGCTGGCGCATGATGCCCTCGATGTCGCCCTCCGACATGTTGAACGACACCAGGCTGGCATCGCCCTTCTCGAGCATCTTGAGCGCGTATTCTTCGGGCGGCACGCCGGCCTTGGCGGCGAGCGTCGAAAGGCGCTGGCCCTCGAAGGACGGATCGGCGGAGTAGCGGCTGATCATCAGCGTCTCGGCGCCGCCGCGCCTGGCGATGTTGGTCCTGACGTCGGCCAGGATCTCGGGCCGCAGCTCGCCGAGAATGCGCTTCATCATCGCGTCGCGGCCGCCGACCTGCGCCGAGCGCGGCATCAGCGCGCCGACAATGCCGGTGCCGCTGGCCTCGTAGGGATACTGATCGGCAAAGACCTGGACGCCGCGGGCGCGCGCCCCTTCGATCCGCTCGATCAATACCTTCGACAGGCCCCAGCTCGCCGGGCCAAGCGCCTTCATGTGCGACACCACGCCGGTCACGCCGCCTTGTTCTGCGATGTCGATCACTTCCTGCACGGCCGCCACCACGCCGATGGTGTAGTCGGCTTCGTCGCGGATGTGGCTGGAGTAGACCCCGCCGAACGGCGCGGTGGCTTTCGCCATGGCCACCACTTCGGCCGTCTTCGAATAGCTGCCCGGCGCGTAGTACAGGCCGCTTGAGAGCCCGACCGCACCAGCCAGCATGCCCTGGCGGGTGAGCGCCACCATCTTCGCGAGTTCGGCGGGAGTGGGGTCGAGGTCCGACATGTCCATCACCGCGCGGCGGATCGAGCCATGCGGGGCGAACAGGCCGACGTTGGTGCCAATGCGCTGTTTCTCGTAGGTGGCGCGCTGGGCCGCGAGATCGACGGGACCGCCGCCGTCGGGATTGACGAAGACGGTGGTCAGGCCCTGGGCAAGCAGCGGCTGGCCGTGCTTCAGTTCCTCGCTCGCCAGCCCGCCACCGGCATGCGAGTGGACGTCGATGAATCCGGGGGTCACGAACCGGTCGGCGGCATCGATCACCGTCCTGGCGGTGGCGCCGGTGAGTGTGCCCATGGCGCGGATGCGATCGCCGGTAATGCCGAGGTCGGCGCGATACCAGGGATTGCCGGTGCCGTCGAGCACGCGGCCGTTCTTGATCAGGATGTCGAACGTGGGGGCCTGCGCCCCCAAGGGTGCCAAGGGGGCAAGGAGTGCCAGAAGTGCCAGGGGTGCCAGGCGTGCGAAGCGCATGGCCGGAATTATGTCTGATGTGGAGTCCGGCCTTAGCCAGATTTCAGCGGGAGGACATAGCGAATGTATTCGCCGGCAAACCCGCGGCGTTCGTAGAGGCCGCGGGCGCGGCTGTTGGTGACGAGCGCGCTCAGCGTCAGCCGGTCCGAACCACGCTCGCGGGCCCACGCCTCGGAGCGGTCGAGCAGGGCCGAGCCGACGCCCTTGCCCTCGGCTTCCGCCGTCACGGCCAGCACGGACAAATGGGCGTGCGATCGCTCGTTGAAATAGTCGACCAGAGTGACGAGGTAGGCGCATCCGGCCGGGCGTCCGTCGAGTTCCGCGATAAACAGGGCTTCGTTCGGCTTGGCGTCCCTAAACCACTCGGCCAGCGCCCGGCGGTCGCCCTCGGCCAGTTCGTCCTTGGTGCGAAATGCCGGCACGTCGAACGACACGAGACGATCGGCCAGCGCGAGCACGAACTCGCGATCGGAGGGCTGTGCGGGTCTAAGGGTCATCCGGCGACGAGCGAGGACTTCTTTGGATACTTGCGCTCGACGTAGTCATCGAGCAACTGCTGGAAGGCGAGGGCGAGCTCGTCGTAGGTGCCCTTGAGCGTGGTGGCGTGAACGCCATCGATGTAGACGGGGCAGTGCGGGGCTTCACCGGTGCCCGGCAGCGAGATGCCGATGTTGGCGGCCTTGGATTCGCCGGGGCCGTTCACGACGCAGCCCATCACGGCCAACGTCAACGACTCAACGCCGTCATACCTGTTCTTCCACGTCGGCATCTGTTCCCGGATGTAGCCCTGAACGGCTTCCGCCAGTTCCTGGAACGTCGCGCTGGTGGTCCGGCCGCAGCCGGGGCAGGCGGTGACGCTTGGCGCAAACGTCCTGATGCCAAGCGACTGCAGCAGCTCGCAAGCCGCATACACTTCCTCGCGCCGGTCGCCGCCGGGCTTCGGCGTCAACGACACGCGAATCGTGTCGCCAATGCCTTCGGCCAGCAGCACGCCCATCGCGGCCGACGACCACACCAGGCCCTTGGTGCCCATGCCGGCCTCGGTCAATCCCAGGTGCAGCGGTTGCGTCGTCTGCTTGGCGAGCGCGCGGTACACCTCGATCAGGTGGCGGGGCCGCGATAGCTTGCACGAGATGATGATCTGGTCGGCCCGCAGGCCGGTCTCGAGCGCGAGCTCGGTGGACTGCACCGCCGACAGCACCATGCACTCGCTGATGATGTCGTCCGATTCCTTGCCCAGGTTGCGGTCGGTATTCTCCTGCATCTTCGCCATGACCAGCTCCTGGTTGAGGGAGCCGCCGTTGACGCCAATGCGCACGGGCTTGCCGTGATCGATGGCGACCTGGCAGATGGTCGCGAACTGCTCGTCGCGCCGCTTGCCGGTGCCGACGTTGCCCGGGTTGATGCGGTACTTGTCGAGCGCGCGCGCCGCCTCAGGGTAGCGGGTCAGCAGCAGGTGGCCGTTGTAGTGGAAGTCGCCGATCAGGGGCGCGGTGCAACCCGCGTCGAGCATGCGCTGCTTGATCTCCGGTACCGCGGCCGCGGCCTCGTTCACGTTCACGGTGACGCGGACCATCTCCGACCCGGCCTGCCACAGCTCAATGCACTGCTGCGCGGTGCCCTTGGCGTCGGCCGTGTCGGTCATGGTCATCGACTGCACCGCCACGGGGGCGCCGCCGCCGACCATGACGTTGCCGACCTTCACGCCGACCGTCCGATGCCGCTTGTCAATGCTCAACATGCAGAAATCACCACGTCACCAAAGTCACGAGCTCCCTAATCCTCTGTCCAGCCGTCATCTTCGAGCGACTGGCGTATTTCATCCGCGCGGTACAGGGCCAGGTCCATCGTGTCGTAGTTCTCGACCCGGTCCATGGCCTCGTTGGCAAAGAACGCCAGCGTATAGGGCGGGCCGCCGGGCAGAATCACCGCACGCGCGTGCGCCTGGCCCTTCTTGAACAGGCGCCACAACACCGTCGGAGCCCTCGTCTCCACCTACTCAGGATATAACGCGGCGGTGTCGCGCGCCGAGTCGAGCAGGGCCGACAGGGTCGCGGCCGCGGCGCGGCTGTCGGCCAGCGTCACCAGCGACGGCGCGCCGTCCAGCGCCGAGTGCTCGAAATGCTCGATCTGGCGCACGAACAGCTCGGGCGAGCCGGCCACGTCGATCGCCTCAATCCGCCCGTTGCGCTCCAGCGCCAGCGTCTCGCGGATGCCCGGCTTGAAGGGATTGGGCACGGTCAGTGAACCCTCGCTGCCGATCACTTCGAGCCACGTGCGCCGCGCCGCGCGGAAGCCCGAATAGATGGTGGCGGTGGTGCCGCCCGGAAAGCGCAGCATGCCCATGAACTCTTCGTCCACCCCCGTGGCGTGCCAGTGCGCCGAGCCAAACACCATCTTGGGGTCGCGGCCCGCCAGCAGGCGGGCGTAGGTCACGGGGTAGCAGCCCACGTCCCAGAGTGACCCGCCGCCCAGGGCAGGAGCGAGCCGCGGGTCGGTCGCGTTGGTCAAGGCGAACGTGAAGCCCGAGATGATGGCGCGGACGGTTCCGAGGGCGCCCCTGCGCACGAGGTCCTGCACCTTCGCCGTGAGCGGCTCGTGCCGGTACATGTAGCCCTCTTCGACAACGACCTTCGCGATCGCGGCGGCGGCGTGGATCTGGTCGACATCGGCCGGGTCGAGCGCCATCGGCTTTTCGCACAACACGTGCTTGCCGGCGGCCACGGCCGCCAGCGTCCACGGGACATGCTCGCTGTTGGGCAGCGGAATGTAGACGGCGTCGATCGCCGGATCGTCGACGAGCGCCTGGTAGCCCGCGAAGACCCTGGGGATCTGCCACTCGGCCGCGTACGCCTCGGCGCGCGGCCGCGTGCGGCTCGCGATGGCGACCAGCTCGCTGCGTGGCGCCAGCCGGAAGGCCGGGATCACCCGCCGGTTGATCCGTGCGGTGCCGAGAATGCCCCAGCGCAGCCTCCCCGTCACTGTTCTGATCGGAGTTGAGCGAGCATGCGGCGATTGAACTCCTCCGACTGGCCGCGTGGAACCGACATGGTCTTCCACGCCGCGCCCAACAGGTGCTTGGCCAGGAACAGGATCTGGTAGGTGTGCCCGGCGTAATGCACCACCTGCCGGCTCGCGGCCTGGTACACCGAATGCGGCTCGCCGCGAATGATCACGGTGCGTGGCAGGTCGGCGTCGGTCAGCGGCGTCAGCGCGTCGAAAACGCACTGCCAGCCGTGTTCCCACTCGGCCAGCAGTTCGGCGCGGGTTTGCGACGACTCCTCGAACTCCCGGTCGCGCATCCGGTCAGGCTTCTCGCCGTCGGTGGTCAGGAAGTCCACCCAGCGCGACCGCATGTTGCCGGCCATGTGCCGCATCATCACGGCGACGCTGTTCGATTCCTGGTCGATGGTCTGGTGCAGCTGCGCGTCCGACAGCTGCGCGATGGCCTTGTCGGCCAGCTTCTTGATCTTCTGAAACTCGTCGAGGACGGCGGTGAGGATGGGTGAGTCAGTAGCCATATTCGATCACCAGGAGTGCTATCGACACCGCCGCCAGGCTCCAGGCCGCGCCGGTGACCGCGCGGCCGCGTCCCACCACGGCATGCCGCACCGCGGGCAGGAGAAATCCCCACCTGCGGGCGCCCCGGTTGGCGTGGCCTCGCCGATCTAGAACGACCTGGCGAACAGGCCCGCGATGGCCATTTGCGCCGCGGCGTTCACCGTCCGCGTGCCGGTGCCCGTGAAGTGGACGTGCGTGATCACCGGTTCCTGGCTGCCGGGGCGTTCGATCCACGTCGAGTGGTCGCCGTCCCATTCAAACCACCCGGCACGCTCCTGGTCGAAGACGAACAGCGGCTTGTTGCAGAGCTTTGCGAACTCGGCGCCCCAACCGGTGCCGCCGCGCACGGTCTGGTCCGGTTGGATTTCGCCGATCACGTAGATTTCCTGGCCGTGATTGACTTGGTACCAGATGCTTTGCAGGATTTTCCGGAAGGTCGGCGTGTCGGGGTAGCGGCGGTTCATCAGCCGCGATACGTAGGCGAGACTGACCGCGCCCGCGTGGAGTTCTTCGTGATTGAGGACGCGAAGGCCGCGCGTCCGTAGCGGCTTGTGGCCGTCGAATGAGAAGTTGACCTCCTCGATTCCGAAGCGCTCCGCACAAGTTCCAAATTCGGCTTCGGCGCCCTGGGCGCCGCCGCTGAAGAGGATGACGTCCTCGCGCTTCGGCATGAGTCGCTAGTCCTTGTCATCCCCGCCGTCGGGGTCGCCGCCGCCGGTGTCCGGGGTCGCGTCGGCCGCCGTTTCGGGCGCGTCGGGATCCGGGTCGTCGTGCTTCATGAAGTCGGGCAGTGCGTCGATGTTGTCTTCTTCCGAATCGTCCAGGTCATACATGCGACCCGTGAACTTGGTCGGAATCGGACCGCGCGGCTTGTCTTCCTTCTTGGTGAAGGGCTTCTTCTTGTCCTTCGGCGGGGCCGGGGGACCAAAGTTCTTGGCGCCGCCGGAAGCGTCGCCGCCGCCGTAGCCGCCCGACCGCGGCGGGCCGCCGAAGCCGCCGCCGGGTCGCGGGCCACTGAACCCGCCGCCGCCGCTGAAGCCGCCACCGCCGCCGCTGAAGCCACCCGGCCGGGGTGGACCACCGAAGCCGCCGCTTGGACGCGGCGGCCCGCCGGCCTCGCGCGCGCGGGCCTCACTGACCGCCAGCGGACGGCCCATGAACAACTGGCCGTCGAACTTCTTGATGGCTTCTTCCGCGGGGGCGCGCTCCGCGTACTCGATGAAGGCAAACCCGCGGGCGCGGCCGGTTTCCCGGTCGAGCGGACGCACGATTTGGGTCGGTGGGGCAACCTGCGCGAAATGCGTACGCAGATCGTCTTCGGTCGCCTGATAGGGCAAATTGCCCACGAACAATCGGACTGGTGGCACTGGTGAACTCTAACGGGTGACGTCTGGCAATGGGGTGTTCGTGGTCAAATCCAACGTGGATGTGGAATGTTGGGTGGGTCTTTGCTTGGGCGGGTAGCTTAGCAAATATGACCTGAGGTCACAAGTCCCCCAGTTGGGCCCGGATGGCGTCAAGGCGTAACTTCAGCATTTCCCGGTGCGCTGGGCGGCAGGCGGCGCCCAGCTGCGCCTGCGTTTCGGCCAGGGCCAGTTGCAACCCGGCCTTCTGCTGCGCGCGGTCGCGCTCGTCAGGTGTCAGCGCCGGCTGGACGCTGCGCGCGCGGCCCGCTTCGTCCTGCTGTGACTCGACCGACTTGCTTTCCCACCCGCGCGCCATCCCCGGAGCATAGCAGTCCCGCAATCGGACAGATCGAACACCTGACGAATCCGGGTGGTTCCGTGGAAGTGTCTTAAATGCATGCGGTTACCAGCCACCAGCGTATTGGCAAGCAAGCTGCACTATCGGCTGCGCATGGATCGTTTCTCACAGGATTTCCGTCATGCCCTCCGAATGCTGTTGAAGACCCCGGTCTTCACCACCGTCGTCATTTTCACGCTCGCCGTCGGCATCGGCGCCAACACCGCCATGTTCAGCATCGTCAATGGCGTCTTGCTGCAGGGGTTGCCGTTTCGCGACCCCGACCGCATTGTCGACATCAACGAAGTGGAGCGCCGCGACCCGGTGGGCGGCGGGGCGATTGCCCCGGCCACCTTCCTGGATTGGCAGAAGATGTCGACGACGCTCGAGGCCATGAGCGCGTATGCGCCCCGCACCTTCAATGTCGCGCCGGCGGCGGGGGAGCCGGAACGGATGCGTGGCGCAGTGACATCGACGGCCTTCTTTGATGTGCTCGGCGTCTCGCCGCTGCTCGGCCGCCAGTTCACGCGCAACGACGCCGAACCCGGCCAGGGGCAGAACGTGGTGCTGAGCCATGGGTTGTGGCAGCGCTACTTTTCAGCGTCGCCAGACGTGATCAACCAGCCGGTGCGGCTGAACGGCCAGCCCTTCACGGTGATCGGCGTCATGCCGGCCATGCTCAACTTTCCGCAGAACGCGCAGTTCTGGATTCCGGCGTCGTACGACGTGCCGGGCTGCGGCGGCCCGGCCGGCGACCCGCGCGGCCAGCGCGGCATGCACTGCCTGCGCGGCATCGCGCGCATCAAGGCCGGCACGTCGCTGCAGCAGGCCAACGCCGAGTTGAAGACGATTTCGGATCAGCTGGCCAAGCAGTTTCCCGAGGACGCCTCCAACTTCATCGGCGTGGCCACGCCGTTGCAGGATCAGCTGGTGGGGTCGGCGCGCACACCGCTCCTGGTGCTGCTCGGCGCCGTAGCGTGCGTGCTGCTGATCGTCGTGGCCAACGTGGCGAACCTGTTGATGGCGCGCGCGACGGTGCGCGTGCGCGAGTTTGCCATCCGTGCCGCGATTGGCGCCAACCGGCCGGCCCTGATCCGGCAACTGCTGACTGAAAGCGTGGTCATTGCCCTGGTCGGCGGCGTGCTCGGCGTGCTGCTGGCGTTCTGGAGCGTCGACCTGATCCTGGCGCTCGACCCAGGCGACGTGCCGCGGGTCGCGCCGATCGGCGTCGATGGCCGCGCGCTGGCGTTCGCCTTCGCGCTGTCGCTGGTTACGGGCGTCCTGTTCGGGGTGGTGCCGGCGTGGCAGGCCTCGAAGCCACAGCTGCAGAGCACGCTCAAGGACAACACGCGCGGGGCCACCGGCGACGGTCACCAGCACCTGGCGCGCGCCGGGCTGGTGCTGGCCGAGGTGTCGATCTCGCTGGTGCTGCTGGTCGGGGCCGGCCTGCTGTTCCGCAGCCTGATGACGCTGATGGATACGCCGCTCGGGTTCACCACGTCGCGCATGCTGACCATGGCCGTGGCGCCCACCGGCGAGAACTACCGGTCGCCGGGCCAGTTCCTCGGCTACTGGCAGCAGGTGCTGGAGCGCGTTCGCGCCGTGCCGGGCGTCGAGCAGGTGGCGCTCAGCAGCATGCTGCCGCTCGGCGGCGGCATCAGCGTGATGTCGTTTCAACCCGAGGGCAAGCCTGAGGTGCCGCCGAATCGGCAGCCGCTATCGCACTACGTGGACATCAGTCCCGGCTATTTCGGCACCATGGGCATTCCGGTGCTGCGCGGGCGCGAGTTTACCGAGCAGGATGCGACCGAGAATCCGCGCACCATCCTGATCAACGAGGCCATGGCTCGCCGCGAGTTTGCCGATATCGATCCGATTGGGCGGCGGTTTTCGTTCGGCCCCGGCGAAGACGGCAAGCCGGCGTGGGTGGAGATTGTCGGTGTCGTCGGCAACGTGCGGCAGTACCGCGCGGACCAGGATCCGGTGCCGATGACCTACGCGCCCTACACCGCGGCGCTCGGCCGGGCTCAGAACCTGATGATCCGCACGAAGGGAGACCCGCTGGCCGCGGCCGGCGCCGTGCGCGCGGCGTTGCAGGCGCTCGACCCCTCACTGCCGGTTTCGCCGCCGCGCACGCTCGATGCGGTGGTGGGCGCGTCGCTGACGCAGCGCAAGTTCAACATGACGTTGCTGCTCGTGTTTGCCGGCATCGCGCTCGTGCTGGCCATTGCCGGCATCTACGGGACGGTGGCGTATTCGGTGGCACAGCGCACGCAGGAGATCGGCATTCGCGTTGCGCTCGGGGCGACCAGCCGCGAGATTCTCAACCTGGTGCTGTTCAGCGCGCTCAAGCCGGTGGCGGCCGGGTTGGCCGTCGGCGTGGTGGCGTCGCTGGCGCTGACGCGCACGCTCGAACGCCTGGTCTACGGCATCAGCACGACCGATCCCATGACCTTCATTTCGCTGCCGCTACTGCTGGCCGCGGTGGCGCTCATTGCCGGCCTGCTGCCGGCCCTGCGCGCGACGCGCGTCGATCCGCTGGAGGCGCTCCGAGTAGACTGACGGTCAGTGTCCAGAGTGCCTCGATGATCCTGACGTCGCTGCTGGTCCTGCAGTTGGCGGCGGCGCCGGTGGCCACCTGCCTGCAGCCGGGCCGGACCGGCGAGACCAGGTCCGAATGGATGGTGTCGGCCGGTGCTGCGCGCAGCGTCGCGCTGTTCCAGTCGGCGGGGCAACGTTCGTACGGTGTGCAAACGGCGTCGTGGGGGCGGTCGCTGACCCGGCCCCATGGCCCTGGCTGGTTGCGCGGCTGCTTTGCGTGGGCGGCCGAGGCCACGCCCCTATATGTCCAGTTCGAGCCGGCGGGCGTCTACGGCGCGGGCTTCGCGCCCCTCGTGTGGCGCTGGAACTTCCTGCCGCTTCGCACGTGGTCGGTGTTCGCCGAGTTGGCGATGGGCGGGTTGTGGACGACCGAGCCCGTTCCGGAGGACACCCAGTCGGTGAACTTCACCGCGCACTGGGGCGGCGGGGTCCGCTGGCACACCTCGCCGCGCGACAGCGTCGTCATCTCCTACCGGTTCCAGCATTTCTCGAACGGCAACCAGCTGTCGTCGAACCCCGGCGTCAACAGTCACGTGGTGCTGGCCGGCTGGTCGCGGCGTTCCGCGCGCTAGGAAATGTGGACGGCAGCGGACACTGCGAACACAGAGCTGATTCTTCACAATGCGTGTCCGCTCACGAGGGGCTGCTGCACCACATCGCCGGGGGTCTCGCCGGCACTTTTGCTGTACTCTTAGGGCGCCGCATGCAGTTGGACCTGCCCTTTCGCGTGGCCCCCACCGTGTTCGTCCGTCACCAGTGGGCCCGTCGATACATTCTCCGCGTCCTCGACGATGGGACGTTGCGGGTGACACTGCCGCGTTGGGGATCGAAACGCGAGGCCCTGGCGTTTGTCGAGACGAGCCAGCCCTGGATCGAGCGGCAGCGCGCCACGCGCGCGGCCCGGCCAGCCGTGGTGCATCCCGACGAACCGGCCTTGCGCCGGCGCGCGCTCGGCGAATTGCCGCCGGCGTTGCGGCGGCTGGCCGCTGCGCACGGCATCACGGTGACGCGCATCTCCATCCGCAACCAGCGGTCGCGGTGGGGCGCCTGTTCGGCCGCCGGCGCGATTACCCTGAACTGGCGCTTGATCCTGGTGCCGGCGTTCGTGTGCGAGTACGTGATGCTGCACGAGTTGATGCACCGTCGCGAGCTGAACCATTCGCCCCGTTTCTGGCGGCACGTGCGTGCGGTGTGCCCCAGGCACCAGGAGGCGCGCCGGTGGCTGTTGACCGAGGGACAGCGGCTGTTCACGGGCGCGCCCGCGAGCGGCGGGTGCGAGGAGATGTGATGAAGCGGATCGTGTTGTCGGTCGGAGTCGTGGCGGCGGTGCTGGCGGGTGTGACCGGCGCGCACGCGCAGTCGAGCATGGACGCCTTTCACGGCTACTTCACCGCCCAGGCGGGGTGGGCGTCGGGCGGCGACGTGACCAGCCCGGTGTTCATGCCCGGCATGGCCGTGTCGGTGCAGGAGTACAACGGCTGGGGCGCCGAGTTCGACTTCAGTTACGCCGCCGACGCCGACTCCGGACTCCAGGAACTGGATCTGGCCACCTACATGTTCAACGGCAGTTACATCCAGCCGCGCGGCCGGTGGCGCCCGTTCGTGACGGCCGGTGTCGGCATCATGCAGATCGACGGCTGCAACACCCCGTGCAATCGGGCCGCGCTGACCTACGACCTGGGCATTAACGGCGGCGGCGGGCTGCTCTACACCGTGAACGACGTGGTCGCCGCGCGCGGCGACCTGCGCTACTTCAAGTCCTTTGCGGAGCATCCCGACTTGCAGCGTCCCGACGGCTTCGGTTTTTTCCGGCTGTCGGTCGGCGTCACGGTCATGTGGACCATCCTGCCGTAGCCTCGCGCTCCGGTTCATGAACCGTCGCGACCGTCACGACGCGGTGCCCCTGAAAGACGGTCGAGCTGTCCTGTTCGCGGCACATCCAGCTGCCGGCGGAGCTCTCGAACCACCCCATTCGTCCTCAGTTCAAGTCGTTCGCGCCCCGTAACCGATGGCACATGCCTTGAAGTAGCGGGAGGCAGCCACCCGTCGCGAAGACGCGCCGGTGGCGATGGGGGAGAGACATCATGTTGAGAACAATCCTTGGATCGGCAATTGGCGGTCTCACGGCGGGCGCGGTCGCACTGGGTGTCGCGGCATACGCGCGTCCGGCTGACGCACCGTTCATGGGCGTGGATCCGAACCACCCGTACGCGACGACCGTGGCCTACCCCGGGGCCCCGGGACAGGGTGCGCCCATGATGGCGCAGCCAGGCTACTACCCGCAGGCGTCGTACGCACTACAGCCGGCCTACTACGCACCGCAGCCGGCATATGCCCCGGCGGAGATCGTGTCGATGCCGGCGCCCCGCGCGCGCACCGTGGCGCGGCCGGCGGCACGCCCGGCGGCGCGACAGGTGGTGACCCGTGAGCCGGTAGTGTATCGCGAGGAGGACCGGCGCGAAGACCGCTCGTGGAGCAAGACCGCAATGATCATCGGCGGCGGTGCCGGCGGCGGGGCCGGTATTGGCGGCCTTCTTGGTGGTAAGAAGGGCGCGCTCATTGGTGCCGCCATCGGTGGTGGCGCCGCCACGATCTACGAATCGACCAAGCGATAGGCGAGGCCGGTTTCGTCCAGGTGACGCAGGAGCGTATGTCCCCTGCGTCACCTGCAGTCCGTTGCGGTCGTTCGCTCGCCGCTCAGTCGCCCGCCGCCGCGGGCCCCGGAGGCAGTAAGATGTCGGTTCGATGGTCGCCGCCGGTCCCACGCCGCCAACGGCAGAAGTGCCCATTCCGAACGTCCCGCTGATTCACCGGCCCGGCTCGTCCGAGGCGCCGGCGACCCTCGCGCGTCCGCCACTTTCCGTTTGCAAGCGTGTGCTGATCGTGGACGATGAGCAGCCGGTGTTGAAGTTGCTGGTGCGCATCCTCTCGGTTGACAACTACGAAATCCAAGCCGCCGATTCCGGCGTCGAGGCGGCCCGGCTGCTCGATGTGCCGGGTTTCCGCGGGGTCGACCTGCTGGTCACCGACCTGATGATGCCGAACCTGAACGGGCGCGAACTGGCGGCGGCGGTGCGTCAGCGTTACCCGTCGGTGCGCGTCTTGTACGTGACCGGTTTTGCCGACGCGCTCTTCAAGGGCGTGAACGAACTGGGCGACGGCGAATCGTTCATCGAGAAACCGTTCGGCGCCGAGGGCCTGCTCGAAGCGGCGCGGTTGCTCATGTTCGGGCACATTTCCGACGGCGTCACGCCGTCCGACAAGCGCGACGCGGCGGAGGAGTTCGCCGACGACCGCCTGCGCGCCAGGTTCGTGCGCCTCCTCAAACGCCTCCGGTTCGCCTAGGCCACAGCTCGAACACGCCACCGATTTACACCGATTAGACACAGACATGTCTGGCGACGTGCGGCCGGTTCGGGCGGGCGAGGAGCTCAACTGGGTTCGGGTCGCGGCATTCCTGCGCGAGCATCTTCCCGCCTGCGGCATTCCCGGCCTCGACCTGTCGCGGGATTCGCTCGTGGAACAGTTTCACGGCGGCCATTCCAACCTGACCTATTTGCTGCGTTACGGTGGCGTCGAACTGGTCTTGCGGCGGCCGCCGCTTGGCCCGCTGCCGCCGACTGCGCACGACATGGTCCGCGAGCATCGCTGGCTCGACGCGATTCATCCGCACTTTCCGCTCGCGCCGCGCACTTACCTGGTGTGCGAAGACCCCGAGATCGCCGGCGCGCCGTTCTACGTGATGGAACGCCGTCACGGCCTGGTGATTCGCGCCGAAGAGCCGCCGCAACTGGCCGATCGGCCCGCGGCGCGCGGCCGCGCCAGCCGCGCGATGGTCGAAACGCTGGCGGCGTTGCATGCCGTGGACGTGGCGGCGCATGGCCTGGCGCACTTGGGCAAGCCGGCCGGGTTCGTGGAACGGCAGGTGCGCGGCTGGACCGAGCGCTGGCAGCGTGCGAAGACCGACGAGATTCCCGAGATGGAGACGCTGGCGGCCTGGTTGCCGCAGCACCTGCCGCCCCATGCCGACCCGCCGGCCATCGTCCACGGAGACTTCAAGCTCGATAACGTGATGTTCGATCCGTCGGACGCCGGCCGGCTAGTGGCCGTCTTCGATTGGGAGATGACCGCGCTCGGCGACCCGCTGGTCGACATCGGGATCTTCCTGGCCTATTGGGCACAGGGCCGCCGCCTGGAGCCGAACGACGCCCTCGGCTCGGTCACGAATCGGCCCGGCTGGTTCAGTCGCGACGAAGTGCTCGAGTGCTACGGCGCCCACAGCCGACGCGACCTGTCACAAATTCACTTCTACGAGGCCTTGGCCTTCTTCAAGATCGCCGTGGTCATTCAGCAGATCTATTTCCGTTACCAGCGGGGCCAGACGCGCGACGAGCGGTTCGCGAAGTTCGATGTGCGGGTCCGCCACCTCGCGGGGCAAGGCGTGGCCGCGCTCCGCTAGGTGACCGACCAGCCGCCGTCGACGACCACCACTTGTCCGGTGACGTAGTTCGAGGCGTCGGCCGCCAGGAACACCGCGATCCCCTTCAGCTCGCCGTCGGCGCCGACTCGCCCGAGCGGGCTGGTCGCCTTCAGCTCGGGTTCGACCATTTCGATGGCGCCGTCGGCCAGCCGCGAGTGGAAATAGCCGGGAGCGATCGCGTTCACGCGAATGCCCTGGCGCCCCCAGGACGACGCCAATTCCCGCGTCAGGCCCATCAGGCCGGCCTTGCTGGCCGCATAGGCCGCGTAGTGCGGCCCGTGCACCGATGCGATCAGGCCCGCGATCGACGCGACGTTGATGATGCGGCCGTAGCCGGCCTTCAGCATTTCGCGGCCGGCCGCCTGCGAGAACAGGAACGCGCCGGTGAGGTTGACGTCGATCACCTTGCGCCACTTCTCGAGCGGCATCTCGGCCGCCGGCGCCGCCCAGGTGATGCCGGCGTTGTTGATCAGGATATCGAGCCGTCCATAGACCTGCATCGTCTTGTCAACTACGGCCTGCACGTCGTCTGGCCGCGACACGTCGCAGGGCATGCCCTCGACCGTGTGGCCGCGCGCCCGCAGTTCGGCGAGCGCTGGCGTGAGCCATTCGTCGCGCCGCGCGCAGATCATCAACCGGGCCCCGGCTTCGGCCAGGCCTTCGGCCATTTCGAGACCGAGCCCGCGGGAGCCGCCGGTGACGATCGCGACGTGGCCGGTAAGGTCGAACAGCGAGGCGAGCTCAGGCATGTCTCGCCGATTCTGACCGGAACGCAGGGTCCTGTCATCACCGAACGGCTATGCTGGCAGGGGATGGCAATGGCAGCGGGAACACACGTACGGCACCGTTCGCGGCCCGAGTGGGGCATTGGCAAGGTCGAGGGCACCAACGGCGAGAGCGTCTTCGTCCGGTTCGGCCACCAGCTCAAGACGATCAAGATTTCGTTCGCGGAGGAATTCCTGGAGGCGGTGAGCGTGGCCGAGCTCGAGGCGAGCAAGCCGAAGCAGCGCGCCGGTCCGGCGGTGGGCCGCATCGCGCAGTGCCCTGAGTGCGGCAAGGCGCTGGTGCGGGGCTCGGACGGCGCGTGGCGGCCGTGCCCGAACTGCTCGTAGTTGGCGGTGTCCTGGCGGCGGGGCCGTCTCTGTCTGCGGTGTTTGGCGCTACCATGTCACGTCGACCCCGAGCGGAGCTCATCATGTACCCACGAACCGTTGCCCTCATCCTGCTGCTGCCGTTGGCCGCCTCCGTGTCAGGCCAGGCTCAACCCGGAAACCTCACGCGGCTGCTCGAGTCGCAGCTGGCGGGCTTCCCGGCCCGGACCGGCCTCTACGTCAAGCACCTGGGCACCGGCGAGGAAGCGTCCGTGCGCGGCGACGACTCGTTCAGCAGCGCCAGCGTCATCAAGCTCGCGATCATGGTCCGCGCCTTCCAGTTGGCCGACGCGAAATCGCTCGACCTGAATGAGCGCGTCACGATCGGACGCGCCGACCTGCGCGACGGCAGCGGGGTGCTGCAGTATCACGACCTCGGCCTGCAGCCGACCTACCGCGACCTGATCACCGAGATGATCATCACCAGCGACAACACCGCCACCGACCTGATGGTGCGCCGAATTGGCGGCGTCGAGGCGCTGAACAAGTGGCTCACGGCATCCGGCTTCACCCACACGCAGATGGTCGGCCGCGGCCACGAGTACCGCAAGAAGCTGCTGACGCTCATCAACCCCGAGTTCGCGAACCTGACGCCCGAAGAGACCACGGGGCTGCAGTATGCGTCGCAGGACAGCGCGCTGTTTAGCCTCTACACGGACCTCTTCACCGGTGCGCGCGCGCAGTGGGTGGCGATGGTCCGCGACCCTGCGAATCGCCGTACGTTGGCCGGCTACCGAAGCCGGCTGACGGTACAGGACCGCGCCTACTGGCTGGGTGACATGACGCCGCGTGAAACCGGCCGGCTGCTCGAGGCGATCGAGCGCGGCACGCTCACGTCGAAGGCCAGTGCCGCCGAGATGAAGACGATCCTGGGCCGGCAGCAGGCCGGCAGCCGTCGGATCCCACACTTCCTCGACGTGCCGGTGGCGCACAAGACCGGCGACAGCGGGGTGATAGCCAACGACGTGGCGCTGGTGTCGGCGCGCTCTGGCACGGTGATCATCTCGTTCTTCGTGAACGGCGTGACCGGGTCGTACGGCGAGGCCGAGGATCGCATCGGCCACGCCGCTCGCGAAATCGTCAAGTACTTCGACGCCGCGGCGCCGGCACGATCGGCGGCGCCGTCGGCGCGCCCCGAGTACGAGCGGACGGTGCTGCTCGAGTCAAGCTCCGAGACCTCGGCCAATGTCAGCATCGGCGACGTCAACGGCGACGGCAACCCCGACCTCGTGCTCGCCAAGGGCCGCCACTGGCCGCTGGTCGACCGCGTGCTGCTTGGCGATGGCCGCGGCGGGTTTCCGGCGGCCCACGATCTCGGCACCGCCTCCGACCGTTCGTACTCCGGCCACCTCGTCGACCTCGACGGCGACGGTGACCTGGATGTGGCCATCAGCAACGACCGCGATCCGAAGCTCGTGTATTTGAACGACGGCACGGGCCACTTCCGCCCCGCCTCCAGCTTCGGCCAGCCCGACTGGCCGACGCGCAACGCCACCGTAGTTGATCTCAATGGCGATCGCCTGCCCGACATCGTGGTGGCCAATCGCACCGGCGACCGGCCTGGCGCCAGCTACATCTGCTTCAATAGGGGGCGCGGCCAGTTCGACAGCACATGTGAGAAATTCGCTACCGAGTCGGCGACGACGATTACCGCGGCCGACGTCACCGGCGACGGCCTGGTGGACCTCGTCGTGCCCCACCGCGACGGTGGCCAGAGCCATGTCTATGTCAACGGCGGCAAGGGAACGTTCGCCGGCGCGGCCCGCGTGCCGTTCGGTCCGGCGGATGCGAACATCCGCATGTCGGCCGCGGCCGACCTGAATGGCGATGGCCGGCAGGATCTCGTCACCATCGACGAGAAGGCGGGCGTGGCGGTCTACTACGGGGAGACAGGAAACCGTCTGTCGGCGCCCGTGCCGATCGGCCTGGGCGCCAAGTCGCCGTACGCGCTGGCGCTTGGCGATCTGGATGACGATGGCAAGACGGACATCGTCGTCGGCTACATCCGGGCGCGGCCGGCCGTGTTTTTCAATGACGGCTCTGGCCGCCAATTCTCACCGGTGCTGTTTGGCGACGACCAGGGCACCGCGTATGGCCTGGCGATTGGCGACCTCGACAAGGACGGCCGGCTCGATATTGCGGTGGCGCGATCGGAGGCCCCAAACGTCCTCTACTTTGGCGGCGCCGCGGGGCAGCAGACGCGAAGTCCGGCGCCGGCCAGACGCGTGATTCAGCCCGCCGGCTACAAGCCCACGCCGTCGCCGCTCGTGCCCGCCATCCTGGTGGGCGACACGCTGTACTTGTCGGGCAGCACCGGCGGGGATCCGGTATCGGGCCAACTGGTGCCCGGCGGCCTCGAGCCCGAGATGACGCAGATCATGTCGAACCTGCAGACCGTGCTCGCGGCGGCGGACATGACGCTCGGCGACGTGGTCGCCGTGACCGTCTATCTGGTCGACATGGCCGAGTTCGCCCGGTTCAACGAACTCTACCGGTCGTACTTTCCGAACGGTTATCCGACCCGCTCGACCGTGGCCGTGAAAGAACTGGCGCGCGGCGCGCGGCTTGAAATCACGATGACGGCCGTCCGGAGCAAGTAGGCGCCGTTTCCCCCACCGGAGAGAAGAGGAGTTCGTCATGAAGCGAGTCAGTGCGGCGGTTGTGATGGGGTGCGTCTTGTCAGCCTCGACGTTGTTGGCGCAGGTGCCGGCGCCGGCGCCCGCTAATCCGCTGTGGCACGAGCAGAAGGTCAAGAACTACCTGCCGCACATGACCTCGCCCGAAGTCGCCGACCTGCTGACGCGCACCGACATGGTAATTCTGCCGGTGGCGTCGCTCGAGCAGCATGGCTTGCACGGCCCGATCGGCACCGACTTCCTGAGCGGCCTCGAACGCGCCAAGCTGATTGCGCAGAAGACCGATGTGCTGGTGGCGCCGATTCTGTTTCCCGGCAACTCGCCGTATCACATGGCGTTTCCCGGCACCATCACGCTGCCGGCCGAGACCATCCAGCTCGTCTTCTTCCAGGCGGCGCAGAGCCTGCTCGCGCACGGCTTCAAACGGTTCCTGATCCTGAACAGTCACGGCGGCAATGCCAGCATCGCGCAGTATGTCGTCGATCGCATCAACCAGGAGACGGGCGGCATTGCCGTGGAACTGGACGATGCCGCCCAGCCGTTCCGGACGCGCGCGACCCGGCAGGGCGCGCCGGGGTTTGACCGGCATGGCGGCGTGAGCGAGACGTCACGATCGCTCTACCTGACGCCCAACCTCGTGAACATGACCGTGGCCCGCACTGCGCCGCTGACCCTGCGGCCGCACCTCGAGAAGATCCTGCCGGAGGTGGTGGCCGGCGATCCCACGGCGACGCGGGTGTTCCTGGCCGAGGCGCTCAAGGCCGCCGCGACGGGGAAGGGCACCTCGACCAAGGACATGACCGAGACCGGCGTGTGGAGTGCACTCGACGTGAAGACGGCGACCGCCGAGCGCGGCCGCGACGAGACTGACGCATCGGTGAATGCGGCGGTGGCATTCATCGAACGCTGGAAGCAACTGCGGCCGACGGGGACCAGGTAGGGCCAGCGGGCACGCCTGGCTGCCAGGCCTCGTCGTCGTCGTTTGAGAGCTTGAGGCCCAGCGCGCGCATGCCCTTCGGAATCACCTGGCCGAAAGTGGGCAGGGGCAACGCCTGGTCCAGTTGGTTGATCGGCGCGCCGTCCAGTGGGCGGGGTCGGTCTGCCAGTGTTGCCTGGTGGTCGCGGCGCCGCTGATCGTGGCCTTGCCGTCCAGCACTTTCCGCGGGGCGCGCCGCCGCCATACCCGCGCCGCTAGAGGCGCTGATCGGCATTGCGCATCCAGACGTGCGCGCATCGCTGCACGCGGAGTTCGCCGAGCGGCGACACTTTGTGCTGTCTGGCGCCTGACGCGGATCGTGGCCCGGCGATGCAGGCGGAAGGTCGAGATGGCCCGCCAGCCGTAGCCTCTTGGTCGGGTAGTGTCGCCCACCGTCGCGGCCAACACTCCCTGCCGCTATGGTGGGCAGCCTTCGCGAGACTCGAGAGCGAAGGCTGGTGCCGGAGGAGGGGGTCGAACCCACACACAGTTGCCTGTACGGGATTTTGAGTCCCGCGCGTCTGCCAGTTCCGCCACTCCGGCCCGAACTCGGAATTATATCTCTACAACGCCGGCCCAGCTACGGGGCGCTGATCGGCAGCTTCGGAAAGTAGTGCCGGTACCGCCTCGCATCCCTCGTGAGCTGGGTATGGCCCGCGACCGCCGCGTGCGCGCCGATGGAGAAGTCGGGCAGGGGAGAGCGGCGCTGCCCGCCTCGGTGTCGATACACGCGAAACGCCTGTGCGGCCAACTGGTGAAGCATATTCGCGACCGGGCGCAGGGTGAGGGGGCCCTACGGAAGCGCCGGGCCGGGGGCCGACGACGCTCCCGCTGGCGGGTGCCGGACCACGAACGAAGGCGGGTCATGCGCGAGGGACCCAGGCGAGCGCGACCAGCTGCACCGAGACGCCGCCGCGCTTGGGTTTCACCAGCACGCGTCCGAGCACGTCGGTGGCGGGATCCCACTCGGCTGACACGGCCTGCAGGTCGGCCTCGAGCTCGGCTTGCAGGTCGTTCAGTTGCTGCGTCAGCGCGGTGACGGTCTCGGCGGCGCGGGTGACGTCCTGGGCCTCCTTGCCCACCTTGCCCATGCCGCGGGCCGCCGTGGTGGCGCGGCCAAGCGTGCCGGCGCTGACCGCCTTGCGGCCGAGCAGCGCGCCAAAGATGGTGGCGCCGATCGAGACCGCGGCCGACACCTTGGCGCTGCTGGCCTGCTCGCTCTGCACCTGCACCGCCTGCTCGGCGCGGCGGATGCGGTCTTGCAGCGTCGTGAGTTTCGAGGCGTACTGGTCGCGCACCTTGGCCCGTGCGGCATCCCTGGCTTCGCGGGCCTCGTGACCGAGGCGGACGCGGAAGTCGCGCTCCGATTCCTCGGGTGCCGACAGCAGCTTGGCCCGCGGGCTCTTGAACAGTTCGATGGACTGCGACTGCGCGGCCCAGCGGGAGAAATCCTTCTCCCAGGTCGCGTAGCTCCTGGGCTTGGCCGCCGCCGCCGGCAGTGCGGCAAACGTGGCCGCCTCACCCTCCGGGGCCTTCCGCAGGTCCGTCACCGGGAAGTCGGCCGGCTCGGCATGCTCCCAATCGACCGCCACGGGGCCATCGCCGATGGGCGTCAGCACCGCCACCTCGCGTGTTTCATCCAGCCCGAGCTTCGCGTCGGAGTACGACACCTTGGCAACTCCCAGCACCATGGGCACGTAGTAGTTGCCACCCGGCACGAAGAATTGGGAGATGCCCGGGTCAAGCACAGGCGCCTGCACCGTTGGCACCAATTCCTTTGGCACCAACCCCTTTGGCACCGGAGGCACCTCAGGCACCGTCGGCACCTGCGTGGCAGGCCCACTCAGTTTCTTGATCTCGTCCCGTCCCAGTGGGCCGCGCAGATACGACAGCGCCCAGCGTGTCTCAAACAGCACCGGCTCCTTCTCGTGCACGTTGTGCAGCAGGAACACCCGCTTGCCGAGTGACGACAGCAGGCGATCGATCTGCGCCCGGTCGAAGCCGGTGCCGGCCGGGCCGGCCGCGCCTTCGAGACCATCGAGCACGCGCGCCTTGTCGCGGTCGGTTTGCAGGCGGCCGAGTATCCAGGTGCCGGCGTTGGCGAGCGCCTTGTAGTCCAGGTCCACCGGGTTTTGCGTCGCCACCGTCAGCCCCAGCCCGAACGCGCGCGCCTGCTTCAGCAGCGTGAGCAGCGGTGCTTTCGAGGGCGGATTGGCGACCGGCGGGAGGAACCCGGCGATCTCGTCGAAGTACACCAGCGCGCGCAGGCTCGACGTGCCGCGTTGGCTGCGCATCCACCCGACCAGCTCGTTCAGCAGCAGCGAGACGAAGAACATCCGCTCCTGATCGTCGAGGTGCGCGAGCGAGATGATGCTGACGCGCGGACGGCCGTTGGCGCCGTGCAGCAGGCGGTCGATGCTGAGCGGCTCGCCCTGCAGCCAGGCGCTGAAGCCCGGGGCGGCCAGCAACTGGTTGAGCTGCATGGCAAGTTCGAAGCGTTCCCTCGCAGGGTAGAACGATTCGAGGTCGAGCACGCCGACCGTGGTGACCGCCGGCGTCCGCACCTGCGCGATCAGCGCCGGCAGGTCCAGGTCGATGCCGGCCCGCCACGCCTCGAGGAACAGCGTCGAGACCAGCACGTGTTCACGGCTGCGCATCGGCTCGGCGTTCACGCCGGCCAGGGTCAGCACGCTGGTGGCGGCCGTGGTGACGCGGTCCGACAGCAGTTCCGGGTCGTTCAGGATCGCCGGCTCTGGCGCGGCAAACGACCGCACAATGGAGAGTGGCCGGCCGCTCGAACTGCCGGGGGTGTACAGCGCGAACTCGGCGGCGTCGCGCAGCCGCGCGATGCGCCCCCCATCCTGGCCCCACTCGGCGAGCCCCTTCGCCCAGCGTGCCGCTTCGGCCTCCCCGAACGCTTCGGGGGACTGGCCGGCACGCCGCGCCTCATCGGGATTGACCCACGGCGTGAACTCGGCCGCTGACAGTCCGGGAAACGTCAGCATCAGGTTGCCAAGGTCGCCCTTGGGGTCGATGGCAATCACCGGCACGCCGTCGATGGCCGCCTCTTCGATCAGGTCGATACCGAGGCCCGTCTTGCCGCTGCCGGTCATGCCGACGATCACGCCGTGCGTGACCAGGTCGGACGAGTCGTACAGCAACGGCGCCTCGCCACGCGTCTTGGTGGCCGAGTCCACCTCGCGTCCCAGGTAGAACAGGCCCAGCTTTTCGAAACTTGTCACTGGCGGACCTTACCGTCGGCGCGATAGAGATACAACATGCGGGCGCGCCCCTCGGCGTCGGTAAACGAGTCGGCCTTCTCGGGCGTCCAGTCGCCAAAGCCGAATGAGTGCGCCACGATCCGCGAGCCAGGCTTGAGTTGAGCGGTCAGTAGCGGCCGCAGCTTCAGGTTTGAGGCCGTCAGCAGGTAGGTCGTCACCACGGTGGCGGGCGACACGTCGGTCTTCATGGCGTCCTGCAGCCGGAAGCTCACCAGGTGCTCGACGCCCGCCGCCTTGGCATTGGCGTTGGCTTCAGCAATCCGCTGCGGGTCGATGTCCACGCCCACGCCCCGCGCGCCGTACAGCCGGGCCGCCGCAATCGGAATGCGACCGTCACCACAACCCAGGTCGTAGACCACATCGTTCTTGGTCACCCCGGCCAGCGCGAGCATGCGTTCGACGACGTCCTGGGGGGTGGGGACGTAGGGGGCCAGTTGTGGCGCATCGGGCCGTGTGACGGCCGGTGCCTGCCCTTCGACGTCGCTCAGGGAATGGGCGGAAAGGGGGGTGCCGAGGGCCACACCCACGGCCAAGCTCAACTGGAGCGCAAATCTGAACATAGTCTGTGAGCATATCAAGGCCGCAAAAGGGAGGCGAAAAGTGCCCTAACCGTGTGTCGAATCAGGGGTTACTCGGTATCGCGAAATCCCAGGAAATGCGCCATTTACGGCCCATTTTCGTTGATTTTGACCCGTTCCTCGGCTATACTGCTTAAACCTGATAGCGCACTCACTCCTGCCAGTAACACCATCTCGAAACGAGGGGCACGTGGGATTTAAGATCGGTGACAAGGTCATTTACCCGAATCATGGGCTCGGGGTCGTCGAGAAGGTCGAAGAGAAGACCATTCTCGGAACCACGTGTGGATTTTTTCACCTGCGGATTCTGTCGAACGAAACGACCGTACTCGTCCCCGTCGCCAACGTGGATAACGTTGGCCTGCGCCGGGCGATCACGGATGAAGAAGTTGAACGATTGTTCCAACTGCTGGGTGACGGCAAGATCGACAACCACCAGAACTGGAAAGGCCGCTTCAAGGACAACTCGGACAAGATGCGCACCGGCTCCATTTACGACATGGCCGATGTGCTGAAGAGCCTGACGTTCCTGGCCAAGTCGAAGAGCCTCTCGTTCCGCGAAAAGCGCATGCTCGACCGCGCCAAGGCCCTTATTGTCTCAGAAATCTCCGAAGTGATGCGGACCACCGTGGCCGACATCGAAGAGCGGGTCAACACCGCCCTCGAGAAGTGCTTTGTCCAGAAGGCGCGGACGGCCCAGCGCGCCGCGACCCGTGCCACCAAGGCGGCGCCCGCCAAGGCGGTCGCGCGCGTCACGCCGGTGGCGGCGCCGCGGCGCCAAGCTCGCGCGTCGTAACGCGCGTTTGACGGTTACACTGACGGCGGCATGACCACGATCATTGCCGCCGTCAGGTCGGTACTGACCTACGTCGTCGTCTCCCTCTACGTGTTGGTCGCCGGGCCCATCGGGCTTGGCATCGCCATCCCCTTCAAACTCAAGGGTGTGCTCTACGAGCTGGGCCATATCGGTGTCGGGCTGGCCCTGGGCATGGCCGGGATCCGCTATCGGGTGACCGGGGCCGAGAAGGTGCCGGCGGGGCAGGCCGTGGTGTTCTGCTCGAACCATGAGAGCAACGTCGACCCGCCGGTGCTGTTCCAGGCGCTGCATCGCCGGCTCCACGTCCTGTTCAAGGCGGAGCTCACGAAGCTGCCCATTCTGGGCAGGGTGATGGTGGCCGGGGGATTTGTCCCCGTCGAACGTGAGCGCAAGGAAGCCTCGATGGCCTCGATCGAGCGCGCCGCCGCCTCGATCCGCGCCGGCAACTCGTTCCTGATCTTCCCTGAAGGCACGCGCAGCCGCACCTCGGAGCTCTTGCCATTCAAGAAGGGGGGCTTCATCATGGCCATCAAGGCGCAGGCGCCGATTGTGCCGGTGGCCATTTCCGGCGGCCGCGACGCCATGCGCCGGGGCAGCTGGTTCGTGCGGCCGGTGTTGTGCCGCATCCGCATTGGCGAGCCCGTGCCGACTGCCGGTCTGTCGGTGGATGATCGTGACCGGCTGATTGAAATCGTCCGGGCTCGAATCGAGGACCTGCTGCGCACGTGATGGAGATTCTCGCCACCCTTGGCCGCACGCTCGGGTTTTCCCTCGCCGCCGGCGTGAACCTGTACGCGACCGCGGCGGTGCTGGGCCTTGCCGCCCGCTACGGGTGGGTGCAGCTTCCTGAACAGTTCCAGGTCTTCAACAATCCGTGGGTGATCGGCGTCGCCGGCGTCTTGTACGTGGTCGAGTTTGTCGCCGACAAGATTCCCTGGGTCGATTCGATCTGGGACTCCATCCACACGGTGATTCGTCCCGTCGGCGGCGCGCTGATCGCGGTCGCCGCGCTCGGTGAGGCCTCGCCGGCCGTGATGGGCATGATTGCGCTCCTCGGCGGCACCGTGGCGGCCGGGAGCCACATGACCAAGGCCGGCACCCGCGTCGCCATCAACACCAGCCCTGAGCCGTTCACCAACTGGATTGCGAGTCTCGCCGAAGACGTGTTCGTCATCGGCCTGAGCCTGCTGACGCTGAAGTTTCCGCTGCTCGCCCTGGCGGTCAGCGCGGCGATTGTCGTGATGATGGCATGGCTGGCGCGCCGCCTGTGGGCCTGGCTACGTCCCGAAGCGGCCGCTTGACATCAAAGGCCGCCGAGACGCGCGGCTACTTCACTTCTGATGTGACGGAATCAATGCTGGGGCCGGCGGCTCGCCACAGCGCGTGCTCGGCCTCTTCCATGTAGCGGAAGAAGTTCGAGAAGTGCACCATGCCGGCCAGATCGGTTTCGGCAAACTGCACCCGGCGGGCGTAGCGGACCCCGGCTACGGCCGTCGCCCCTCGGGCAGCGTCGCCCTGCGCACCAGACATGTAGGTTCACGATACGTCGAATTTTTCCACTGGGGTACAGGGACGAAGGCAGGGACGTTCGGGGTAAAGTGGCCAGATGCGGATTCGGCTGACTGTCCTCGGATTCCTGGCAGTGTCGTTGGCCGTGGGCCTGGCCCAGGAGCGGCCGGCCGAGGACCAGCTGCCGCGCTTTCGCGCCGGCGCCAACCTGGTGCGGGTTGACACCTACATCTCGCTGAACGGCGTGGCCGTCACCGACCTCACGCCCGACGACATTCAGATCTTCGAAGACGACACACCGCAGAAGATCGAGAACCTCGAACTGATCGAAGCGCGCGGCCCTGCGGCGCAGTTACCACCGCGGGCCGAAGCCACCACGGTCACCAACATGCGTGTCGACGCCGCCGACGCGTCGCGGCTGTTCACCGTCTTCTTCGACCGCTTCCATGTGTCCGTTGACGGCGCCTACCACGCCAACAAGCCCATCGTCGAAACCCTGGATCGTGTGATCGGGGCGAACGACCTGATCGGCGCCATGACCGCCGACATGACACCCGGCATGATCACGTTCAGCCGCAAGACCGCGAGCATCGAGCGGATGATTGCCGACAACTGGGCGTGGGGCCTCAAGGGCCAGGTGAACCAGCGGTCGCCGCGCGAGGAGGCCTTCGAGGCCTGCTACCCGTCGCACCTGTATCCCGGCATCGCCGCGGCCATGATCGCGAGGCTACGGGAACAGGGCACGCTCGACGCCCTCGATAATCTCGTGACGCACCTCGACGGCCTGCGGCGGGACCGCAAGTTCGTGATGGTCTTCACCGAAGGCTGGGCGCTCTACCAGCGCGACGAGGTCCTTGGCGGCGCCCTCGGCGGCCAGGCCCCCCAGCAGGATCGGTTGGGCACCGATCCGTTGACCGGCGGCATCCGCCGGCCGGGTGCCGCCGATGCCCAGAGCGGCATGCCGCAGTCGTTCGAGGCCTGCGAGCGCGACCGCATCCGGCTGGCCTTCATCGACCACCAGGTCCAGTTTCGCGAGCTCCTGCAGCGCGCGAACCGCGCCAACGTCAGCTTTTACCCAATCGACGCGCGGGGATTGATCGTGCTCGACCAGCCGGGACGCTGGGACCTGCCGTTCTCGGTGGATAACGCCTGGCTGCGGCGCCGCCACGACGACCTTCGCATGATGGCGGAGCAGACCGACGGCCGTGCCGTGCTTGATACCAGCAACCTCGCCGGCGCCATGCAGCAGCTGTTCGTGGACGTCGGCTCATATTACCTGGCGAGCTACTACTCCTCGAACCCGAAGCTCGATGGCCGCTTCCGGCGCCTCCGGGTGGAGGTGAAGCGGGAGAACGTCGAGATCCGCGCGCGCCCGGGCTACCTTGCGCCGACCGAGGCCGAGGCCCGCGCGTATGGCGTCGTGCCCGAGCGCCCGGCGGGCATGCGGCCCCCACCGCCGCCAACCGTCATGCGGGCGCTCGACGCGATTGCGCCCGGCCGTGGCAATCTCCCGGTCCGCATCCAGGCCGCCGGCGGCCGCGGGCTGGTTCGTGCGGTGATCGAGCTCGATGTGGCGACGGCGAAGCAGCCCGAGTGGCTGTCGGGCGGCACCTTGCGGCTCACCGTGGAGCCCGAGCGCGCCAACGCCTCGGCCAAGCCCTTGCCATCGCAAACCAAGGTCCTGGCCATTGAACCGGGCCAGCGCAGCATCTCGATCAATGGCCTGGACGCGCCAGTGACGCCCGGGCGCTACCTGGTGCGGGCGGAGCTCACGCCGCGGTCCGGCCGCGTGCCCATCCAGGCCAGCACGTTTGTCGCGGTGCCGCCGGAGACGGCGGTAATCGGCAGGGGCGCGCTGGCGCTGCGGCGCGGTCCCAGCACCGGCCTGTCGTATGTGCCGACCGCGGACCCGCGATTCCGGCGAACCGAACGGCTGCGCATTGAAGTGGCGCTCGCCGAGCCGGCCACCGAGGCCACCGGCCGCATGCTGACGCGCGAAGGGCAGCCCATGCCGTTGGTCGTGACTTACTCCAGCCGCGTCGACGAAGCGACCCAACTGTGGCTGGGCGTCGCCGACGTCACCTTGTCGGCGCTGGCCGCCGGCGAGTACGTGCTCGAGTTCACCATCAAGACCAGCGAACAGACCGAGGTCGTCGGCTACGGCTTCCGCATCGTGCCGTAAAAGAGAACCTGCGCCCCTTTTTGCGAAATACGTAAAAGGGGCGCAGGTCCCTTTTATGACCCGCCGGTGGTGAACGTCAGGGCAAACGGCGCGAGCGCGCCGCCGTCGGTGCCCTTGATCCCTTCCAGGAACTCGATCCGCACCAAGCGAAACGCCTCGAACGGCTCGTGTGGCCGGATCTCGAGCGCGCGGTTCTCGCGGGTGTAGTTGGCGGCGAACTCGATCGCGCGTCCGGTCGAGTCCTTGGCGTAGGTCATCCGCACGCGATTCGTGAGCGACGCGGCATCGAGGTCCCGCGATAACTGCAGGCGCACGCGTTCGCCCACCGACACGTCGGTCTCGCCCTCGACCGGCGCGGTGAACAACACTTCGACCGGTGGCGGGGGCGGCGCGGCAATCTCCACCTCGGTGGCCGGCTCTGCCGGCGCCTGGGCCAGTTCGATCGTGGTGCCTTCGAGCCACGTCAGGCCCTTGGCCGTGCGCACCGTGCCCTGCACCTTGACCCAGCGCCCCGCGTCGACGCGCCTGGTCGGATCGAAGTTGAACGTCTTGCCTTTCGGCTGGAGACCCATCACCCAGAGAGCGGTGTCGGTGGACCGCAGCACGAACTGCCACCGTGCCGGCGCCGGGGCCTCGGGCAGGTCGCCGTAGAGATTCCGGCCGCGGAACTGGCCGACAATCGCGACGCGCTGGCCTTCAAAACGCGCCGGCTCGAGCGCGACCGAGCGCAGCGGCGGATTGGCCGCATCCGCCGGCGGCGGTGGCGGCAGCGTGCCAGACAGGATTAGCAGCAACTCCTCGCCCGGGCGCGGCCAGCGCTCCGGATACATCGCGCGAATGCGATCGCCCAGGTTGAATGAAATCAGCCGCGGGTCGTCCTGCGAGACCCGGCCGATGTCGAGAAACTGGCCGCGGACCTCGCGCCGGCCCTCGCGCGGTAGTTCCCTCGCGATCACCCGGATGGTCGCCTCGTCATTGGCCAGCAGAAGGTTTTCGACGTTCTCGCCCTTCACGGCACCGACCACCGAGACGGTTTGTTGGTGGTAGAAGCCGGGATAGCTGCGCAGTGCGACAATGGTCGTGGCCCGCCGCGCCGGTTGAGCGTCCGCGTACGCGGTGAGCAGGCTGCAAGCAGTAACGAGCGCGAGAACGGGCCGTCGCATCAACTCACCAAATCACAAGATCACCAAATCACCAAATCATGAGGCTCGCCTCCGCCGGGCCGATTGCGGTATTCTGCCAACTGCTTGTGAATTCTACGAACAAGCGGAAACCGGCCGCCGAACCCGTTTCCGAGTTGACCACCAATCGGCTGTCGGTTTACCTTCGCTGCCTCAATCAACTCGAGGCGGCCGGGGACGAGACCATTTCGTCGCAGGCCCTGGCCGAGCAGTTCCACCTGAACGCCGCCCAGATCCGCAAGGACCTTGCCTACTTTGGCGAGTTCGGTGTGCGCGGCGTGGGCTACTACGTCAAGGACTTGAAGCGAAACCTCCGCCAGATTCTTGGCCTCGACCGGAAGTTGCGCGTGGCGGTGATGGGCGCCGGCAATCTCGGCCAGGCGCTGGCCGACTATCCGGGCTTCAAGCGCGAGGGCTTCGAGATTGTCGCGATGTTCGATGTGGCCGATGCCAAGATCGGCGACGAATCCCGCAGCGGCGTGCCCATTCACGACCTGAGAGACCTCAAGAAAGTGGTCCGCAAGGAGCACATCGACATTGCCGTGATCGCCGTGCCGGCCGAATCGGCCCAGCACGTGCTCGACCAGGTGGTGGCCGCCGGCATCAAGGCGGTCTTGAATTTCTCGCCCGGCTCCCTTAAGGTCCCGCCAGGGGTGAAGATGAAAGGCGTGGACCTGACGGTGTCGCTCGAAAGCCTGTCGTTCTACCTGGCGCAGGGGGTGGATGTCGAAAGCTAAACTGAGCCACGTCGACGCGAAGGGCCGCATTCGCATGGTGGATGTCGGGGCCAAGCCGGTGACTGATCGCGAGGCGGTGGCCCGCGGCCGCATCGCCATGTCGACCGCGGCGCGCAGGCAGATTCGCGCGGGCGCCGTGAAGAAGGGTGACCCGCTGCAGGCGGCCCGCCTGGCCGGCATCATGGCCGCGAAGAAGACGTCCGAGTTGATTCCGTTGTGCCATCCACTCGTACTGACGCACGTCTCAGTGGAACTCACGGCGACGGCCAAGGGCTACAACATCGTGGCGCGAGTGCGCACCTCGGGCCAGACCGGCGTGGAGATGGAAGCGCTCGCGGCGGTCGCGGTTGCGGCCCTCACGCTGTATGACATGGTCAAGGCGGTTGACCAGGCCATGACCATCAGCGACATCGAGTTGATCGAGAAGAAGGGCGGCCGGTCGGGACACTACGTCCGCAAATCGAGATGAAGGTCTGCATCTCGATCCAGCAGGCCGTGAAGCAGTGGCAGATTCCTGCCGAAGGCGTCGCTACGCTGCGCGCGCGGTTTCCCCACGTCGAGTTCATTCATGCCACGACCGACGAGGCACGCACGCGCGGACTCGCCGACTGCGACGTGGCCTATACGTGGATTCTGAAGGCGGCTGAGTTCGCGGCCGCGCCGAAGCTGCGCTGGCTTCACACCTCGGCGGTGGCTGTCGAGACGCTGTGCCTGCCCGAACTGTTCGCCGGGAACGTGGTGGTCAGCAACACCCGCGGCGTGCAGGCCGTACCCATCGCCGAGCACACCCTCGCCGTCGTGCTCGCGCTCGCGAAGCAGTTGCCCCTCGTGCTCGAACACCAGCGCCACGCGCACTGGGCGCAGAACGACTTCATGGGCGAGCGGCTGCCGTGGCTGCTCGGCGGACGCACACTCGGGCTGATTGGCGTCGGCACGATCGGGTCGGCGATCGCGTCGCGCGCGCGGGCCTTCGGCATGCGCGTGGTCGCGCTGCGGCGGCGGAGCGGACACGGGGCGGTGCCGGCCGTGGACGAGCTGTTCGGTCCCGATCAGCTCGCGGCCTTCCTGCGCCAGACCCACGTGCTTGTGATCGCCGCGCCCCTGACGCCGCAGACGCTGGGTCTGATCGGCGCCGAGCAGATCGCCATGCTGCCGACCGGTGCGGTGATCGTGAACGTAGGCCGGGCGAAGATTCTCGAGACCGGCGCGCTCGTCGCCGCGCTCCATTCCGGCCATCTCGGCGGGGCGTCGCTCGACGTGTATCCGCAGGAACCGCTGCCGCCAGAGCACCCGCTGTGGACCTGTCCCAATGTGATTCTCACGCCCCATACCTCCGGCTTCCGCCATGGACACTGGGACGAGGTCGTCGATCTGTTTGCCGAAAACCTCGAACGGTTCGAGCGGGGCGAGGTACCGCGGTTTCGGGTCGAGCCGGAACTGGGCTACTAGTATGTTGAAAGTTGACGAGTTGGTCGTTGACAGTGGTTGTTGAAAGTTACCGTGTCAGTGGCGCCGACCACTGACACGGAAACTACCAACTACCCACTTCTCAACTTCCAACTGTTCGAGCGTCGCCCTCTTGGGGCGGCGGCTCGATGTGGATGATCGCATCCTTGATCTGCGGGAAGCGCGCCATCAAGCGGTCCTTCACCACGTGCGACAGCCGGTGCGCCTCGTCCAGGCGCAGGTCGCGATCCATCCAGACGTGCAGGTCGAGAAACACGAAGTCGTTCGAGCCGCGGGTGCGGATGTGGTGGCAGCCGATCACCGCGGGTACGCTGCTCACCACCTCGCGAATGGCCACTTCCGGAATCACGAAGCGGTCGGCCAGGATGCCTGCGGTCGACTGGAAGATCTCCCAGCAGGCACGGCCGATGAAACCGGCGATCACGAGCGCGGCCACCGGGTCGAGCCACGAGTACCCGTTGCGCACGCCGACCAGCGCGCCGATCACCGAGGCCGAAATGAACAGGTCGCTCGTGGTGTGATGCGCGTCGGCCAGCAACACTTCGCTGCCGAGGCGGCGTGCCGCGGCCCGTTCGTAGAGCACGACCCCCAGGTTGACGACGAACGTCGCGCCCATCACGAGGAAGGTGACCCGGGTGATCACCGGCTCGCCGCCCGACTGCAGGCGCTCGACCGCCGCCGACAGCACCTCGAACAGCACCAGCACCAGGAAGATCAGGATGCCGACCGAGGCCATGGTCTCGAACTTGCGATGGCCGTACGGGTGATCCTCGTCCGGTGGCTGGCCGGCGATGCGCACGCCCACCAGCGCGACGACATTCGACGCGGTGTCGGTCAGGGAGTGAAAGCCGTCGGACAGGACGCTGACGGCGCCGGTCACCAGGCCCAGCGCGATCTTGGCGGCGGCGACGACCAGGTTGAGGAGCAGGACCCGCCAGAGCACCCGCGAGACCTCGGCGTAGCGTGCCTTCACAGGAAGTGAGAAGTCAGAAGTGAGGGGTGGGAAGGCTTCAGAACACTCTCGCGTGCGGGACGGGCCACCAACGGACTTGCACCTTGCCGACGATGTATTTCTTGGGGACGAAGCCCCAGTGGCGGCTGTCGGAGCTGCCGTTGCGATGGTCGCCCATCACGAAATAGTACCCGGCCGGAATGACCTGCGGGCCCCAGTCGTCATGGCTGCGGTATTCGACCGGCACGAAGTCGTCGCGCAGCGCCACGTCGTTGACGTAGACGCGGCCATCGACCACGCGCACCGCATCACCTTCTTCAGCGATCACGCGCTTGACGTACGACTTGTCGGGATCGAGCGGGTAGTAGAGCATCACGATGTCGCCGCGCTGCGGTGCGTGGAAGCGATAGCTCAGCTTGTTGACGATCAGGCGGTCCTGGTCGGCCAGCGTCGGCGCCATGCTCTGGCCTTCGACCCGCGCCACCTGGACGCCGAACGTCACCACCAGCGTGGCGTAGACCGTCGCCTGCGCCAGCGTGCCGACCCAGGCCACCAACTCGGCGCGCCCGGCCGCCAGCCGCAGGCCCGGCGCCACGGTCGGCTCGGCCGGTGCCGTCCCGCCTGGCGGGGCCAGGTCTGGCAGGTCCTGAGGCATGGTCGTGAGGCGCCGCGCGGCGGCTTAGAACACCCGCGCGTTCGGCACGGGCCACCAGCGGATCTGCACCTTGCCGATGATGTACTTCTTCGGCACGAATCCCCAGTGCCGGCTGTCGAGGCTGTTGTTCCGGTGGTCGCCCATCACGAAGTAGTAGCCTTCGGGGATCACCTGCGGCCCCCAGTCGTCGTGACTGCGGTACTCGGCCGGCACGAAGTCGTCGCGCATCGGCACGTCGTTGACGTAGACGCGGCCATCGACCACCCGCACGGTGTCGCCGTCTTCCGCGATCACCCGCTTGACGAACGACTTGTCGGGGTTGACGGGGTAGTAGAGCATCACGATGTCGCCGCGCTGCGGCGAGGTGAGGCGGTAGCGCAGCTTGTTGACGATCAGGCGGTCCTGATCGGCCAGGGTCGGGGCCATGCTGAGGCCCTCGACGCGGGCGACCTGGAAGCCGAACGTGACGATTAGCGTGGCGTAGACTGCCGCCGAGGCCAGCGTGCGCACCCACGCGAAGAACTCGTCGCGCCACACTTCCATGCGGCGCACCACCTGCGCCGGGTCCTGTTCGAAGGCCAGGGGTAACGGCGTCTCGCGCGCCATCGCATCGGCCGCCATCACAGGCGGCAGCGGCGTCGTCTCGTCGCCGGGATCGGCGAAGACGTCGCCGATGGTGGCAACGGGAACTACAGCTTCAGGTAGTCCCGAAGGCGGCGCGTCTGCGACCGGCTGACCGGGATCTCGGTCGCGTTCGCGTCTGTCATCCTCAGGATGTAGTTCCGGCTGAACCAAGGGACGATCTCCTTGACCTTGTTGATATTGACCAGATGTGACCGGTGAACCCGCCAGAACACCGCCGGGTCGAGCCGCGCGTGCAACTCGTCCAGGGTGCGATCGTTCGAAGTTCCCGACACCTGGCCCGTGACAATATTAATCGAATCCTCGACGAGCGACGCATGGATGATGTCGTCGGCCTGGACCAGCACGAACCGGTCGCTGACCCTGACGGCCACCTGGTCCCGGCGGTCTTTCTGGCCGGCCATCATCCGCACCAGCCGGTCCAACTGGCCCGCCAGGGGGTCGGCTCGTCCCTGCCGCTCCCGCACCCGAGCCATGGCGGTCTCCAGCCGCCGCACGTCTATCGGCTTCAGCAGGTAGTCGACGGCGTTGACTTCGAACGCCTCGATCGCCCGCTGGTCGTAAGCTGTGGCGAAGATCACGCCCGGTCCGGTTCCCAGGTCGAGCAACCGCCGGGCGACCTCGAAGCCGGTCAGCCCCGGCATTTGCACGTCCAGGAAGGCGACGTCTGGCGCGTGGCGCGCGATCTCGTCGAGCGCTTCGGGGCCGTTCGCGGCGCGGGCGACGACCGCGACCGTCCCCAGCTGGCTCAGCAGGAAGCACAACTCGTCACGGGCCAGCTGTTCATCGTCCGCCACGACGGCGGTCAGGGGGGCGAGCGGGCTCATGCGGTGATTCTCTCGTCGGCGAGGTCGAGCGGGATCCGGACGCGGGCGCAGGCCCCGCGCCCGGGCGAGCCGGTCAGCTCGAGGTGGCCCATCGCGCCGTAGAGCACGCGCAGGCGCTCGTTGACGTTGCTCAGGCCGATGCCGCTCGACAGCGCGTTCACGAGACGCTCGTCGGAAATGCCCAGCCCATCGTCGGCGACCTCGATGAACACCTGGCGGTCCTCGCGCCAACTGCGGATGGTGATGGTGCCGGGCCCCACCTTGCGGGCGAATCCGTGCTTGATGCAGTTTTCGACGAGCGGCTGCAGCAGCAGGCTGGGAATGATGATGTCGAGCGTGTCGGGCGCGACCGCCTTGCGCACCGCGAGCCGCGGCCCGAACCGGATCACCTCGATGTCGAGATATTCGTCGATCGCGGCCAGCTCTTCGCGCAGCGTGACGAACTGCACCTGGTTGGCCATCAGCTTGCGGAGCAGGCTCGACAGCTTCTGGATCACCGCGCGCGCGGTTTCGGGCTGCAGGCGGATCAGCGACGAGACCGACGCCAGCGTGTTGAACAGGAAATGCGGATTGATCTGGCTCTTGAGGGCCTCGACCTTGGCGGCCAGCAGCAGTTTCTCCTGCTCCTGCAGGCGATGCTCGATGCGGGCGTTGTTCCAGATCTTGATCGGCGTGGACACGATGATGATCGTGGCGAGGTAGACGACCAGGGTGATCCAGGCCGAGGGGCTCGACAGCACGAACAGGCGTGCCGAGTAGCGCGCGCCGACGGCCTGCCGCAGGGTTTCGAGGCTGAGGATGGCCAGTAGCAGCACCACCGGCCAGTTCACCTCGAGGCGGCGGATCATGTTCCAGACGCGGCGCGGCATGCTCAGCAGCTCAAACGGCGAGAAGCTCCAAATCTCTTCCTTGGGGCACGCCTCGCGCAACCCGCCACCGGCAAAGCCGCACCCGACGGCGAAGAACGGCGCCGCGTACTCCCCGGCGGCCAGCGCCGGCAGGGCAATGGCCAGACCGACCAGCGCGCCGGTGTAGGGCCCGGCGATCAGCCCGGCGAGAAAGGCGCCTTCGAGCATCAGGTCGGCGGCGTCGTAGTTGAGCAGCACGCGAGCGGCGACCCCGGCCGTCAGCGGCAACCCCAGGCCCAGGGCAAACACCAGCCGGTCGGGCCAGTTGCGCTGTTCGAAGATCAGGATGTGGCGAAACCGCCGGTAACGGGCGAGCATGGTCGCCAGCGCGGCCATGGCTGCGAGCTTGACGACCAGCGTCGTCAACAGGAACTGCGTGGCGGAGAGGAATCTGGGTTCTTGCAGCATGCTGGTCCGCCCGCCGTTGCGGCCGTCGGCCGCAACGGCGGGCGTCCGCCGGCGCTGCCGCACTATCCTGGCGAACGCCGGCAGACGAAATGGTATCATTTCCTTCTATGATCGGACCGCTCGCGAAAGGCTTTGCCCTCACCTTCAAGCACCTGTTCCGCCGTCCCATCACGGTGAACTATCCCGAGCAAAAGGTCCCGATGTTTCCGCGGTACCGCGGCAAGCAGGTCCTGATGCGCGACGAGGCTGGCCTCGAGAAGTGCGTGGCCTGCGGGCTGTGCGCGGTGGCCTGCCCGGCCGACGCGATCTACCTCGAGGCGGCCGAGAACGACGGCACGGTGATGGCGGGCCCGCGCTATGCGTCGACCTACCAGATCCACAAGACGCGCTGCATTTTCTGCGGGTACTGCGAAGAAGCCTGCCCGGTGGCGGCGATCTTCATGGGCAAGGACTACGAGTTGGCCGTCTACAGCAAAGACGACTTCGTGTGGGACAAGACCGAGCTGCTGGTGCCCGCCGCGGCCGATCAGAAAGCGCCCATGCCGGTGCGGTAGCCGGCCGCCGGCCGCCGGCTGGCGTGGCGCGACCCCGGTCCGGGTGATTGCCGTCTGTGTCAGTGTTGCCTCCAGTGAAACCGTTCTTAACTGCACTCGATGAACGTGTGCTCGTGTGCGATGGCGCGATGGGCACCATGCTGTACGCCAAGGGCGTGTTCATCAACCGCTGCTTCGAGTCGCTCAACCAGACCCAGCCCGACATGGTCGTCGATGTCCACGCCGACTATCTGAAGGCCGGCGCCGACGTCATCGAGACCAACACCTTTGGCGCCAACCGCATGAAGCTGCGCGGCTTTGGCCTGGGCGATCAGGTGCGCGAGATCAACTTAGCCGGCGCGACGCTGGCGCGGCGCGCGGTCGAGAAGGCGGGACAGCCCGCCTACGTCGCCGGGGCCATCGGCCCGCTCGGCGTGCGCATTGAGCCATGGGGCAAGACCGGCGTGGACGAAGCCGAGGCGATGTTCCGGGAACAGGCCCAGGCGCTGGCCGATGGTCGCGTCGAGCTCTTCATTCTCGAGACCTTTCGCGACCTGAACGAGATTGGCGCCGCGATCGCGGCGGTGCGCAGCGTGTGCGACCTGCCGATCGTCGCGCAGATGACCACCGAGGAAGACGGCGCCAGCCTCGACGGCGCGCCGCCCGAACAGTTCGCGCCCGAGCTGATCGCGCGCGGCGCGAGCATCGTCGGGGTCAATTGCAGCGTCGGCCCAGCGCCGATGCTCGAGACCATCGAGCGCATCAGCGACATCACCGATGTCTGGCTGTCGGCGCAGCCCAACGCCGGCCGGCCCCGCGATATCGAGGGCCGCAACCTGTACCTGTGCTCGCCCGAATACATGGCGTCGTACGCGCGCCGGTTCATCGCCTCGGGCGTGCGGCTGGTGGGCGGCTGCTGCGGCACGACCCCCGAGCACATTCGCCAGATTGCACTGGCGGCGAAGTCGATGGCCCCGGGGCTGGCCCGGCACGCCGGGACCGCCGAGGTGCGCACGCCGGTCGCAAGCCAGCCGAACGCGCGCCCGGCCCTGCCGCGCGAAGCGAAGTCGAGCATGGGCCGCAAGCTGGCCAACGGCGGGTTCATCCGCGCCATCGAACTGGTGCCGCCTCGCGGGCACGCCGCCCACGCGGCGCTGGCCGACGCGGCGCGCCTGGCCAGCCGCGGTGTCGATGTCGTGACCATTCCCGACGGCCCACGCTCGGGCGCGCGCATGAGCGCGTTGTCGCTGGCGGTGCTGGTGCAGCAGCACACGGCCGTGGAAGTGCTGCTGCAGTACTCCTGTCGCGATCGCAACCTGCTGGGCATCCAGTCAGACCTGCTCGGCGCGCATGCCATGGGCGTGCGCAACCTGCTCGGCATCACCGGTGACGTGCGCAGCCTGGGCGACATCCCCGACGCGACCGCCGTGTTCGACGTTGATTCGATCGGGCTTACCAACGTGATCACGCGGCTCAACCACGGGCTCGACATCGGCGGCCAGTCGATCGGCGAGCCGACCTCGTTCCATACTGGCGTGATGGTCAACCCGTCGCGCGATCTCGATCAGGAAATGCGGCGGCTGGAGTTCAAGGTCGAGGCCGGCGCGGAATTCGTGGTGACGAGACCGGTGTTTGATGTGTCCACTTTTGAACGGTTCCTGGCCCGCGTGACACCACTCGGCGTGCCGGTCATTGTCGGCATCTGGCCCTTCGAAAGCGCGCTGAACGCCGAGTTCATGGCGAATGAAGTGCCCGGCGTAACGGTGCCCGATGCGATCGTCGAACGGATGCGCCGCACGGCCAGCGCCGAAAGCGCGGCCGCCGAAGGCGTAGAAGTGGCGCGAGAACTCGTGGCAGCCATCAAGGGGATGGCGGCGGGGGTGCAGATCTCAACGCCGTCAGGCCGGCTGGACGCCGCTCTCGACGTGCTTGACGTGGTATAGTCCGGTTCCTTCGGAGACTGTTAAAAACATGGGCCTATTTGACGCAGAAACGCGGCGTTCGGGCGATGCGGCCACCAGGGCCCTGTCGGTCACCACAGTCGAGACCGATTTTGTCGAGAAGGTCTATCAAGGCATTGCCGCGGCGTACGACTACACGTACGGCCCGACGCTTCATCCCGGCCGGCTCGAGGCCATGGAGAAAATGGCGCTTCGGGCCGGTACCCACGTGCTCGAAGTGGGCGTCGGTACCGGCATCAACCTCGCCTTGTATCCGCGCAACTGCCGCATCACCGGCATTGACCTGTCGAGCAAGATGCTCGCCAAGGCTCAGGGCCGGATCGACGAGAAGGGGCTGCACCACTGCGACCTGGCCGAGATGGACGCGACCCAGCTCAAGTTCGCCGACAACTCGTTCGACGTCGTCTACGCCCCGTACGTGATCAGTGTGGTGCCTGAACCGGTGAAGGTGGCGCGCGAGATGTATCGCGTGTGCCGGCCCGGCGGCCGCGTCATCATCCTCAACCACTTCAAGAGCGCCAATCGGCTGATGGGATGGATCGAACGCGCCATCTCACCGATGACGGTGCACATCGGCTTCACCGCCGACCTGGACCTGCCGGGGTTCATCGAGCAGGCCGAGCTGAAGCCGTTCTCGATCGAGAAGGTCAACATCCCGAAAATGTGGACGCTGATCACGGTCGTCAAAGACTAAGAGTCAGTGTTACCACCGCTCGCGGTTCCCGAAACCGGCTGGACACCCGTCCAGCCGTTTCCGTCTCTGGACCCCCACTCGTTTCTCGTCGCCAACCCGTCTGGCAACAGCGTGCGCATCGCCTATTTTCGTGGGCCGGAGGCGGGCGTGTTGTACGCGAAAGCGTGGTTTGGCCGCGAGACGCAGGGACCGCCCGGGCACGTACACGGCGGCGCCATGGCGGCGGTGCTCGACGAAGCCATGGGCGGCGCGTGCTGGATGAATGGCCACCGGACCGTCGCGGCGAAGATCGCGGTGTCGTTCCTCGAGATGGTGAAGCTCGAGACCGAGACGCGGGTCGAGTCGCGGATCGAGCGGGTGGACGGGCGGAAGGTCTACGTGCGGGCCATGCTCTTCGATCGCGAACGGCGCGTGGCCGAGTCCGACGGGCTATTCATCGTGCTGCGCGAGCTCCAGGATTCGTGACGCCGCCACCTCGGCGCCGTTGACCGGCGGTTGCTCGGGGGGCGCCGGCTGCGCCAGCAGCGCATCAAGGTGCGCGCGCCAGTGGCCGGCCAACAAGTCGGCCTGGCCGATGAACGCGGCCCGCAGGAATCGCGGCATGGCGGCGACGAGCACGTCGTACTCGACGAAGTGCCCACGCGACGTGTAGAGCAGGGCGGTGTCGTTGGCCAGGCATTCGGACACGATGCCGTAGCCGGGCTTGCTGACGACGACATCAACCGCGCGCACGAGGTCTTCGTAGCGCAGGCCCTGGGCGGACATCGCGGCCTCGTCGACATCTCCCGGCAGCAGCGCCCGGTAGCCGGCCAGTTGTCGCAGTGCCGCGACGTTCAACCCCTCCACGCCGTAGCCGCCAAACGAGACCAGGGCCAGGTGCTCGTCCGCGGGCAGCCCCAGCCGGCGGCGGACCTCCGCCGGCTCGCGTGACGACCGCCGCGCGATAAACGGCACGTCGAGCACCGCCGGCATGGTGGCGAACCCGCCCCACATGGGAAGCCGCAGCGCCAGCGTGGTGTGCCGGTACACCGCCCCAATCGCCTCGGCCAGGCCGGCGCTCCCGGCGTAGCCGGAATAGATCCAGTCCCAGGTGAAGTTGCCAAGGGCAATGCCCGGCACGCCGGCCGCGTGCGCCGCGGCGATGCCCAGCGCCGGGATATCGGCGACGACGGCCGTCACGCCAGCCTGCTTCAGCCATGCTACTTCGCTCGCGACGCGCGCCGGGAACGTGGCCATGAACGCTCGCGCGCGGCGCAGCGTCGCGGCTTCGTCCAGGTTGAGGCTGTCGAGTTGGATGACGCCGGTGTCGGTTGCGACGGGTTCGAGCACGACCCCCGGCCGCGCCGTGCGGCTGACGAGCCAGGGCGCCACCGCGGAGCGGATGAACACGCGCCCGCCTGGGTGGCGGTCGATCAGGGCATTGATGACCTCGATCGACCGGGAGGCATGGCCAAAGCCGTGGCCCGAGATGTAGAAGGCGACTGTCACCAGCCCCCGATCATACGGGATACAATCCGGGGGTGAGCTTTGACGAACGCGCCTTCTTCAGCGAGAAGCCCGAGTCTCGCCCGGCCAAGTACCCGTGCCCGCGCTGCAAGCGCACCAACGACTACACCATTCGCTGGGTGCGCCGCACGAAGAAGGGGGCGCCGCAGAACGCCGACGATCGCAAGAAGTTCGACAAGTTGCGCGATCACCTGCTGCGCCTGGACGATGAGGTGACGTGCAAGACGTGCGGCAAGAAGTTCGAGATCCCGTCGCTGCACTCGATGATGTTCCTGGATCAAATCGACGGCCTGCCGAAGGACGTCGAGACCGAGGAGGGCGAGGCGGCCGCCGCGCCGGCGAAGCCGATGGACGCGACCACCCGCGCCGCGCTGCCGGCACGCTTCACGCGGCCCACCAAGGGCTGGCGTGGCTAGGCCACGGATGAAATACAGCCACAGATTAGACACCGATTGATTGATCGGATCTGCGGTCTACCAGATGCCGGGCAGCAGGCGCCAACGCACCTGCTGCTGGTAGGCACGGTACCTGTCGCCGAATGTTTCCACCAGCGACGCCTCTTCCAGCGGAATGGCCACGACCAGGTAGACCGTGCTGATCACCGCGAACAGCAGCCGGCTGTTGGTCATGGGGTGGACCGCGAACACCATCAGGATCCACGCCAGGTAGATGGGATGCCGGACGACGCCGAAGACCCCGGTGGTCGTGAACACGACCGGGCGGTCCGGCGCCGGCGCGCGAACGCCCGCCAGTTCCCACACCCCGATTGCGCTCGCGGCGCGCCCCGTCATGGCGGCGCCGGTCAGCACCACCAGCCACATGACCGAGCGCCATGCGCCGCTCAAGGTCCACGCCACGCCAGGCAGGGGTTGCCAGAGCCAGCAGACGGCGATGAACAACAAGCTGGCCACCCACACGTAAACGCTGCGCTCGAGCTCTGCCGGAATTCGGCGAGAGACCCACGCCTTGGCGCCGGTCCGCGCCAGCAGGCTGTGATGAAGCGCGAACACCGCGAACAGCCCAACATTGATGGCCACGGCCGGCCACAGCGGGTCCTCAGGCGGCGCGGGCACACCGAGGCGGATTCCGTAGACCAGCGCGCCCAACGCCAGTGACACCGCGAATAGCAGCGCGCCGATCCAGGCAAATGCCGTTCGCACGCACTATTATAGGGGGCAGATCCCGGCCCGCTCATCCGCCGGGGTCTGACCCCTGAGAACCTGTGAGCCAACGAGTCGCCATTACGGGCATCGGAGCGGTCTCGGCGTTTGGCGCCGGCCGCGAAGCATATTGGGACGCCATTCGCCATGGGCGGAGCGGCACGCGCGCGATCACCGAGTTCGACGTCTCGACCTATCCCTGCAAGGTGGCGGCGCCGGTGCCGCCCCTCGACATCACGGCCGCCCAGCCGCTCACGGGCGAAACCGGCGGCAGGGACTCGCACGCTGATCCGAAGCGGTACTCCCGGGCGGCGTTGTTCGGGGTGATCGCGGCTCGCGAAGCCTGGAATGACGCCGGTCTGGCCTTCGGCGAGGCGAACGCCGGCGTGATCATCGGCAGTGGTGGCGGCGGCATCGACGTCGGCGAGCGGCAGTACCAGGATTTCTTCACCACCGGCGGCAAGAACGTGACGCCCTACGCGATTGCCCTCGGCATTTGCGGCATGGTCTCGAGCGAGATCTCGATCGCGCTCGGGGTGCGCGGCATCAGCCATGTCCTGTCCACCGGCTGCACCAGTTCCACCGATGCGCTGGGCTACGCGTGCATGCTGCTGCGCCAGGGCGAGTGTGACGTGCTGCTGTCGGGCGGCACCGATGGCTGCGTGCTGCCGGGCATGATGTTCGGCTTCTCGCGCATGCGCGCGGTCTCGACCCATTACAACGATCGCGGCGCCGAGGCGTCGCGGCCGTTCGATCGCGGACGCGACGGCTTCGTCCTCGGCGAGGGCGCGTGGATGCTGACCCTGGAACTGGAGGACCGTGCCCGGGCGCGCGGCGCCGCGGTCTACGCGACCATCGATGGCTATGCCTCGACCTGCGACGCGTACCACCGCGTTCAGATGGATCCGGACGGCGAGCAGATTGTGCGCTGCATGCGCACGGCGATCGCCCGCGCCGGACGGCAACCCGCCGACATCGGCTACATCAATTACCACGGCACCTCGACACAGTTGAACGACACCATCGAGGCGCGCTGCACGCGCCTGGCCTTCGGCGGCGCGGCCGATCGCATCCCGGGTTCGTCTACCAAGTCGATGATCGGCCACCCGCAGGGCGCCAGCGGCGCCGCCGGCGTGGTGGCCACCGCCCTGGCGTTGTCGCGCGGCTTCCTGCCGCCGACGATCAACCTCACCGATCCCGATCCGGCCTGCGATCTCGATTTCATCCCCAACCAGGGTCGCGCCGCGCAACCCGAGGCGGCGCTCTGCAACTGCCTCGGCTTCGGCTCGAAGAACAGCGCCCTGGTCCTCGGCCGTTCCCATGGATGACGTGGTGATTGCCGGCGGCGGCCCCGCCGGCGCGTTCGCGGCACTGATCCTCGCGCGGGCCGGCGCCCGCGTCCGCGTGTTCGAGAGGGCGCGCTTTCCGCGGCACAAGCTGTGTGGCGACACGTTGAACCCCGGCGCACTGGCGGTGCTGGCGCGCCATGTCGAGACGGCGCCGCTCGTGGCGAAGAGCCATGACATTCACGGCATGCTGATCACCGGCCCTGGTGGCGTCGCGGTCCGCGGGGTGTACGGCGGCGGCATCACCGGGCGCGCCGTGACGCGCAGCGTCTTCGATGAGTGGTTGCTTCGCGCGGCGGCCGCGGCGGGCGCACAGGTCGAGGAGGGCGCCGCCATCAAGGGCGCCCACGTCGTCGAGGGGCGGGTCAGCGGCGTGATGGTGGCTCGCGACAGTGGCGCCGCGGCGACACATCCGGGCCGCGTGGTGATCGCCGCCGACGGCCGCCGCTCGACGCTCGCGTTCACGCGCGGCCTTGCGCGCCAGCCGGCACGGCCACGGCGGTGGGCCATCGGCGGCTATTTCACCGATGTCGCCGGGGGCAGCACCGTTGGCGAGATGCACGTGCGCGCGGACCACTACCTTGGGGTCGCACCGGTGCCCGGCGGGCTGACCAACGTGTGCGTGGTGATGCCCCACGCGGCCGGCGACCCGCCGTTCGGATCGCCCAGGGACCTGATTCGTTTGCGGCTCGACGCCGATCCCGGACTCCGCGATCGCTTTGCGGCGGCGCGGCCCGCGGGTGAGCCGGTCATGCTGGGGCCCATGGCCGTCGATGCTGATGCCGCGGGCGAACCGGGCCTCTTGCTGGCCGGCGATGCGGCCGGCTTTATTGACCCGATGACTGGTGATGGCCTCCGCCTGGCCCTGGCCGGCGCGGAACTGGCCGCGGCCGTCGCCCTGGAAGTCCTGGCCGGCAGACTCTCCCCGCTGACCGCCCACGTCGAGCTGGCCCGGCGCCGCCGCACCGCGTTCGCCGCCAAGTGGCGGTTCAACCGCACCCTCCGGTCACTCGTGACGTATCCCCAAGGCGTGACGACCGCCGCGCTCGCGGCTCGCGTGATGCCGGCGGTGTTCCAGGCTGTCATCCGCTACGCTGGGGACTGTGGGACTGGTCCGGCTGACCACCTTCGCCAAGGCTACGGTGGTCGAGAAGCCGGACGCCACATCAGCGAGTGATGACCAATCAAGCCTTTGCCATTGCCGTCCTGACCGTCGTGGCCGCGTTGTTGATGATGGCCGGCGAGCTGGTGCTGTCCACGTTCAATGAGCGCCAGCTGCGCGCGAAAGGCGCGGTCGAGCCGCCGGGCGATGTCATTGCCACCATGCGCTGGGTCTATCCACTCTCGTTTGTGGCCATGGCCGTCGAAGGCGCCATCGCCGGGCCCAGTCCCGACGCCATCCTGGCCGGCGGGTTGGTGCTGTTCGGGCTCGCGAAGGCACTCAAGGTGTGGGCCATCTCGTCGCTTGGCCCGCGCTGGAGTTACCGCGTGTTGATTCTGCCCGGCGTGCCGCTCGTAACCACCGGCCCCTACCGCCTCATCGCCCACCCGAACTACGTGGCCGTGGTGGGGGAGTTGGTCAGCGTGGCGATGATTGTCGGCGCGCCGATCACGGGTGTGCTGGCCACGCTGGCGTTCGGCATGCTGATGCGCGCCCGCATCCGGGTCGAAGACCGGGCGCTCGGCCGCCTTCGATGACGCGGTTCACCGCCGGCGCGTCGCGCCGAAGCCTTGGCGAAGGCGGACTACAATAAGCAGCGTGAAATTGCCCAAGTGGGCGACGGCGCTCGACCTGGTCGCCGTCGTGATGGCCATCGTCGCGCTCGCGGTCATCATTGGCGGCGGTTTCCGGGTCACCGTGTTCGAGGTGCGGTTGTCGGTCACCGACTGGTGGCGTCCCGCGCTGTGGAGCGCCGTGGCGATGATCGTCCGCCACGCGATGGTGCGGCAACTGCCGCTGCCACAACGGGTGGGGCAAGCGATTGTCCGCTGGTGGCGGGATCCGGTGACGAGGACCGTATTGCCCATTCACCTCGCGACGCGCGGCGGCGTGCTGGTGGTGGGATTTCTGGCGGTGGTCCTGATTGGTTTTCCCCCAGAGGCCACGTCGCGCTGGCATATTTACCAGAACGACCTCCTCGACTTGCCGGCGCGGTGGGATACCGGCTGGTATCTGAGCATTGCCATGGAAGGGTATCGCTTCGATCCGAATGCCCGCGCGGATCTCCAGCAGAATATCGCCTTCTTTCCGGCGTACCCGATGGCCGTGCGCTACCTGTCGGCGGTGTTCGGCCACCAACCGCTATGGACCGGCGTGGCTATCTCGCTAGTCGCGTTCTTTCTGGCGCTGGGCTACTTCCTGCGACTGGCGCGCGACGAACTGCGCGACGATGCGGCCGCCGCCACGGCGGTCATGCTGCTGGCCGCCTATCCCTTCGCCGTGTTCTTCAGTGCCGCCTACACCGAGGCCTTGTTCCTGCTGACGGTGGTGGCAGCGGTCTATCACTTTCGCCACGGCCAGCTGGGGCGTGCCGCCGCCTGGGGCTTCGCGTGCGGCCTGACGCGGCCCAACGGCGCCTTCCTCTCGATCGCGCTGGGCCTGATGGCGGTGGCGCCGATGTGGAATGCCGCGCGCTCTCGCCCGATCCCGCCGCCGGCGGGCTGGCTGCCGATTGGCCAGCGCCTGCTGTCGGCCGCGGCGCCGGGCTTCGGCATGCTCGCGTACTCGGCCTTCATCTATCAGCTCACTGGCAACCCGTTCAAGTGGACGCTGCAGAACGCCGCGTGGGGGCGGGTCTATCGCAGCCTCGACACGCTGGTCTCGGATCGCGTCGATTTCGTGGCCAACAACGGCCTCTATAACTACGTGTCCACGCAGGCCATCGACCTGTTCTACCTGTCCGGGGTGGTGTTCATGTTGGCCGCCGTGTGGCCGGTCTATCGCCGCTTCGGCCTGCCCTATGCGGTGCTGCTGCTCGTCAACCTGCTGCCGCCGATGGCGGCGGGCGGGATGCTGTCGATGGGCCGCGTCACCGCGGTGTTGTTCCCGGCCTTCTTGTGGCTGGGCGGCGCCATTCCCGAGCGACACCGCACCGCCTGGATCGCCGCCTTCGCGTGCCTGCAGGGCTTTGTCGCCGTGATGTTCTTTACCTGGCGCCCGCTGTATTGATGGTCACTGCCGCCCTGCGCGGGTCACGAGAGTCTCGGGCCCGTCTGTGGGCCCTGCCATATACTGTTGCCATCAGGAGCCTTCGTTAATGCCAAGCGATGCGCCGATCTTGGTCCCCCCCGTAGTTCAACGAGCGTTGCGCCTGCAGATCCAGTTTGCCGGCGGGGTCGGACTGGTGGGCGGGGTGGTCTCGCTGCTGGGGTGGGTCTTCGCGGTGCCGCGGCTGATCGACTGGTTCGGGTACGGCATCACGATCAAGACCAACCCCGCCTTGTGCGCGATCGCGGCGGGTGGGGCAATCTTGCTCTTGAGTGGGCGGCCCAGCCGAGGCCGGACCGCCGCGGCGGACGGTCTCGCGATATTTGTCGTGGTGGTTGCTGCTGCGACGCTTTCTCAACACACCTTCGGATGGAATCTCGGCCTCGACACCGCGCTGTTCGATGAAGCAGTGGGGGCCCGGGCGACCGCCGCGCCCAATCGCATGGGCATGCCGTCATCGACCTCGTTTCTCGCGCTCGGCCTGGCCCTCCTGGCCCTGGCGCATGTGACGGCATGGACGACCCGGGTGGCGCGAACCCTGGGTTTGTTCGTCGTGCTGGTGTCGTCACTGTCACTGGTGGGCTACGCCTATGGCGCGACTGAGCTGTTCGATGTCGCCACGCTGACGGGAATCGCCGCCCAGGCCGCGCTGATTCTGAACAGCCTTGGTTGGGCCGTCCTCGCCTTGTCACTTGCGCATCAACCTGCCAGCATGATCCTCGCGCCTGGGCCCGGCGGCGCGCTGGCCCGCCGCTTGATGCCTATCGCCGTCGTCGTTCCGGCGGTGCTCGGTTGGGCCGGCGTGGTCGCGCAGCGCGCCGACGCCGTGGAACCGCCACTGGCCTTTGCGGGCGTCGCCCTGGCCACCATCGTCGTGCTGGTGTCGCTGATCCTGACGGTCTCTCGATCGGTCGAGGGGTCGGCCGCCCTGTTGGCGGCGGGGGAGGCCGCCATGCTCGAGCGGGAACGCGAAGCCCGCACGCAGGCGGAACGGGCCGTACGGACGAAAGACGACTTCATCGCCGTGGTATCGCACGAACTTCGCACGCCCCTGAACAGCCTCATGGGCTGGTCTCAGGTGCTGAAGATGCCGGTACTTGACGCCGGGGACCGTGCCAAGGCCGCCCAGGCGATCGAACGAGGTGTCCGCCTCCAAACCCGGCTGGTCGACGACCTGCTCGACATCAGCGGGATCGTCTCCGGCAAGCTGCGGCTGGCGCTCGAACCGGTCCCGATCCGGCCGCTCGTCGAAGCCGCGGTGCAGGGACTGACCGCCGCCGCGGCGGCGAAACAGGTCACCGTCACGGTCAACTTCGACCCCGGGCCGGGTTCCACGCTGCTGGGCGATCCCATCCGGCTGGAGCAGGTGATCGCCAACTTACTGTCCAACGCGATCAAATTTTCCGCGCCTGGCGGCGGCGTCAGGGTGTCTACCGCTTCGCGCGAAGACGCCGTGCAGATTGTCGTCGTCGATCACGGCGAAGGGATTGCCGGCGACCTCCTGCCCCTGGTATTCGACCGCTTCCAGCAGGCCGACAGCTCACGGACGCGCAAGCACGGCGGACTCGGCCTCGGACTGACGATCGTGAAGCACCTGGTTGAACTCCACGGTGGTACCGTTACCGCCGCCAGCGCCGGAGCCGGGCGGGGCGCAACGTTCACGATACTCCTGCCGGCCAGCGGTCCGTCCGGGCAGGGCCGCGCCCTCACGACGGGGCCGCCGCCGGGCGAGCGAACGGCGGATCTCACCGGCATCAGGGTGCTGGCGGTCGATGACGACGCCGACGCTCGGGAGCTCACCGTGCGTCTGCTCGGAGAATACGGAGCCAGCGTGACCACGGCCGGCTCGGCGAGCGAAGCCCTGGCCATGCTGTCCCAGGCACTGCCTGATGTCCTGCTGACTGACATCGGCATGCCGGCGATGGACGGTTACGAGTTTATCGGTCGCGTCCGCGCGTGTCACGGGGCCCTGCCCGCCATCGCGATGTCTGCGTTCGGCCGGGCCGACGACCGTCTCCGCTCGCTGGAATCGGGCTTCGACCTCCATCTCGCCAAGCCCGTGGATCCGGTGACCCTGGCCGCCGCGATTGTGTCCCTGACCGCGAGCGTGGCAGCCCCCTCAGGTCCGCCGTCCCACTACCGGGGCTAGAGGGCCGCAATCCACTGGCGCACGATCGCCTGTATCGCGTCCTCGTGCGCCTTCACGTCCTCGATTCCGGCGAAGTTCATCGACGCGCGATCTTTCGCCAGCCACTTGAGCAGGCCCAGCGGATCTTCGAGCTGAAACGCCGGGACGTCGCGGACCTTCGCGCCACGGTGCATGACGAAGCCGATGCCGTCCTTCGTGCGCAGCTGGGTGGTGGCGAAGTACCCCGTGGTCCGGAAGCTCGGCGCGTTCCGCTTCATTCCCTCGGCAATGGCCGGATCGGCGCCGCAGATGATGCGGCGGATCGCCTGGACCGCGTCCTTGTGTGGATGGTCGAGCTTCGCCATGAACTGATCAACGGCCTCGGTGCTGTCGGCATCGACAGCCTGACGCGCGGGACGGGTTGGGCCGGGCTTCATCCCCACCATCGTAAACGCATTCCCATCCTCACTCGCACGGCGCCGGCCGGCGTGGCGGTTCCGGCGTCCAAATCACATGCGCCGAGGCTATACTCGACCCCAGACCATGTCTCGCCGTCTCTGGTTGCTCCTGGGTCCGGTCGTCCTCACGATTGGTCTCGCGCCGTTCGTGACGGCCGAGCAATCGCCGGCGGTGGCCGCTGCGCGAACCAGCGCCGAACAGTCGTGGCGCGCCGGCCGTCTCGATGAGATCGAGAAGTTCGCCGAGGCCTTTCCCAAGGACGAACAGCTCGCGGTGTTGCGGGCCAAGGCTATCGCCGCGCGCGGCGACTACGCGCGCGGCGAGGCGGTACTGCAACCGTTTGCCGCGGCCAACCCGGCCGGCGATGCCGCGCTCGAAACGGGCTTGCTGCACCAGCTGGTGGGCCGCCGCAACGAAGCACGCCGCACCCTCCAGGTAGTCATGCTCGGCCAGCAACGCAGTCCCACTGCCCGCGACTACCTGCGCGCCGCCCGGGCCGCCCGCGCCCTGGGCCGTTTCGACGATGCCAACGCGTTCTTCCGTGATGCCGACGGCATGGCCCCCAATGACCCGGTGATTAACACCGAGTGGGGCGACCTGTTCGTCGAAAAGTACAACAACAAAGACGCCGCCCGTTCGTTTCAGGAGGCGCTGAAGGCCAGTCCTGATTACGGCCCGGCGCTGGTCGGCCTGGCCCGCGCGGTGGCCGACCAGAATCCGCCCCAGGCGGTCGGACTCGCGCAGCAGGCTCTCAAGCAGAACCCGGTTGATCCGGGCGCGCACCTGTTCGTCGCCGAGATGGCGATTTATCAGGACAAGAAGAAGGACGCGCTGAAGTCGATCGACCAGGTGCTCTCGGTCAATCCGAAACACCTCGAGGCGCTGTCGATGCAGGCGGCGCTGGCATACGTGGACGGCCGCACCGCCGACTACGCCGCGGCGGTCGCCGCAGCCCTGGCGATTCATCCCACCTACGGCGAGGTTCACCGGGTCGTCGGATCGATCACCGCGCACTACTACCGCTTCGACGAAGCGGTCGAGCACGTGCGCAAGGGCATTGCGCTCGATCAAGCCAATCCGAAATCGTACGCCGACCTGGGCGCGCACCTGATGCGCACCGGCGACGAGCGCAACGCCCGGCGCGCGCTCGAAACCGCCTTCAAGGTGGACCCGTGGAACGTGGTCACCTACAACCTGCTGCAGCTGCTCGACACGCTCGAGCCCTTCGACACCATTCACGAAGGCGACATGGTGATTCGCCTGCATCCGGATGAGCAGGCCGTGCTGCGGCAGTACGTGCCGCAGCTCGCCAAAGAGTCGCTGGAGGCCCTCACCAAGCGGTGGGAGTTCACGCCGAAGGGGCCCATCCTGATCGAGATGTTCCCGAATCACGACGACTTCGCGGTGCGCACGCTGGGCCTGCCGGGCATGATTGGCGCGCTCGGCGCCTGTTTCGGCCGCGTCGTCACCATCGACTCGCCGAAGGCGCGCGACCCCGGGACCTTTAACTGGGCCGAAACGCTGTGGCACGAGATGGCGCACGTCATTACGTTGCAGCTGTCGAACAACCGCCTGCCGCGGTGGCTGAGCGAGGGGGCGTCGGTCTACGAAGAACGGCGCGCGCGCAAGGAATGGGGACGGGAAATGGACATCCCGTTCGCCCGCGCCATGGACAAGGGCAAGCTGATCAGCCTGCGCGACCTGAACTCCGGCTTCAGCAGCGCGGAGCAGATTTCGTACTCCTACTACCAGGCGTCTCTCGTCGTCGAGCACATCGTTGACGTCTACGGGCAGCCCAAGCTGCGCGCGCTGGTGGCGGCTTACGGCGACGGCTCCGATACGGAGACGGCGATCAAGAAGGCCCTGGGCATCGATCTCGACGCGCTGCAGGCCAGCTTCGACGCGTTCCTCGAAAGCCGGTACGCCGGCGTGCGCCGCGCGCTGGCTGTCCCCGAAGGCTTGACCGCCGAGACGCCGCTCGAGCAGGTGAAGACGATCGCGTCAGCCAATCCGGACAACTACACCGCGCAGATGGCGCTCGGTGAAGCACTGGCCGCGAGCGATCCCGACGCCGCGATCGCGGCCTTCGAGCGCGCGGCCGCGCTGGTGCCCAACGTGACCGGCGAAGACAGCCCCAATGCCTTGATTGCGGCGGTGGCCGCGAAGCAGGGCGACAAGCCCCGCGCGGCGGCGGCCCTCGAAACCCTGACCGCCATGAGCAATACCGATCTTGCCTCGGCCCGGCAATTGGCCACGCTGGCCGACCCCGCGCGCGATCGCAGCCGCTTACAGGTTGCACTCAAGAGCGTCGTCGCCATCGACCCGTTCGACGGCGCGGCGCATACCACGCTCGGCCGTCTCGACCTGGAAGCGAAGCGGCTGGACGACGCCATCCGGATGTTCCGTGTCGCGCTGGCCGCCAAGCCTTTGGATCGCGCGAGCGCGCACGCCGACCTCGGTGAAGCGCTGGCCGAGGCAGGGCAGCGCGACGAGGCCAAGAAGCAGGCGCTCGCCGCTCTCGAGGTGGCGCCGACTTACACTCGGGCACAGGACCTGCTGCTCAAGCTGGCGCAAGGAAGCCGCTGATGCGCCAGCCGCGACGGGTGGCTGCCATCGCCCTGCTCGTGGCCGCGGTGTGGCTCGCCGGCGAGGTGAGCGCCCAGATCCCGGTCATTGGCGGCGACAAGTTTCAGGGCCTGACCTGGACCTTCGTGCGCATCAAGTACGGGTCGTACCAGGGCGAGGGCGCCGCCCGCAATTCGCAGCTGGCGTACTGGGACGACCCGTGGGCGATCGACGCGCCGGCGGCCGAACAGAATCTGTCGCGCCGCATCAAGTCGGTGACCGCCATCGAAGTGGGCGAGCCGCAGGTATTGACGCTCGAAGACGAGAAGCTCTTTGAGTACCCCTGGATCTACATCGTCGAGCCCAGCAACCTGGTGCTGACCGAGAAGGAAGTGGTGATCCTGCGCGAGTTCCTGCTGCGCGGGGGCACGCTCACGCTCGACGATTTCCATGGGCCCTACGAGTGGGACCTCACGATGCGCCAGTTGCAGCGCGTGTTTCCGGATCGACAGGTCGTCGAGATTGCGCCGCCGCACCCGATCTACAGCTGCTTCTATCGCCTCGACAAGTACCCGCAGATTCCCGGCCTCGGCTCGTTTCTGAGCGGCCGGACCTGGGAAAAGGGCGGCTTCGTGGCCCGGTTGCGCGGCATTCTCGACGACGCCGGCCGGCCCATGGTGTTGATCAACTGGAACACCGACATGGGCGACGGAGTGGAGTGGTCGAATGCGCAGGAATACCAGGGTTACATCCGGCATACCGCGCAGGCCTACCAGATGCTCATCAATGAAGTGATCTATTCGCTGACACACTGAGGTTTCATGAATCGGACGACGGACGTGGCGGTCGAAGGCCTGGCGGAACGCGTCGCCGGGAGCCGGCAGAAAATCCTGACCGAACTGCGCAAGGTCATTGTCGGGCAGGACGACGTGGTCGATGAAGTGCTGATGGCGCTGTTTTGCGGCGGCCATTGCCTGATCACCGGTGTGCCGGGCCTGGCCAAGACGCTGCTGGTCAAGACGATCGCGCAGATCCTCGACCTCAAGTTCAAGCGCATCCAGTTCACGCCCGACCTGATGCCGGCCGACATCACCGGCACCGAGGTCCTCGATGAAGAGAACGGGCACCGGGCGCTCCGCTTCGTGCCCGGGCCGATCTTCGCGCAGATCATCCTGGCCGACGAGATCAACCGCACCCCGCCCAAGACCCAGGCCGCGCTGCTCGAGGCGATGCAGGAGTATCACGTCACGGCCGCCGGCCGCACCTATCCGCTGGAGCGGCCGTTCTTCGTGCTGGCGACGCAGAACCCGATCGAACTGGAAGGCACCTATCCCTTGCCGGAGGCGCAGCTCGATCGCTTCCTGTTCAACGTGGTGATGACCTACCTGTCGGAAGACGACGAGGTGCAGGTGGTCACCGACACGACGAGCACGAAGAAGGCCGAGCCGTCGCGGGTGCTCGATGGCGCCGAGATCCTCGCGATCCAGGACTGCGTCCGCCAGGTGCTGGTCGCCGAGGAGGTCGTGCGCTACGCGGTGCGGCTGGCCGACAGCACGCGTCCCGGCCGCGGGGCGAAGCTCGCGTTCATCGACCAGTGGGTGAAGTGGGGCGCCGGCCTGCGCGCCTCGCATGCGCTGGTGATTGGCGCCAAGGCGCGGGCGTTGCTGCACGGCCGCGTGCACGTGTCGGTGAAGGACATCCAGGCGCTGGCCAAGCCGATTCTGCGGCACCGCGTGCTGCCGAACTTCTACGCCGAGGCCGAAGGCATCACGTCGGACCGCATTGTCGATCAGCTGCTGGATGCCGTGCCGGTGCCCGCCAGCGGGTTGTAGGCCATGGGCGAGGCACGGTTCCTCGACCCGGCGATCGTCGCTCGTCTCGGCACGATCGATCTGAAGGCGCGAACGATCGTCGAAGGCTTCCTGACCGGGCTGCATCGCAGTCCGTACAAGGGATTCAGCGTCGAGTTCGCCGAGTACCGGCAGTACCTGCCAGGCGACGACCTGGCCACGCTCGACTGGAAGGTCTACGCGCGCTCGGACCGGCACTTCGTCAAGAAATACGAAGAAGAAACCAACCTCGCCTGCCACCTGCTGCTCGATGTCAGCGCCTCGATGGGTTACGGCTCGGGCGGCATCACGAAGCTGCAGTACGGGTCGTACCTCGCCGGCGCGCTGGCCTACCTGATGAATCGCCAGCGAGACGCCTTCGGCTTGATCGCCTTCGACGACCGCATTGCCTCGTTGGTGCCGGCCAGCGCTCGCACCGGCCATCTGCGGGCGGTGTTGTTGGCGCTGGAGCGTTTGAAGCTGGGCGCGCGCACCAACGTAGCCAAGCCGCTGCACGACCTGGCCGCGGCGGTGCGCCGCCGAGGGTTGGTCGTATTGGTGTCGGACCTGCTCGATGATCCGGATCAGGTGCTCGAAGGCCTCAAGCACTTCCGCTATCGTGGGACCGACGTGGTGGTGTTCCAGGTGCTCGATCCCGACGAATTGAAGTTCCCGTTCGAGAACACAGCCCGCTTCCGGGACATGGAAACCGCGGCCGAAGTCATGGCCGTGCCGGCCAACGTCCGGAAGGACTACCTCGACCGAATGCAGGCGATGATCGCGCATTACAAGCGCGAGTTGTCGCTCGTGGGCATCGACTACTGCCTGCTCGACACCTCGCAGCCGCTCGAACTGGGATTGATGGCGTACCTGATGACCCGTCGCCGGATGCCGTGATGTTCGGCGTGTCCTTCCTCTCTCCGCTGTTCCTGGTTGGCGCGCTGGCGGCGGCGGTACCGGTCCTGCTGCACCTGTTCCATCGCAAGACCGACGTGGTGATCGACTTTCCGTCGGTCAAGCTGCTGACGCGGGCACCAGCGCAGCACCATCGGCGCCGGCAACTGCGTGAGTTGATCCTGCTGGCGCTGCGGGTCGCGGCGCTGGTGCTGCTGGCGGTGTCGTTCGCGCGGCCGTATGTTGCCGGCGCGACCGCGCCGCCATCGGCGCCGGTGACGGTGATCGCGCTCGATACGTCCTTGAGCTTGTCGGCGCCTGGCCAGTTCGCGCGAGCGCAGCAGGCGGCGGCGCAAGCGGTGGAATCGGCGCGCGCCTCGCACGCTGTCTCGGTGATCACATTCGCCGACGCCGCGACCGTCGCCCTGCCGCCGACCACCGACCGCGACGCCGCACGGGCGGCGATCAGCGGCGCGACCGTCGGCGCGGGCGGCACCCGGTACCGCACGGCCCTGGCGGCCGCGAGCGAGGTGATTGGCGCGCGCGACGGCCGCGTGGTGATCGTGACCGACCTGCAGCAGGTGGGATGGGACGCCAATGACGAAGGCGGCATTCCGGACGGCATCGACGTTGAGGTCATTCCGATCGCGCGGCCCGCCGGTAACCTCGCCGTGACTTCCGCTGCGCGTCGCGACCGCGTGGTGGTGGCCACCGTCCAGAATTACGGCCCGGACGAGGCGAAGACGTCGGTCACGCTGATGGTCGAGGGAAAACCCGTCGCCAGCGCGGTTGCGAACATGGCGCCCCAGGCGGCGGCCGATATCGAACTGCGTGGCGGCTTCGGTGACGCCGCTGAGGCGCAGGTCGTGATCGACGACGCCGCCGGCTATCAGGCTGACAACGTTCGGCTCGTGGCGCTCAACCCGCCGCCCGCCGTGGCCATTGCCACGCTGGTCGCCGACCCGACCGGCGCGACTGGCGGCATTTATATCGAACGCGCCTTGTCGGTGGCGGACGAGGGACGTGAGTTTGCCGTGACCGTGGCCGACGGCCGTGTCCTCTCGAAATGGACGGCGGCCGAGATGGTCAGGCACGCGGCGCTGGTCGTCCTGGGTACGCGCACGCTCGACCGAACCGGCCGGGAGTTGGTGAAGGCCTACCTGGCCGGTGGCGG
>JBEGVQ010000157.1:0-6555 GCA_041178345.1 Acidobacteriota bacterium | reverse complement strand
TCAAGATGAAGTTCGTCAAGCTCGGCGGCGCGCGGTTGTCCGAGAGAAAGATCAGCTTGCAGATGATCGAGGAGGTCAACGCGAAGATTGGCCGCTTCGTGTTCTACCAGGCGTGGAGCGGCGTCCTTGTAGGGCTGCTGACATGGCTGGCATTCTGGTGGCTGGGCGTCCGCTATGCCGGATTGTGGGGCGTGGCCGCCGGGCTGCTTAACGTCGTGCCGTACGCCGGTCCCACGTTCATCATGGGCGCCTCCGCCCTGGCGGCGATGATCCAGTTCCAGTCGATCGGCATGGTGATGCTGGTGGCGAGCGTGTCGGTAGCCATTACCGGGCTGGAGGGGTTTCTGCTCGCACCGCTGTTTCTCGGGCAGGCGGCTCAGGTAAATGCGGTCGCCGTGTTCGTCGCGGTCATGTTCTGGGGCTGGCTGTGGGGCGGGGTCGGCCTCATCATTGCCGTGCCGGTGCTGATGATCGTGAAAACGATCGCGGACCACGTGGAGTCGCTCGAGGGACTGCGCGAACTGCTCTCCGATTGACGCCGCCGCAGGCGGTACGGCCGTTGCACAGCGAGTCCGCATCGGGTGACATAAACACGCGCGCTCGCGCGGCAACATCAGGAGAGTGACATGGCAGGAAACACGTTGAGAGATGCGCTGGTGGACGAGGTTCGGGACATGTACAACGCCGAGAAGCAGCTGGTCAAGGCGTTGCCCAAGCTGGCGAAGGCGGCGAGCAGCGACGAGCTGCGCGAGGCGCTCGAAAGCCACCTCGAAGAAACCCAGGGGCAGGTGGTGCGCCTGGAGCGGGTGTTCGAACTGCTCGATGAGAAGCCCCGCGGCAAGCACTGCGCCGGCATGGCCGGCATCATCGAAGAGGGCAGCGACATCCTGCAGGAGGACTTCGAAGGCGCGGTCATGGACGCGTGCATCATCGCGGCCGGCCAGCGTGCCGAACACTACGAGATGGCCGCCTACGGTACCTCGATCGCGTGGGCCGAAGCGCTCGGGTTGACCGAGGTCGCCCAACTGCTGACCGAGACCCTCGAAGAGGAGAAAGCCGCCGATGTGACGCTGTCGGCCATGGCCGAGGCCGGCATCAACGACGCCGCGACCGCCGACGACGCGGAGGAGGAAGAGGATGAGCTGCGGACGACGACCAGCGAACCCGCGCGGGTGGGTGCGCTGGCCCGGTCAGCGAAACGTCGGGCGAAGGGGTAGGAGCTAGACTGAGGAAGGCAGGCGATAGCGCTGCCCATCGGGGCGGACGAGGATGCCTGCCTTCACCAGTTCGAGCAGCAGGTTCTGGGCCTGGTCAGGGCTGAGCTGCCACAGGCGCGCCGCCTGGGCGGTGGTCAAACACATTCCCGGCATCTCGCGAAACTCCGCGCGGGCCCGCGCAGCCAAATCGGTGAGTTCGTGCGTCGTCTGGGTGCGGTTCATGCTCGTCTCCGACGTCGGTGTTATGCACGTCGGATGCCATCAAGTGGAAGACAAAAGGTGGCGGTATTCCCGATTTGCCGATCGCGCCGGAGAATGAGCCCGGTCGAGGAGTGCACAATCCTTGTAACCGCCTGCCGAAGGTTTCCCATCTGCTTCATAGGCGCGGCACGCAGTTTACCGCGCTCTCGGGAACTCTTGAACGAACCCGGGTGTGGCCCCATCAAATGATGGATAACGGGGGCCACACCCGGAGACGGTTATGAAGAGTGCCGCGCTACTGCGGCGTCGCATCCAGGCGCACGACGAGTGCCGCGCGGCGGTTCAGCCGGCGAGTCTCTTCACGCGCGTTGTCGTGCTTGGGCCGTTCCTCGCCGAAGCTGACCGATTCGAGACGGCTGGCGTTGATGCCGTTCTGGACCAGGTAATCGCGCACGGCGTTCGAGCGGCGTTCGCCGAGGGCCATGTTGTATTCCGAGGTGCCGATGCTGCAGGTGTGACCTTCGACGGTCAGCCGCAACGTCGGGTTCTCTTTCATCGCCGCCAGGGCCTGCTCGAGCACGCGCTGCGCTTCGGCGCGCAGGGTGTAGCGGTCGAAGTCGAAGTGCACGTCTTCGAAGGTGAAGACCTTGACCGGCGGCGCCGGTGGCGGAGGCTCGACCTTTGCCGGGGGCGGCGCGGGCGGCGCGACCGGCGCGGCCGGCGGCGCGGGCGGCGGCGGCGTCACGACCGGGGGCGGCGGTGGCGTACGGCGCGGACTCCACCCAATGCGGACGTGGTAGTCGAGGTAGTCGGCCCGCGAAGACTCGGAGGCGGCAATGCGCTCGGGCCTTGGCGTGTCCATCCTGATCTCCCCGCCGATGAAGAAGCCGTTGTTCGCGAACCAGGTCACGCCGGTCGTGAACGACGTCTGGCGGTCCACGAAGCTGTTGTCCGTGCTTACGCTGCCGTCTTCACCGATCAACCGGGTTTCGAGCAGCGCGTTGTCGCGCACGGGGTGGTCACCCAGGATCTCACCGTGGATGAGCCACGACGGGCTCGGCGTCAGGCCGATGCCCGCGCCCCACAGGAAATTGTTCGGGACGTGGATGACGACCGGGTCTTGCGGATTCTTGCGGAGGTAGTAACCGGCGGTACCGGAAACGACGACCTTGTTCGAGATCCAGCGGCTCAGGACACCGGAGAAGTCGGCCGCGATCGAGCCCTGGCCGGTGCCGCTGTCGGAGTCGCCGACGGGGAGGTTCATGGTCACCCGCGCGGCCAGGCTGAACGGGTCGCCTGAGCCTTCGCTGAGCAACGCGTACTTGCCGCCGACGCGCATGTCACCGCGCTTGTTGCCGGTCCAGCGCTCGCGGGCGTAGGGCCTGAGGGTGTCGATGCCCCCCTGGTCCGGATCGGACGGCACGAACACCGTCGCGATGTCGCGGTCCACACGTTCAATGAAGTCCCAGGCGGCGTAGACGTCGAACCGTTCACCAAAGCCGTAGGAAACATTCGCCGTGAAATCGGCGATGTTCATCAGGCCCTGGGGCGTGTTGCGCGAGTTGCGCTGCGCGGAACCGCGCCAGTTGCCCTTGCCGTTGGTGTCGGCGACCGGCACCCACCAGAGGCCGGCGTCTCCGTCGGCAGTGACCGCGACTCGACCGCGCTCATCAGCGTGCTGCGAACTGGCCGGTGGCTGATTGCCGGTCGTGGCCGGCTGTTGCGCGGCCGCGGGGCCTGCGATTACAAGAAGTCCTGCGACTATCCAGGATGTGGCACTCATCGGTTCTCCGTTCCTTCTATGCGCCGCTGGGCGCATCCATCAGAACTGTTACAAACCGCGTGCCACCGCTCGGGTTCGAAAAGGCTAACTGGTCGAGTGGGACGTGGCTGAAGTAGGTGCGGGCATACCTAACTGGAGCACCTCCTCAAGCACATCCAGCTCAACCGGTTTCACGAGGTGCTCGTCGAAGCCCACCTCGAGCGAGCGGCGGCGATGCTCCGCCTGGCCCCAGCCGGTAAGGGCAATCAACCGCATGGTGCGACCCCAGCCTTCGCGCCGAATGGCGCGGGCGACGTCGTAGCCAGACACCTCGGGCATGCCGATGTCGAGCAGCACCACGTCTGGCCGCAGCTCTTCGGCCAGCCGGATCGCCGTGCGTCCGTCATAGGCCGTATGGACCTCGTGGCCGGCCGCCCGCAGCAGGAACGCCAGGCTGTCGGCGCCGTCCTCGCTGTCGTCGGCGACCAGGATTCGCCGCGTGGGCCGCGGCGCCGGCGCCGGCCGGTCGGCCTGCTCGGCCTGGTCGGCGACCGGCGCGAGCGGCAGGGTCACCGTGAACTCGCTGCCCTGGCCGGGCCCCGCGCTCCAGACCGCCACGCTGCCGCCGTGCAACTCGGCCATCTGTTTCACCAGGGTGAGGCCGATGCCCAACCCGGTTTGCGACCGGCGCATGTCGCGATTGAGTTGCACGAACATGCCGAACACGCGGTCCTGGTCCTCGGGCGCCAGGCCGATCCCGTTGTCGCGCACCACCACGGTGACGCGGTTGTTGCCCGGGCTGACGGTCAGCCAGGCACCCCCACCAGCGGGCGTGAACTTGGCGGCGTTGTTCAGCAGGTTCAGGAAGACCTGGGCGATGCGCGTGGCATCCACGTCGAGCAGGCAAGGCCCGGCGGGAATCTCGGTCGACAGGCTCACGCCGGCGGCCGCCAGTTGCGGTTGCGCGGTCTCGATGGCGCTCTCGATGATCGTTCGCAGGTCGGTCGGCCGGCGCTGCAGCGTCAGGTGCCCGCGGGTGATGCGGCTGATATCCATCAGGTCGTCGATCAGCCGGACCAGTTGGCCGATCTGCCGTTCCATCACCCCGATGGCCTGGCGCGCGGTATCGGACAGCGATTCGAGCTGCAGGATCTCGGTGACGTTACGCAGGGGTGCGAGCGGGTTGCGCAACTCGTGCGCCAGCGTGGCGAGAAACTCGTCCTTCAATTGCGCCTCGTACTGCAGGCGGCGCTCGCGGTCCTTCAGCGCCGCGCGTGCCTCTTCGGCTTCGTTCGCGCGGCGTTCGGCCTCGTCCTTGGCCAGACGGAGCTGGCCCTCGACCTGCTGCCGCATCTTGATATCGACCAGCAGCCGTTGCCGCTCTTCGGCGAGCGCCACCTGCTGGCGCCGCTGGACCGTGACGTCGCGAAAGGCGCCCAGGACGCCCGTCAGCAGGCCGTCGTCGCGGCGCTCGGGATGCGCGCTGTACTCGACGTAGACCAGGTGACCATCTTTCGCGATTACCCGCGCGCCGCCGTGCACGTCGGCGCCGGCGCCGGCGCGGGCCAGCGCCGACTGCAGCCCATCCCGGTCCTCCGGATGAATCAGCGCCAGGCCGGGGCGGCGTTGCAGCTCGTCGAGCGTGTAACCGAGCAGGACGTGCAGACCGCTCGTGGCCGAGTCGATGACGATGTGGCCCCCGGGATCGATGCGCGCGTGAAAGGCGAAGTCGGAGGCGAGCTCGCCAATCAGACGGTGGAAACCCTCGCTCTCGCGGAGACGCGACTGTTCGATCAGCAACTGCTCGCGTGACCGGTACAAGTTGCCGCACAGCCAGGCGATGACAAGCGAGACGACCCCCACCAGGGTCACGCGCATGGGCACGTTGATCGCGCGGGCGCTGGCGTCCATCGCCGTCGTCAGGGGACCGATCGCGGCCGTGCCGAGGACGGCGAGGACGAGCGCCGGCCTGAAGCCGTTGTGCCAGGCCACAATGGCCGAACCCAGGATGAAGATTGAGCCGGTGACGTAGCTCCACCAGACCCCAGCGCCCGCCGTCAGGGCGAGGCAGACGGCGAAGGCGGTGATGCCGATACCGATGTCCTCCGACGGCGTCGTTTGCCTGGCGGAGGCCGCAGCTTGATGGCGCATGTTGTGCACGTGGCCGGTAGAGTGCTACACAGAGTGGGTAGTTCACGCTACAGAAATCACCTGGCTCCTGTCGGACTGCAAACTAGATGCCCAGCTGGGCCGGCGCCGACTGCAGGTAGCGAGAAGGGAGCCGGTGCCCGAGCCGCGACTCGAGAAATCGCGAGGCTTCGGCGATCCGGGCAAGACTGACGCCGGTCACAACGCCCAGTCCGTCCAGCATGTAGATCAGGTCCTCGGTGGCGAGGTTGCCGGCGGCTCCGGGCGCGAACGGGCAGCCGCCCAGTCCGCCCGCCGAACTGTCGAAGGTCGTGACGCCGTAGTCGAGGGCGGCCAGAACGTTGGCAAGTGCGGTGCCGCGCGTGTCGTGGAAGTGCAGGGCCACCTGGTTCAGCGGCAGCACCGCGGTAACCGCGTCAAGCACCTGCGGCACCTGGCCCGGATGCGCGACGCCAATCGTGTCGCTGATGGCGACTTCGAAGACACCCAGGTCCAGGAGCCGGCGCGCGACCGAGGCGACCTGCGCCGGCGCGACGGGCCCCTCGTACGGACAGCCGAAGCAGGTCGACAGGTAGCCGCGCACCCTGAGGTCGGCAGCCAGGGCCTCGCGGCACACCTCGGCATAGGTCGTGAGCGAGGCGTCGATCGACTGGTTGAGGTTTCGCTGGCTGAACGTCTCGGAAGCGGCGGCGAAAATCGCGATCTCGGGCACGCCCGCCTCCAGGGCGCGCGCCAGGCCGGCGCGGTTGGGCACGAGCGCCGTGTAACGGACGCCCGCGCGCCGCGTGATGCCGGCCAGGACCTCGCGCGCGTCGGCCATCTGCGGCACCCACTTCGGCGAGACGAACGCCGACACCTCGATGGTGGCGCAGCCGGCGGCCGACAGGCGATCGACGAACGCGATCTTGTCGGCGGTCGTGATCAGCGCGCGCTCGTTCTGCAGTCCGTCGCGCGGGCCCACCTCGACGATCGACACCTGCGCGGGCATGTGCACTACGCGAACTCCAGCAGGTTCACGCCCGGCGGGACCAGCTCGCCGACCCGGCAGCCCACCGTCTTGACCACGCCGTCGCGCGGCGCCCGGATCGGCAGCTCCATCTTCATGGCCTCGAGCACGATCAGCAGCTCGCCCTCGGCCACCGCTTGTCCCGGCGCGACATGGATGGCGACAACGGTGGCCGGCATGGGCGACATGACGCCGGCGTCGGTCTTCTTACCGCGCCGGCG
>JBEGVQ010000156.1:0-10138 GCA_041178345.1 Acidobacteriota bacterium | reverse complement strand
CGCTGGCCGCTCGCGACGTCATGAGCGTGACGCCGGCGACCATCTCGAGCGACACCATGGCGGTCGAAGCGCTCGCGATCATGGAACAGCGCAAGATAACCTCGATCGTCATCGTCGATGCCACCCGCCGCGTCGAGGGGGTCGTGCACCTGCACGACCTCTGGCGAACGGAAATGGTTTAAATGGCGGGGGTGGGCGACTCACTTCCGTTTCTGGGCGCGCTGGTGGCGTTGCTGGTCGGCCTCGCCGTGGGCAAGGCGTGGGAACGCTACAAGCTGCGCGACGGCCGCTGGATCGATCGGCGGCGGGCGCGCGACTCCCATCACTATGTGCTCGGCCTGAACTTCCTGGTGTCGAACCAGATCGACCTCGCCATCGAGGAACTGAGCCAGGCCACGCGGGTCGACGCCGATGCGCTCGAGATTCACCTGATCCTGGGCAACATCCACCGCGAACGCGGCCAGGTGGCCCGCGCCATTCAGGTGCACCAGGCGCTGTTGCAGCGGCCCAAGCTGACCAAGGTCGAGCACGCCTACATCCTGCTGTGCCTCGGCCTCGACTTCAAGCGGGGCGGTTTCGTCGACCGCGCGCTCGAGGCTTTCAATGAAGTCGTGCGGATGGATCCGAACAACCAGTATGCCCTGCTCTACCTGCAGAAGCTGCATGAAGAGCAGCACCAGTGGGCCGACGCGCACCGCATCCGCAAGCAATTGGTGGCGCTCAGTGGCCCCGACACCCAGCCTCGCAACCAGGCGATCCTGGGCTTTCTCGAGAACGCGCTTGGCAGCGAGGCACTCGCCGTCGGCGATCGCGGCCGGGCGGCCCGCCACTTCGAGGAAGCCATCGACCTCGATGCCGGCACGGTGCCGGCGTTCCTCAACCTCGGTGACGTGCGGCTGATGCAGGGCGACGTGGCCGGCGCGGAGCACGCGTGGGACCGGCTGATGACCACCTCGCCGGAGCGCGCCTACCTGGCTTTCGGCCGGCTCGAGAAGCTATACGAGCAGCTGGGCCAGCCACGGAAATTCGAGGAGCGGTGCCTGCGGCTGGTCGCCGCCAACCCCCAGGATTGGCGTGCGCGCCTGGCGCTTGGCAACCACCTGGCCAAGCGCGGACGCGACAGCGAGGCGTTTGATTACCTGCTGGCCGCGCTCGAGCACAACCCGCATGGGCTGACGGTGCACCAGGCGGTGTGGAGCGTGCTGCTCAAGCTCGATCTCGGCCGCACGCTGGTGCAGCGCTACATCGAGTCGGCGCGGTCATCGGTGTTCTTCCTGGACCCGCATGTCTGCGTCAAGTGCCACTACCGCAGCACCGAACTGCTGTGGCAGTGCCCGCACTGCCACGAATGGAACTCGTTCATCGAAGAGCGCATCGCCCCCGCCCAGGAGACGACAGTCGAGATGTAGTCCGACCAACCTGAAGGTTTGTCGTCACGCTCAGCGGCTCTTGCCGTCGGTAAACAGCGCGATCAGCTTGTCGACCTGCGCGTTGGTCTCGTCAAACGTGCCATCGGTCTTGATCACGTAGGTGGCCTTCTCGGCCTTCTTCTCGATCGGCCACTGGGCTGCCAGCCGGCGCTCCGCGTCCTCCTTGCTCAGCTGATTGCGCTCCATGACCCGCGAGAGCTGCATGGCCCGGGGGCAAGCGACGACGATCACGTCAGAAAACTGGTTCTCCCCGCCGGTCTCATACAGCAGCGGGATGTCGGCCACGGCAAACGGCGTCTTCTTGGGGAGGGCGGCGAAGTACTTGTCGATGGCCTTCTGGACGGCCGGATGGATGATCGCCTCCAAGTCCTGGCGGGCGCGCTTGTCCTTGAAGATGATCTGCCCGACGCGGATCCGGTCCATCGTTCCGTCGCGGCGAATGACATCGGGCCCGAATCGCTGCCTGATGGCCGCCAGGGCCGGGGTGCCGAGGGCCACCACTTCGCGGGCGAGAATATCCGCATCCACAATCGGCACGCCGGCCGCGCGCAGGCGGTCGGACACGTAGGTCTTGCCGGTGGCAATGCCACCCGTGAGCGCTATCTTTCGGATCGCCATAACGCGTATGCGGCTAGGTTGCCCGCCTGTTATCCTTCCGCAGCTCCGCTGCAGTCACCGTGTTCCGCAGAACCATTGCAATCGTCAGCGGCCCCACGCCGCCAGGCACGGGGGTCAGCGCACCGGCCACCGCTGCCACCTCAGGATGCACGTCGCCGACCAGCACACTGCCCTTCTCATTGAACTGCGCGCGCTGGCGGCTGCCCTCGGCAAACACGGCCTCGACCGCGGCGCGATCGGTCAGGCTGTTAATGCCGACGTCGATCACGGTGGCCCCCGGCTTGACGTAGTCGCGGGTCACGAACGCCGGCCGGCCAATCGCCGCCACCAGGATGTCGGCGGTGCGGGCCATGGCCGGCAGGTCGACCGTGCGCGAATGGCACACGGTCACGGTCGCATCGCGGTGCAGCAGCAGCAGGGCCATCGGCTTGCCGACAATGTCGCTGCGGCCAATGACCACGGCATGCTTGCCGCGCATCGCGATGCCCTCGCGCTCGAGCAACTCGATGCAGCCAGAGGGCGTGCAGGCCACCAGGCTGTGGCGCTTCTGGACCAGCAGGCCGATGTTGACCGGGTGGAACCCGTCCACGTCCTTGAGCGGATCCACCGCATCGAAGATCTGCTGCTCGGCCTCGTCGCCCATCCCCGCCGGCAGCGGCGACTGCACCAGGATGCCGTCCGTCTGGTCATCGGCGTTGAGGCGCCGCACCAGGGCAAGCGCGTCGCCGACGCTGGCCGTCTCCTCCAGCCGGAACAGTTCGGCCCGGCAGCCGGCGGCGGTCACGGTCTTCAGCTTGTTCCGCACGTACACTTCCGACGCCGGGTTGTGACCAGCCAGCACCACGGCCAGTCCCGGAGACCGGCCGTGGCGTTGAACAAACGCGGCAATCCGCGGCGCCAGTTCGTCGCGGATGCCGGCCGCGCACGCGGCCCCATCTAAACGTCGTGCGGCCAGAAGTTAGCCCTTCTCTCCGGAAGCCTTGGTCACGGCGAAGCCGACGGCCCACACCGCGATCGATACGGCGAGCATCTGCAGGCCGAACGTGTCGGCCTCGTCGGCCGTGACCCCGATCTCGTGCCACTTCGCCGTGGTCTCATTCGTGATGCCGAACTCCGTCATGTAGCCGAGGATCACCATGCAGGCGGCATTGAAGATCAGCAGCAGGCCCAGCGTATAGATGAAGTTGCCGAGCGACTGCATCGGCGTGCGCGCCGACGCTTCCGCGGCATTGACCAGGGGGCTGTGGGTGCGGCCGTAGAACCAGTAGATCACCATGCCCAGGTCGAGCCAGACCAGGAAGCGGACCCAGGTCAGCACCGGCAGGCTGAGCATCAGGTACGAGCACGACAGGATGCCGAGCACCGGGATGACCGGGCCGAACGGCACCTTGAACGAGCGCTTGGCGTCGGGCCGCTTGACGCGCAGCACGAGCACGGCGGCACAGACCACGACAAACGCGAACAGCGTGCCGATGCTGGTCATCTCGCCGACCACCTGGATCTGCGTGACGCCCGCCACGAGCGCCACGATCACGCAGGTGATGATGGTGGTGATGTAGGGCGTGCCGAACCTGGGGTGCACCTTGCTGACGGCTGGCGGCAGCAGGCGGTCGCGGCTCATCGCGAAGAAAATGCGCGGCTGGCTCATCAGCATGACGAGCATGACCGAGGTGATGCCGGCCACCGCTCCGGCCGACACCAGGCCCGCCGCCCAATCCTGGCCAATCACGTTGAGCGCGTACGCCACGGGGGCGTTCAGGAACATGACCGATTCGGCCGGTGCCACCATCGGGACGCCCGGCAAGGCCTCGGCCAGCGCGCGATACTGCACGACCGGCACGATGCCGCTCAACACCGCGCCGACCGCGAGATAGAGAATGGTGCAGATCACCAGCGAGGCAATGATGCCAATCGGCAGATCGCGCGTCGGGTTCTTGGCTTCTTCCGCGGTGGTCGAGACGGCGTCGAAGCCGATATAGGCAAAGAACACCACGGCCGCGGCGGACATGATGCCCGGCCAGCCATACGGCGCAAACGGCTGCCAGTTCGCGGGCTCGACGTAGGCCGCGCCGGCGGCCAGGAAGAACAGCACTGCGGCCAGCTTGATGGCCACCATGACCGCGTTGAAGCGCGCCGATTCGCGGATGCCGATGACCAGCAGCACCATGATGGCGAGCACGATCAGCACGGCCGGCAGGTTGATGATGCCCACCGGCGGCGCGGCCGCCATCCACATGGGCAACTCGATGCCGAAGCCGGCCAGCAGCCGCTGCATGTAGCCGCTCCAGCCGATGGCAACGGTCATCGAGCCGACCGCGTACTCGAGGATCAGGTCCCAGCCGATCATCCAGGCGACCAGTTCGCCGAGCGTGGCGTAGGCGTAGGTGTAGGCGCTGCCGGCGATCGGAATCATCGACGCGAACTCGGCGTAGCAGAGCGCCGCAAAGGCGCACGCCAGGCCGGCGGCAAGATACGACATGGTGATGGCTGGGCCGGCCTGGTTGGCCGCGGCCGTGCCGGTGAGCACAAAAATGCCAGTGCCGATAATCGCGCCGATACCCAGGAGCGTGAGGTCCCACGCCGAGAGGCTGCGTTTGAGGGCCTTACCGCCATGTTCAACGTCGCCCACGAGCTGCTCGAGCGACTTCGTCTTGAACAGATTTGAATCCATTCCGCCTCCAACTGAGTGGTCGGTCCCGCGCCCGAGAGCGCGGGCGCTGGCAAACAGCCACGATTATATGGGGGATCGCTCGGCTTTGCGCCGGGCATTGTCAGGCAAACCCGACAGGGTTGCCGCCACCCAAGACAGCACTACGATGTGGAGGAAGCCCTTCAGGATTGTCTGTCAGGCCAGGGCGCGAATGAACTCGCGCGCCCGCGCTTCGGGCGCTCCGACCAGCAGGCCGCTGATCACCGCCACCGCCGCGGCGCCGGCCTCAATCACCGCCGGTGCGCGCTCGAGCGTGATTCCGCCGATGGCGACCACCGGCCGCGCGCGCGCGGCCGCCGCCGCGGCCACCAGCCGCACCGTGTGGAGACCCACCGCCTCGAAACCCGTCGCCTTCGTGCCGGTATCGAACACCGGCCCGATGGCCACATAGGAAATGGGGGTCGCCAGAGCGGCGGTCCACTGCGCCACCGTATGAGTGGACAGCCCAAGCCAGGCGTCGGGCCCGACGATGCGGCGCGCATCGGCCGGACTTAGATCGTCCTGGCCGATGTGAAGGCCGGGCGCCCGCGACAGGACCGCGATGTCGGCGCGATCGTTGACGACAATGACCGCGCCGGCCGGCTGGGCGTCGGCCACCGCAGTGGCCGCCAGGTCGAGAAAGGCGCCGCTATCCCAGGTCTTGGCCCGCAGCTGTATCAGCCGCACACCGGCGGAGAGAAAAGCCCGCACCACGTCGCAGGGCGCCTGGCCCAACCGGGCGCAGATGTCCACGTCGACAATGGCGTACAGCCTGGGGAGGCTAAGCAGACTCGGCGAGCCGGGTGGCCTTGGGCTTGGCGGCAAAGCGTTCCATGAAGTGCGTGCTGAGCCGGCCGGCGATGAAGTCGGGGTCGCTCAGAATCTTGAGGTGCAGGGGAATGCTGGTCTTGATGCCCTCCACCACCGACATCTCGAGCGTGCGCTTCATGCGCGCGATCGCCTCCTGGCGGTCGCGTCCGTGGACGATCACCTTGGCGACCATCGAGTCGTAGTACGGCGAGATCAGGCACTCGGAGTGAGCCGCGGTATCAACGCGCACGCCCGGACCGCCGGGCACGCTGAACGCGTGGATCATGCCGGGCGACGGCACGAACGTCTCCGGGTCCTCGGCGTTGATGCGGCATTCCATGGCGTGACCGGTAAAGGTCACCTCGCTCTGCTTGAAGCCGAGCCGCGCGCCGGCGGCAATGCGGATCTGTTCCTTGACGATGTCGATGCCGGTCACCATCTCGGTTACCGGGTGCTCCACCTGCACGCGCGTGTTCACTTCCATGAAGAAGAAGTTGCCCTTCTCGTCCATGAGGAACTCGAAGGTGCCGGCGTTGGTGTACTGCACCGCGCGGGCGGCGTCGACGACCACCGCGCCCATCTTGCGGCGGACCTTCTCGGACACCGCAATCGACGGCGATTCTTCCAGCAGCTTCTGGTGCCGCCGCTGGATCGAACACTCGCGCTCGCCCAGGTGCACGACGTTGCCGTGGTGATCGCCGAGAATCTGGAACTCGATGTGGCGCGGTGAGTCGAGGTACTTCTCGATGTAGACGTCGCCGACGCCAAAGGCCGACTCGGCCTCCCGCTGGGCGGTCTTGAAGGCGTGCGCCAGTTCCGACGGCTCCTTGACGATGCGCATGCCGCGCCCGCCGCCGCCGGCGACCGCCTTGATGATCACGGGGTAGCCAATCTGCTGGGCAATCTTGGTCGCCCGTTCTTCACTATCCACCGGGCCGTCGCTGCCGGGCAGCATCGGCACGCCGGCCTTCTTCATGGCGCGGCGGGCCTTCGACTTGTCGCCGAGCAGGCGAATCACGCTCGGGTCGGGCCCGATGAAGCGGATGTGGCAGGCCTCGCACACCTCCGCGAGGTAGGCGCTCTCCGAAAGGAACCCGTAGCCCGGGTGCAGCGCGTCGGCGCCGGTAATCTCGGCCGCGCTGATGATCGCCGGCACATTCAGATAGCTGTCGCTGCTGCGCGCCGGCCCGATGCAGATGTCTTCGTCCGCGAACCGCACGTGCAGCGAATTCTCGTCGGCCTCTGAATACACCGCGACGGTCTTGATGCCCAGCTCGCGGCACGCGAAAATCACGCGCAGCGCGATCTCTCCACGATTGGCGACGAGGATCTTTTTAAACATAAGTTAGGTGGTGGGCCGAATCGCGAACAGGCGCTCGCCGTACTGCACGGCCTGCCCGTTTTCCACGTAGACGCTGGTGATCTCGCCGTCGTACTCGGAATCGATTTCGTTCATCAGCTTCATGGCTTCGATGATGCACAGCACCTGGCCCTTGCGCACCACATCGCCGACTGACGCCAGCGCCTTGGCGCCGGGTTCCGTGGCGCGGTAGAACGTGCCGACGATCGGCGACTTGACGATCGCCAGCTCGCCGCCTTCGTCGGCCATCGGTGCCGCCGCCGGCGCCGCGGGAGCGGCCACCGGGGCCGCGGCCGGCGCCGCGGCCGGCGCCGCCATCGCCACGTGCGGCACCGCGACGACGTGGTGACTCGACCCGCTCTTGATCCGGATCTTGACGCCGTCGTGTTCCAGTTCGAACTCGCTCAGCTCATTCGCCTTGATGAATTCGATGAGCTGCTTGATCTCGTCCAGTGTCATGTGGGGATGATGGTATCAAAACGCCGCCTATTTGCGCGCGTCCCGCCGCAGGCGATTTCCGCTAAGGCTTTTGGGATTATACACTTAGGGGCATCCGAAAGTTTTCCGGGGCGACCCGGGAGCCGACGGCATCATGGGCCGTTAGCGTGATTGGCGGTCGGCCTCGATGGCCCCGAGCCACCGTTCCAGGTCGGCGATGACCGCCGCCTGGCGCCGCGCGGCCAACTGGACGCGGGCGGCCTGCTCCTCGGCAGTCTGCTGCGCCACGCGTTCCCGCGCGGCCTGCTCTTCGGCCGCGAATCGCTCGGCCCGCTCTTCGGCGGCGCGTAGCTCGGCCCGCTCCCGCAGGTCGCGCTCGACCTCCGCAAACGCGTCGGCCGGCTGCTGCTCCAAGTCAACCGCGTCGATGGCACTGGCTGCGATGACCGGCGGCCTCACCGGCAGTGACGGCCCACGTAGCGGACCGGTGTCGCCCAGTTGCTTCAGCAGCGAGTCGAAGTCGAAGAGCGCTTCGACTTTGGCCGGGGATGGCGGAACCAGGACCGGCTCCGGGGCGACCACCTGGCACAGGCGTTCGACGGAGTCTTCGAGATCCGGGTCGAACTGCGCCAGCTGAAGGGCGCGCTGATAGTGGGCCAGGGCTTGCGCCATGTCGCCGCGCTGTTGGTGGATTTCGGCCAGACCGCGAATGGCCGGCAGGTTCGTGGGCGCCGCCCGCACCACGGTGGTGAGCTCGACTGCCGCTTCGTCTAACCGCCCCACTTCGAGCAGGGCACGGCCCAGCGTGACCCGCGCCGACAGGTAGCCTGGGTGATGCGCCAGGCCCGCGCGGGAGATGTCGACGGCCTCGGCGGCGTTGCCGGCCCGGCGGCACTCCTCCGCCAGCTGCGCGAACGCAATCGACGCCGGGTCCGCTTGGACCCGGCACCGCAGTTCGAGAACGCGAGGGCTGTCGGGCGCCATCCGGGGAACCTATCTTAGAACGTCCGCGTTGGCAGAGCCACACCGGTGCCCCACTACCGCCCGGCTTACGGCACCGCCGCAGTCACCGCAACCACCTGCGAGCTTGTCGCGGTCGCGCCGGCGTCATCGGTGACCCGCAGTGTCACTGTGTAGGAGCCAACGGTCGGGAAGCTGCGAGCGACGGTGTAGCCACTCGCTGTCCGCCCGTCACCGAAGTTCCAGCCGTAGCTCACGATGGTCCGACCGGGCGCCGCCCGGGAAGCCTCGGCATTGAAGAACACATCCTGGTTGGGCCGAACAGGCGTCGGCGAGAACGTGAAGGCAACCGTCGGAAGGGTGCCGGCTTGGACCACGACGGACCGCACGGCCGTCGCCTGGGAGCCACGACTGTCGGTCACGGCCAGGGCGGCCTGGAAGGTACCTACGGTGCGGTAGGCGTGGGTCGTGATGAGTCCCACGCCGGTCGTTCCGTCGCCAAAATTCCAGGCATACGAACAGGCACTCAGGCACGCGACGCCGCCGTTGGTGCTCGTCGACGCGTCGAAGGTGGCGGTCGAGGAGACCTGCGGCGACGCCGGCGACACGGTAAAGGCGGCGGCAAGGTTCGGGTTGGTCGGGAGGATGACGCCCTGGGGAACCAGCTGAATATCGACCCCGCGGGCTCGCTCGTTCAGGAAGTCACCGGAATCAAGTGGCGTGACGGCAATCGTCACCATCTGTGCCACCTGACCGCCGGCCACGGTCGGAGAGGGCGGCGCGGTATAGCGCAGGGTCCCCCCGGTGATCGGCGCTTTCGTGCTTAGCGTCCCGTAATCCTGGACTACCCCCCCGACAATGATCGCCGCGCGCAGCGGCCGGCCGTTGACCGGCTGGCCGTTGCGGTCGCGGCCCGTGATCTCGATCGTCGCGCTACTCACGCCGTCCTGGATCAGCGAGGTGGTATTCGACGTCAGCAGGATGGAGTACCCGAGGGTCGACGGCCCGGCCAGCGCCGGGATCTCCACCTTGTTCGTGCAGCCGGCCAGGCTGGCCGCAAGAAGGATGCCCGCGAGAGTCTTGATTGAAGTTGGCATGATCACGTTACCCGCTATTGTGAGTCGCCGAAGTCGCCAAACTGCACATCAATGGTGCCGCTGACTGAGACGGCATTGCCGGCCTGATCCTGGCCGTAGAACGTGACCTCGGCGATGGCCGACAGGAAGATGAGGCCACGTCCCCCCACCAGGGTGACCAGCGGCGGCTCAGACTTCGCCTGGTGGCGAACCAGGTCGAAGTTAACGAGCGCCGACCCGCCAACCGGAATGGTGACGGTGGTGCCGCCATCGAACCCGTAAGGCACATCGATGCCCTCTCGGTTCTGGCCGTCGGTACGGCGAAATCGGACGCGATAGCGGTTGATGGTGATTGAACTCGCAGGGGTCGGTGCGGTTGGGCTGAGCGCGTTCTTCATCTCGGCACGCAGGCTCGCCTGGCCGAGGTCGTTGAAGATCGTGGGGGTCGGCACCGTCGTGCTGCCGACCTTGACATCGACGATCGTGATCACATCCGACAGCAGGCTCGAGGTGAAGGTCCCGGCCCCGCTGCTCCCGCCGCGCGCGCCGCTGACACTTTCGACGATGAGGTAGGCAGGGCCCCGTCCGGTGCGTGCAAGATCGGCGCAGGAGGTCACAGACAGGCCGCACAGTGCCGCTGCCATCAGGCCTTTGACGTTGCGAATCAAGGTCGGTGTGCTCATATGCCCTACTTCAGGATCTTGGGAGTGATGAAGATCAAGAGTTCGTCCTGGCTCTCGCGGTTGGTGTCGTTCTT
>JBEGVQ010000155.1:0-16915 GCA_041178345.1 Acidobacteriota bacterium | reverse complement strand
CTCGGTTTCGGTCTTGCCCACCAGCTCGCGGATGGTCCGGATGTTGGCGTTCTTGAGGCAATTGTACGACCGCACCGACAGTTCGAGCTCTTCGACGCTCTTGTCGAGGTGCTCGTTGGTGACGCCGACGCGCGGCGCGTCGGCGCCCGCTTCCGACGATTCGTCGTCGGCCTCATCGAGGCTGACGAAGATGTTCAGGTGGTCGCGGATCAGCTTGGCCGACAGCGACACGGCATCGCGCGGCGTGACCGAGCCGTTGGTCCACACTTCGATGGTGAGCTTGTCGTAGTCGGTGGTCTGGCCGATGCGCGCGCCCTCGACCAGGTAGTTCACCTTCTTGACCGGCGAGTGGACCGAGTCGATCGGGATCCAGCCAATGCCGAGATCCTCGTCGAAGTTGCGGTCGGCCGAGACGTAGCCGCGGCCGCGCTTGACGCGCAGCTGCATGTGCAGCTTGCCGCCCTCGGCGATGGTCGCGATGATCGCATCCGGTTCCAGGATTTCGATGTCGGCGTCGGCTTCGATGTCCGAGGCGCGGACCGGGCCCGGCTTGTCCTTCCGCAGCGTCAGCGTCTTGGTGTAGTCGACGTGACAGGTCAGCGGCAGCTGCTTCAGGTTGAGGATGATGTCGGTCGCGTCCTCGACCACGCCCTTGATCGGCGAGAACTCGTGGAGCACGCCGTCAATCTGCACGGCGGTGATGGCCGAACCTTCAATCGACGACAGCAGCACGCGGCGCAGGGCGTTGCCGACGGTGGTGCCGAAGCCGCGCTCGAAGGGCTGCGCGTAGAAGCGGCCGAACCGATCGGTCAGCGTCTCGCGTTCGAACTCGAGGCGCTTGGGGCGCTGAAAACCTTTCCACAACATGGGATCTCGTCCTTTCGCTACGGGCTGGCAGTTCCAGCCTCCAGGCCTGCGGGTAATGACCACGCTCGCTCGCTGCAGGCCTGACAAGCTGCTGGAGCGTGGCTGGCGAACAGGCGACGGCTGAAGCCGTCGCCCTCCGAACAACTACTTGCTGTAGAGCTCGACGATGAGCTGTTCCTGCACGGGCAGGTTGATCTGTTCGCGGGTCGGCATGCTGACGACCTTGCCGCCCATCTCGCCCTCGAGCGAAAGCCACTCGGGAATGCCGCGGCCCTTCACTTCTTCGGTGGCGTGGATGATGGTCGTGTTGGCGCGGCTGCCCTCGCGCACCTGCACGGTGTCGCCGGCCTTCAGCGAGTAGGACGGGATATCGACCTTCTTGCCGTTGACCAGGAAGTGGCCGTGGCGAACCAGCTGGCGCGCCTGCGCCCGCGAGGTGCCCAGGCCCATCCGGTAGACCACGTTGTCGAGGCGCCGCTCCAGCAGCTTCAGCAGCGTTTCGCCGGTGATGCCGCCGCGCGTGCGGTCGGCCTGGGCGAAGTAGCCGCGGAACTGGTCTTCGAGCACGCCGTAGATGCGCTTGACCTTCTGCTTCTCGCGCAGCTGGACGGCGTAGCCGACCATCTTGGCCTTGCGCAGGCGGCCGTGCTGGCCCGGGGGCATGTTGCGCTTTTCGATCGCGCACTTCTCGGTGTAGCAGCGCTCGCCCTTGAGGAACAGCTTCATGCCCTCACGGCGGCACAGGCGGCAAACGGGTCCGTTATATCGAGCCCTAAATCAGTATCCAGTATCCAGTAGCAGTAATCAGACGCGGCGGCGCTTGGGCGGCCGGCAGCCGTTGTGCGGGATCGGCGTCACGTCGCGGATCGATCGCACTTCGAGGCCCGCCGTCTGCAGCGCGCGGATCGCCGACTCGCGGCCGGAGCCGGGGCCCTTGACCAGCACATCGCACGAGCGCATGCCGAAGGTCTTGGCGGCGTTGGTGGCGCTGAGCGCGGCCTGGGTCGCCGCGAACGGCGTGCCCTTGCGCGAGCCCTTGAAGCCAATCGCACCGGCGCTCGACCACGACACCACCGCCCCCTCGGCATCGGTGATCGTGATCAGCGTGTTGTTGAACGACGCCTGCACGTGCACGAAGCCGTGGTGGACAATGCGCTTCTCGCCGCGCTTCTTGAACGCCTTTTTCTTCTTGGTCGGGGCTTCCGCGCCGCCGGGATTTTCTGCTTTGGCCATGATTTAAACCGTCTTCTTCTTCGCCACGGCGCCCTTGCGCGGGCCCTTCCGCGTGCGCGCGTTGGTCTTGGTCCGCTGCCCGCGCAACGGCAGGTTGCGGCGGTGACGGCCGCCACGATAGCTGCCGATCTCGATCAGCCGCTTGATGTTCAAGGAGATCTCCTTGCGGAGGTCGCCTTCCACGCCGCCCTGGTCTTCGAGGACACGGGTGATCTTGCGGACGTCGTCTTCGGTGAGGTCCTTCACCCGGACGCTCGGATCGACCTCGGCGGCCGCCAGCACGACGTTCGCGCGGTGACGGCCGATGCCGAAGATATACGTGAGACCAATCTCGATGCGCTTCGTGCGCGGGAGATCGACACCTGAAATACGCGCCATGTCTTATCCTTGCCGCTGCTTGTGCTTTTGGTTCGCGCAGATCACCCGGACCACCCCTTGGCGGCGGACAATCTTGCACTTAACGCAAATCTTCTTTACCGAGGCTCTAACCTTCATAGCTTCTCCACGATCCGTCCGCGGCCTGGGTCGTTGCTCATGAGCGCGACCCTCACCCGATCACCCACCAGTACGCGGACGTAATTGCGTCCGACCGGACTGGCCAGGTGCGCCGTCACCTGGTGCCGTCCCGCCAGCTCCACTCGCACGAGCTGGCTGGGCAGCAGTTCCATCACCACCCCGTCCGCGGTGCTAGCCGGCGGCGCTTGCGGTTCGTCCATCTTCGACGACCACGTCCGGGAGCGTCAGCACCCGGCACCCGTGTTCGGTGACGACCACCGTGTGCTCGAAGTGCGCCGACAGGGCCTTGTCTTTCGTGACCGCCGTCCAGCCGTCTCCCAGCACCTTCACCGCGGGCTTGCCCGCGTTCACCATGGGCTCGATCGCGAGCGCCATGCCCTCTGCCAGCCGTGGACCCCGTCCGGCGGTCCCGTAGTTCGGAATCTGCGGCTCCTCGTGGAGCGACGTTCCGATGCCGTGGCCGACGAACTCGCGGACCACCGAAAACCCCTGCGCTTCGACGTACGACTGCACCGCGGCGCCAATATCCGAGACCCGGGCGCCGGCCTTGACCGCCGCCACCGCGCGATCGAGCGCGGTGCGGGTCACGTCGAGCAGCCGCTGCGCTTCCGCGCTGACCGCGCCGACGGGCACCGTCACCGCCGAGTCGCCGTAAAAGCCGTCGAGCTTGGCGCCCATGTCGATGGAGATGATGTCCCCTTCGACCAGGGCGCGCGGCGATGGAATGCCGTGCACGACTTCTTCGTTCACCGACGCGCAAATCGTCGCCGGGTACCCGTGGTACCCCTTGAAGGCCGGCTCGGCGCCGGCTTCGCGCAACCGCTGTTCCGCGATCGCGTCGAGGTCGGCGGTGGTCACGCCCGGCCGCACCGCCGCCGCCAGCTCCCTCAGCACGCGCGCCACGAGGGCGTTCACGCGCGCCAGCTTCTCGATCTCCACCGCCGATCGGCAGACGATCACGCCGGCGCCCCATTCTTCTGCCGCGCTCCGCGCGGCGGGGCGGCTTCGCTGCCCGGCGTCTTCGCCGCCAGCGACAGCAACTGCGCGGCCGGCAAACCCAGCGCCGCGGCCACCGCGCTAACCAGCGCCTCGCGGACCTGCTCGGGCGATTGCAGGCCGTCAATCACGCGGAACGTCGGCCGCGCGCTGTAGTACTCGATCATCGGGCGCGTATCGCGCCAGTAGATCTTCAGCCGTTCCCGCACCACCGCTTCCGAGTCGTCCGAGCGCGCCACCCACTTCGGGCCGATACTCCGGCACCGTTCGGTGTTCTGGCACAGGTCCGACAGCGTGTCGGCCTTGGTCTCGAACGCGTCGGCGTTGGCGCCGCAATCGTCACAGACCCGCCGGGCGCGCACCCGCCGCACCAGTTCTTCGTCCGGCACCTGGATCTCGACGCAGATCACCGGTCCCCGCAACGCCGTAATCTCGTCCAGCGCGCTGGCCTGCGCGGCCGTGCGCGGAAAGCCGTCGAGCACGAACCCGGCCTGGGCGTCCGGCTGCGTCAGCCGCTCGCGGACGATCCCGATAATCAGGTCGTCGCCGACCAGCTCGCCGCGCGCCATCACCGCTTTCACGGCGCGGCCCAGCTCCGAATCGCTATGCACCGCTTCGCGCAGGATGTCCCCGGTCGAAACCTTGGGAATCCCATGCTCGCGGGCAAACCGCTCTGCCTGCGTGCCCTTGCCCGCGCCCGGCGGGCCAAGCATCACGAGGTTCAACGCCACGTTAGCCGCGCCGTCCCCGGATTCGCGTCTTCTTCATGAACCCGTCGTAATGCCGCATGATCAGCTGCGACTCGATCTGGTTCACGGTGTCCATGGCCACGCCGACCACGATCAGGAGCGACGTGCCGCCGAAGAAGAACGTCACGCCGAGGCCGTTGGTCACGAACCGCGGCAGGATCGCATCGAGCGACTCGCCGATAAATGGAATCGGCGCCACCTTGAAGCCGGTCATCAGCCACTCCGGGATGATCGCGACCATCGCCAGGTAGACCGCGCCGACAATGGTGATGCGCGCGAGAATCGTGTCGATGTACTCCGCGGTCCGCTTGCCGGGCCGGATGCCGGGCACGAAGCCGCCGTACTTGCGCATGTTCTCCGACACGTCATCCGGATTGAAGATGATGGCGGTATAGAAGTACGCGAAGAAGATAATGCTCAACACGTAGAGCAGGTTGTAGAGCGGCATCCCGTAGTTGATCTGCCGAATCGCCGCGTCGGCCCAGCCGCCAGGGGTCGCCAGCCCCGACATCATCGTCGGGAACGTCAGGATCGAGCTGGCGAAGATCACCGGGATCACGCCGCCCGTGTTGACCTTGAGTGGAATGTGCGTGCTCGACCCGCCGTACTGGCGCCGCCCGACCACCCGCTTGGCGTACTGCACCGTGATCCGCCGCTGGCCGCGCTCGACGTAGATGATCGCGGCAATCACGCCGACCATCAGCAGCACCAGGAACGCCATCGTGATCAGCCCGATCTGGCCGGTCTGCATCTGCTCGATGGTGCCGACCACGGCGCGCGGGAAGTTGACGACGATGCCGGCGAAGATGATCAGCGACATGCCGTTGCCGATGCCGCGCTCGGTAATCTGCTCGCCCAGCCACATGATGAACATGGTGCCGGTGGTCAGCGTCAGGACGCAGCCGAAGCGGAAGGCCCAGCCCGGCTCGTAGACCAGCGGCAGGCCGCCGGCAATTTCCGTCTGGCGTTCCAGGAAGATGGCGATGCCGAGCGACTGGACCATCGCCAGCACCAGCGTGAGATACCGCGTGTACTGGGTGATCTTGCGCCGGCCGAGCTCGCCTTCCTTCGACAGCCGCTCGAGGTACGGCCACACCACCGTCAGCAGCTGCAGGATGATCGACGAGCTGATGTACGGCATCACGCCGAGCGCGAAGATCGTGACGCGCGACAAGCTGCCGCCCGTAAACATGTCGTAGAGGCCGAACATGGTGTTCTGCGCCTGCTCCGACATGATCCGCAGCGCCTCGGAATTGACTCCGGGCGTCGGGATGAAGTTGCCCACGCGGTACACCGCCAGCATGCCGAGCGTAAACAGCACCCGGTTGCGGAGGTCCGCGACGGCAAACAGATTCTTCAGTGTATCCAGCACAACAGCCCTCAGTTACTTACTGATTGCTAAGCTTTGTCAGCCGCGACGGCCGAGCCGTCCGGGATGGCCTCGGCCTTGCCACCGGCGGCGGCCACCTTCTCGGCGGCCTTGCCGCTGAACTTGTGAGCGTGCACCGTCAGCGCCTTGGTCAGTTCCCCGCGGCCGAGGATCTTGACGAGCGACTGGCGGCTGCCGACCAGGCCATGCTCGCGCAGGGTCTCGACGGTCACGGTCGCGCCCTGGTCGAACGCCGCCTCGAGCTGGTCCAGGTTGACCACGTCGTACTCGGTGCGGAAGATGTTCGTGAAGCCGCGCTTCGGCACCCGGCGGTGCAGCGGCATCTGGCCGCCCTCGAAGCCGCGCTTGAACGAGTAGCCCGAACGCGACTGCGCGCCCTTGTGGCCACGGCCGGCGGTCTTGCCCAGGCCCGAACCGGGACCGCGCCCGACCCGCTTCTTCTTGAACTTCGACCGATCGGCCGGCTTCAGCTTATCGAGACTCATAAGTTACTCGCTCACCGTCACGAGGTGACGGACCTTGAAAATCATCCCGCGGGTCTCCGGCGTGTCCGCCAGCGTCACCGAGTGATTGATCTTCCGCAGGCCGATGCTCTGGACCACCGTCGCCTGGTTCTTGTTAAAGCCGATCGGGCTCTTGGTGAGCTTGATCGTCACGGTCTTGGCAGCGGCCTTCGCCGACTTTGCCTGCTTTGCCTTCGCCATTGTTCTTTGTCCTGTGGCGACAAACCTTCAGGTTTGTCGACCGTTACTTACGCCGTCCGGCCGCCGGCCAGTTCTTCGAGCGTGTCCTTGCCGCGCAGCCGCATCAGCTTGCCCGGATCCTTCAATTCCTTGAGCGCCGTGAACGCCGCCCGCACCACGTTGTGGGGGTTGGCCGAGCCAAGCGACTTGGTCAGCACGTTGGTCACGCCCGCCGACTCCACCACCGCGCGCACCGCGGCGCCGGCGATGATGCCCGTGCCATCCGGCGCGGGCTTCAGCAGCACGCGGCCGGCGCCGTAGCGCCCGACGATCGGGTGCGGCACCGTGGTGCCCTGCACCGGGACGCGGATCAGGTTCTTCTTCGCCGCCTCGATGCCCTTCTTGATTGCCGAGGGCACTTCCTTGGCCTTGCCGACGCCGTAGCCCACCACCCCGTGGGCGTCGCCGACCACGACCAGCGCGCTGAAGCTCAGGTTCTTGCCGCCCTTGACGACCTTGGTCACGCGGTTAATGGAAACCACCGTGTCCTTGAGGTCGAGCTGCGCCGGGTCAATCTTTTCGCGTGTCCGAATCATTTATGCCACCCGCCTAAAACTCGAGGCCCGCGGTACGGGCGGCCTCGGCCACGGCGCGCACGCGCCCGTGGTACAGGAACCCGTTCCGATCGAACACCACCTTGGTGATGCCCTTTTCCTTCAGCCGCTCGGCGATCGCGGTGCCCACCAGCTCGGCGCCCTTGAGGTTGCCGCCGGCGACGCCCTTCGGCATCTGCCCCTTGACCTTCGCATCGATGCTCGACGCCGAGGCCACGGTCTGGCCGGTCCGGTCGTCGATCACCTGCACGTAGATGTGCGACACGCTGCGGAACACGCTCAGGCGCGGCTTGTCGGACGTGCCGGCCATCTTCTTGCGGATCCGGAACTTGATCCGGTCGCGGCGATCTTCCTTGGTTTTGATCTGCATAACTACGCTCCGGTCTTTCCGGCCTTCTTCTTCAGCACTTCACCGGTGTAACGCACGCCCTTCTGCTGGTACGGGTCGGGCTTGCGCAGGCGGCGCAGGTTGGCGGCCACCTGGCCGACCAGTTGCCGGTCGACGCCCGTCACGGTGATGTGCGTCTGCTTGTCGATGACCACGTCGATCCCCTTGGGGATGTCGAACACCACCGGATGCGAATAGCCCAGGGCGAGGTGCACCTGCTGGCCCTTCATCTCCGCGCGGTAGCCGACGCCGACGATGTCGAGTTCGCGCTTCCAGCCCTCGGTCACGCCGAGCACGGCGTTGTTGACCAGGCTGCGCGCCAACCCGTGGAACTTGTCGAGCTGGCGGTCGTCCGAGATCTTCTTCGTGACGAGGGTGCCGTCTTCCACCGCGGCGGTCACGCCGGGCGGCAGCGGCTGGTTCATCTGTCCCTTGGGGCCCTTCACGTCAACGGCGCCGCCGTCGACCTTGATGGTCACCCCTTTCGGGATCGTGATCGGTTTCTTTCCAATTCGTGACATGGCTTAACCGTTTCCCCTTACCAAACGTTGCAGAGGATTTCGCCACCGACGCCAGCCTGCCTGGCGGCCCGGCCGGTCATCACTCCGCGCGAGGTCGTCAGGATGGTCACGCCGAGCCCGCCGAGCACCGACGGCACCTCGCCGCTCCCGGCATAGACGCGGCGGCCCGGACGGCTGACGCGCGAGATGCCGGAAATGGCCTTCTCGCCGCCGGGACCGTACTTCAGGAACATCCGCATCTGCTGGCGCGGCGCCTTGCCCGGACGTTCAGCCGGCGTCTCCACCATCTTGAACCCCGAGATATACCCCTCGTCCTGCAGGATCCGCGCAATCTCGGACTTCAACTTTGAAGCCGGCATCTCGACGCGCGCGTGACGCGCCGTGACGGCGTTGCGGATCCTTGTCAGCATGTCGGCAATCGGATCTGTCATCTTCGCTCTCTATCCTTCAGACCAGCCCTTAGGCACTCGCGCGCCGGCGGCTGATGAGTTCTTACCAGCTGCTTTTCGTCACGCCAGCCACGTCCCCGGTCAGGGCGAGCTCGCGGAAACACAAACGGCACAGCGCAAACTTGCGCATGTAGGCGCGCGACCGGCCGCACCGGCGGCAGCGGTTGCGGTGACGCACCTTGAACTTCAGGGTCTTTAATTCGCGTGCTTTCTTCGCGCTTGTCGCCACTAGTTGCTCCCTGCGTTCCGGAACGGCATGCCCATCAGCTGCAGCAGCTTGCGGGCCTCTTCGTCGGTCTTGGCGGTCGTGACCACGCTCACGTTCATGCCGCGGCCCTTGTCCACCTTGAGATAGTCGATCTCGAGGAAGATCAGCTGGTCCTTGAGGCCGAGCGTGTAGTTGCCGCGGCCGTCGAAGCCCTTCGGCGACACGCCGCGGAAGTCGCGGACGCGCGGCAACGCGATGCTGATCAGCCGGTCGAGGAACTCGTACATCCGGTCGCCGCGCAGCGTGACCATGGCGCCGATCGGCTGGCCCTGGCGCACCTTGAACTGGGCGATCGACTTCTTCGCCTTGCGCACGGCGGCCTTCTGGCCGGTGATCTTGCCGAGCTCTTCCGCCCCGGTGTCGACCACCTTGGCGTTCTGGGTCGCCTCGCCGAGGCCCATGTTGACCACCACCTTGGTGACCTTGGGCACGGCCATCACGTTCTTGTAGCCGAACTCCTTCTGGAGCGCGGGGATCACGTCGGCGCGGTACTTGTCGCGCAGCCGGAGGGTCGTCTCGCTGGGTGCTGCCTTCGCCTTGCTCATTTGTCCACCACCGCGCCGCTCTTGCGGCCGATACGCACGCGCGTGCCATCGGGCAGCGTCTTGCTGCCGATGCGCGTCGGCTCGTTGGTATCCGGGTCGACCAGCATCACGTTGCTGGCATGAATCGCGGCCTCGCGCTCGACGATCCCGCCCTTGATGTTCTTCTGGGGGTTCGGGCGCGTGTGCCGCTTGATCAGGTTGACGCCCTCGACGATCACCCGGTTCTTCTCGGGCAGGACCGACAGCACGCGGCCGCGCTTGCCGCGATCCTTGCCGGCCCGGACGACGACCTGGTCGTTTTTACGAACCGACATTGCCATGGTGTTACAGGACCTCGGGCGCGAGCGAGACGATCTTCATGAACCGGCGCTCGCGCAGTTCGCGGGCCACCGGCCCGAACACGCGGGTGCCAATCGGCTCGCCCGCGTCGTTAATCAGCACCGCCGCGTTGCGGTCGAAGCGGATGTAGCTGCCGTCCTTGCGGCGCTGTTCCTTGCGGACCCGCACCACCACGGCCTTGACGACCTGGCCCTTCTTGACGGTGCCTTCCGGGGCCGCTTCCTTGACATTGGCGGTGACGATGTCGCCAAGGTAGGCATAGCGCCCAGTCGACCCGCCGATCGGGTTGATCACCGAGATCTTGCGCGCGCCGGAGTTGTCGGCGACGTCGAGGATCGATCGCATCTGGATCATGGCGTCTCCTAAACCTGCGTGGCCTTCTCGACGACCCGCACCAGCGCCCAGCGCTTGCGCTTGCTGAGCGGCCGCGACTCGGCGATCACCACGGTGTCACCGAGCTTCGCTTCGTTGTTTTCATCATGCGCGACGAACCGCGACGTGCGCTTCTGCATCTTGCCGTAGAGGCCGTGCTGCACGCGCCGTTCGGTGGCGACGATGCAGCTCTTCTGCATCTTGTCGCTGACCACCACGCCCTGGACTTCCGCTTTGCCCGCCATGGCTATTTCGCCTTCTCTTTCAGAATCGTCAGGATGCGAGCGCGCTCGCGGCGCACCGTCTTCATCTTGCCGGGGGCCTCCAGCTGGCCCATCGACTTCTGGATCCGCATGCGGAACAACTGATCGTCGATCTCCTGCGTCTTGGCGCGCAGTGACTCGACGTCCATGTCTCTCAGTTCAGCGGTCTTCATCACGCTTTCTCCTCGGCAAACCGCGTCGCGAACTTGGTCATGATCGGCAGCTTCGCGCCGGCCAGTTCGAACGCGCGGCGGGCTTCGGCCGCCGGCACGCCGTTCATCTCGAACAGGATGCGGCCCGGCTTGATCACGCAGACCCAGCCCTCGGGCGCGCCCTTGCCCTTACCCATGCGGGTTTCCTGCGGCTTCTTGGTGATCGGCTTGTCCGGGAACACCCGCACCCACACCTTGCCGCCGCGCTTGACGAACCGGGTCATCGCGACCCGGGCCGCCTCGATCTGGCGGTCCGTCAGCCAGCACGGCTCCAGGGCCTTCAGCCCGAAGTCGCCGAACGACACGTCGGAGCCGCGCCACGCCTTGCCGCGCATGCGGCCGCGCTGCTGCTTCCGGTACTTGACCTTCTTCGGCATCAACATGGTCGTTAGCCTCGTGCTCCGGGACGGTCGCCCTGGGGACGACGCGGGCCACGGTCGCGATCACGGTCACGGTCACGGCCACCGCCGCCCCCCGTGCCAAATTCCTCTTCGCGGCTGGTCCGCGGCGTCAGCCGCTCGCCCTTGTAGAGCCACACCTTGACGCCAATCTTGCCGTAGGTGGTGTTGGCCTCCGCGAACCCGTAGTCGATATCCGCGCGCAGCGTCTGCAGCGGCAGCTGACCGTGCAGGTACCATTCCGAGCGGGCGATTTCCGCGCCGTTCAGGCGGCCCGACACGCGCACCTTGATGCCGCGCGCGCCGAAGCGCAGCGCCGACTCGACCGCCTTCCGCATGGCGCGGCGGAACGCGACGCGCTTCTCGAGCTGCATCGCCACCGACTCGCCCACCAGCTGGGCATCCAGTTCCGGCTTCTGGATCTCCTGGATATTGATGAAGACCTCGCGGTTGGTCCGCTTCTGGATCTCCTGCTTCAGCTTGTCGACTTCCTGCCCCTTGCGGCCGATGATGATGCCCGGCCGCGAGGTGTGAATATTGATCTTCAGGTTGCGGGCGGCGCGCTCGATTTCGATCATCGCCACGCCGGCATGCTGGAACCGCTTCTTGAGATCTTTCTTCAGCGCCAGATCTTCGTGCAGAAGGTTGGCGTAGTCCTTGGTCGCGAACCAGCGCGACTTCCAGGTCTTGTTGAACCCGATCCGAAACCCGTAAGGGTGAACTTTCTGACCCACAGCGATCCCCTCTTACTCTGCAGCGGCAGGCTGCGATGCCTTGCCGCGCTTTGACGCCTTGGCCGCCGTGCTGTTCTTGGCTGCCGGCTTGGCCGAACCCTCGGCGCCTACCGCTTTGATCACCTGCGCGCGCTCGGTCACTTCCACCGTGAGGTGCGTGGTCCGCTTGACGATCCGGAACGCCCGGCCCATCGGGGCGGGACGCACGCGCTTCTGCGAGGGGCCGTTGTTGGCGCAGCAGCTCGAGACGAAGAGCCGGGCGACATCGCCGCCGAACGCTTCCTGCTGCTGGGCGTTGGCGACCGCCGACCGCAGCACCTTGGCCACGTCGCGCGCCACCGACTTGCGGCTGAACTGCAGCGCCGACAGCGCCATGTTCACGTCCTTGCCGCGGATCAAATCGAGCACCAGCCCGGCCTTCTGGGCCGAGGTGCGGATGTACTTGGCTGTGGCCTCTGCGCGAACCATGGCTTAGCCCTTCCCTGCCGGTGCCGACGGCGCGCCGCCCGGAGCCGGCGACGACGACTTGTCGGTGCGCGCCGAGTGCCCCTTGAACACGCGGGTCGGCGAGAACTCGCCGAGCTTGTGGCCCACCATGTTCTCGGTGAGATACACCGGCACGAACTTCTTGCCGTTATGCACCGCCAGCGTGTGCCCGACCATTTCGGGTACCACGGTGGAGCGGCGCGACCAAGTCTTGACGACTTTCTTTTCGCTGGCGCGGTTCATCGCCTCGACCTTTTCGAGCAGGTGCGTGTCGACGAACGGGCCTTTTTTGAGTGAGCGGCTCATAATTATTTACTGCGGCGTTGAACGATGAACTTGTCGCTCGGCTGCGGCCGGCGCGTCTTGTAGCCCTTGGTCGGCACGCCCCACGGCGTCACCGGGTGACGGCCGCCCGAGGTCTTGCCTTCACCACCACCGAGCGGGTGATCGACCGGGTTCATGGCCACGCCACGCACGTGCGGGCGCTTGCCCATCCAGCGGCTGCGACCGGCCTTGCCAATCGAGACGTTCTCGTGATCGATGTTGCCGACCTGGCCGATCGTCGCCAGGCAATCCTGGTAAATCTTGCGGATTTCACCCGACGGCATCTTCACCGAGACGTAGTCGCCTTCCTTGGCCACCACCTGCACGCTGGCGCCGGCGCTGCGCGCCATCTGGCCGCCCTTGCCGGGCTTGAGCTCCACGTTGTGGACCATCGTGCCCTGCGGGATGTTCTTGAGCGGCAGGCAATTACCGGTCAGGATGTCGACGTTGTCGCCGGCAATGATCGGGTCGCCCACCTTCAGCCCCATCGGCTGCAGGATGTAGCGCTTCTCGCCGTCGGCGTAGTTGATCAAGGCGATCCGGGCCGACCGGTTGGGGTCGTACTCGATCGTCGCAACCTTGCCGGGTATGCCGGTCTTGTCGCGCTTGAAGTCGATGATGCGATAGAGGCGCTTGTGACCGCCCCCGCGCCACCACATGGTCTGCTCGCCGGTGCTGTTGCGGCCACCCGTGGTGTGCAGGTTTTCGGTCAGCGGCCCGTGCGGCTTGTCGGTCGTGATCTCGTCGAACACGAGTACCGTCATCTGGCGGCGGCCCGGCGTTGTCGGCTTGTATTTACGGATCGGCATATCGTCCTCTTATGCGCCTTCGAGGAAGTCCGGCATCTTTTCGCCCGCGCGCAGCGTAACGTATGCCTTCTTCCAGTCGGAACGGCGGCCGACAAAACGGCCCTGGCGCTTCAGCTTGCCGCGGGTGATCGAGGTGCGCACCGCGGCGACCTTGGTTCCCAGCAGCTTCTCGATAGCGCGCCGAACGTCGATCTTGTTCGCGTCCTTGGCCACTTCGAACACGATGGTCTTGCCATCGTCACGAAGCACCGTGGTCTTTTCGGTGACGAGCGGGCGGCGGATGACTTCAGTAAGTTTCATGATTACGCGCTGAGCGCCGCCTCCAGCTTGGCCATCGCCGCGGTGGTGACCACGACCTGGCGGGTGTTGGCCACGTCGCGGGCGGTGACCAGGTTGCTCTGCACCAGCGTGACGCGCGCGAGGTTGCGCACCGCGAGGGCGAAGTTCTCGTCGAGGCGGGCGTCGATCAGGAGCGCCTTGCCGGTGACGCCGATGGCCTTGAGCACGCCGGCCGCGGCCTTGGTCTTGACTTCCGAGGCGGTCAGCGCATCGACGACGATCACGTTGCCCGACTGCAGCTTCTCCATCAGGGCCGCGCGCAGCGCGCCCTTCTCGACCTTCTTCGGCAGCTGGTATTCGTAGCTGCGCGGCTGGGGGCCGAACACGGTGCCGCCGCCCCGCCACAGCGGGTTGCGGATTTCGCCGACGCGGGCCCGGCCGGTGCCCTTCTGGCGCCAGGGCTTCTTGCCGCTGCCGCTGACATTCGCACGGTTCTTGGTCTGGTGCGTGCCGCGGCGTTCCGCCGCGTTCAGCCGCACCACCGACTCGTGGATGAGGTCGGTCTTGACGCGGCCGCCAAAGACTTCGTCCTTGAGCTCGACCGAGCCAACCTTCTGGTTTTCCGCGTTCACGACATCGATAGTCATGGTTTTATCTCTGAGCTCGCTCCGCTCGCGGCGCTTTCGCGCTACGGGCAAGCGCGCTACTTCTTGCCTTTCTTGGGCTTCTCTTGCAGCTGGGGCTGCGGCTCGGGCTTCGCGGCCACGGCCTTGCGAATCACCACGTAGCCGCCGTTCGCGCCGGGAATCGCACCCTTCACGAGCAGCAGGTGGTTCTCCTGGTCAATCTTCAGCACCTTGAGGTTGCGGACCGTGATCCGGTCCACGCCCATGTGCCCGTGCGCGCGCATGCCGGGCATGACGCGTGAGGGGTACGACGAGGCGCCAATCGAGCCCGGGGCGCGATGGAACATCGAGCCGTGGGTGGCATCGCCGCCGCGGAAGTGGTGACGCTTCACCACGCCCTGGAAGCCATGGCCCTTGCTCGTGCCGATCACGTCGACCCGCTCGCCCTGGTTGAAGATCGAGACCAGCACCTGGTCGCCGGGCTTCGGCGCCTCGGCGCCCTTGGCGATCTTGACCTCGCGCTGCACGCGGGTTGGCGGCACGTTGGCCTTCTTGTGGTGACCGGTCAGCGCCTTGTTGGCGTTGCGGATCGGGTTGCGCTCGACCAGGCCAATCTGCACGGCGTCGTAGCCGTCGGTCTGGCCGTTCTTGCTCTGCACGACGATGCAGGGACCCGCCTGGATGACCGTGGCGGGTTCGAGCGTGCCGTCCTCGAGGAACAGCTGCGTCATGCCGACTTTCTTACCGATGATTCCGGTGACCATCGCGTCCTACTTTCCGTGTTCCTTGCCGAACGCCTTGATTTCAACGTCGACACCTGCCGGCAGATCCAGCTTCATGAGGGCGTCAACCGTCTGCGGCGTTGGCTCAAAGATATCGATCAGGCGCTTGTGCGTTCGGACCTCGAACTGCTCGCGCGACTTCTTGTCCACGTGCGGCGAACGGAGCACCGTCCACTTGTTGATTTCGGTCGGCAGTGGAATGGGGCCCGCCAGCCGCGCGCCGGTGCGCTTGGCCGTTTCCACGATCTCGCCGGTGCTCTGGTCGAGCACCCGCGCGTCGTAGGCCTTCAGTCGAATTCGAATCTTGTCGCCCAGCATAATCAGCTCTCTGCTCTCGGGTCTGTCTAACGTGGGGACAAACCTTCAGGTTTGTCCTTCAATCCGTCGCTTACTTCGTGCCCTGCACGCGCGCAATTACTTCTTCGCTCACGTTGCGCGGCGCCTGCTCGTAGCGCTCGAAGAACATCGAATAGGTGGCGCGCCCCTGCGTGCGCGACCGGAGGTCGGTGGCGTACCCGAACATGTCGCTCAGCGGCACGCGGGCGGAGATGATCTGCGTGCCGCCGCGGTCTTCCTGCGACTGGATGCGGCCGCGGCGCGAGGCCAGGTCGCCCATCACGTCGCCGAGGTTGTCCTTCGGGCAGACCACTTCGACGCGCATCACCGGTTCCATCAGCACGGCGCCGGCCTTCTTGGCGGCGTCCTGGAACGCCAGCGAGCCGGCAATCTTGAACGCCATTTCCGACGAGTCGACGTCGTGATACGAACCATCGAACAGCTCGATGCGGACGTCGTCGATCGGATAGCCGGCGAGCACACCGCGGGTGAGCGCTTCCTGGATGCCCTGGTCGATCGGCTTGACGAATTCGCGCGGCACCGAGCCGCCGACCGTCATGTTCTCGAACTGGTAGCCCGAACCCGGCTCGAGCGGGAACAGGCGAATCCACGCGTCGCCGAACTGGCCGCGGCCGCCGGTCTGGCGCTTGAACAGGCCGTGGCCTTCGGCCGGCTTGGTGAGCGTTTCCTTATAGGCGACCTGCGGCTTGCCGACGCTCGCTTCGACGCCGAACTCGCGCTTGAGGCGATCGACGATGATTTCGAGGTGCAGTTCGCCCATGCCGCGGATGATGACCTGGCCGGTCTGCTCGTCGGTGTTGACGCGGAAGGTCGGGTCTTCGGCCATCAGCTTGGCCATGCCCTGGCCGAGCTTTTCCTGGTCGGCCTTGGTCTTCGGCTCGACGGCGAGCGAGATCACCGGCTCCGGGAAGACCATCTTCTCGAGGATGATCGGCTTCTTCTCGTCGCACAGCGTGTCGCCGGTGGTCACCGACTTCAGGCCGACGGCGGCGGCGATGTCGCCGGCGTTGACTTCCTTGATCTCTTCACGCTTGTTGGCGTGCATCTTCAGCAGGCGGCCAATGCGCTCGGTACGGCCCTTGGTGGAGTTGATCACCGAGGAGCCCGAGGTCAGCGTGCCCGAGTAGACGCGGAAGAAGGTCAGCTGGCCGACGAACGGGTCGGTCATGATCTTGAAGGCGAGCGCCGAGAACGGCTCAGTGTCGGTCGCCTTGCGCTCGATCTTCTCGGCATCTTCCTTGGCATCCGGATCGATCCCGGTGACGGGAGGAATATCGAGCGGCGAGGGCAGGTAATCGACGACCGCGTCGAGCATCGGCTGCACGCCCTTGTTCTTGAACGCGGTGCCGCAAATCACGGGCACGAACGGCGCCTCTTCCTCGCGCACCGAGGCGATGCAGCGCTTGCGGAGGGCGGCCTTCAGCTCGTCGGGGGCAATCGTCTCGCCGCCGAGATACTTCTCGAGCAGCTGGTCGTCGGCCTCGCTGGCCTTCTCGACCAGCTTCTCGTGATAGGCCTTGGCCTCTTCCAGCAGGTCGGCCGGAATGTCCTGCACTTCGTAGTCGGCGCCCATGGTCTCGTCCTTGTAGACGAGCGCTTTCATCTGGACCAGGTCGATGACGCCCTTGAACTTGTCTTCAGCGCCAATCGGCAGCTGGATGGCGACGGCGTTGCCCTGCAGCTTCGAACCGATCTGCGACAGCGTCTCCTTGAAG
>JBEGVQ010000154.1:0-2984 GCA_041178345.1 Acidobacteriota bacterium | reverse complement strand
TGGCGGCCGTGACCACGTCGCGCGAGAAACCGATTTGCTCGGCCACCAGCGCCGCCGTGCGGCGCCGCTCCTGCAGCATCAGGAAGGCATTGACGGCCTGGATGCCGACATCGAGCGCGGTCCGGTCGGCGTCGGCCCGCAGGCGATCGAGCTCTGCCAGCGCGGACGCACGGCGGTTCCCGCGAATGCCTGACAACGGAATGCGTTGCTCGTACGTGAGGCTGACGTCGGCGCCGTCCAGCATGAAGGGGAGATGGTCCAGAGAGGGGGCCAGCATGGGATCTTCGAGGGCCGACACGATCGCGGGCCGCGCCTCGGCGGCGCGCGCCCGCGCGCGGGCCACCTGGATCTCGGCCCGGCGTTCGCCGGCCACGCGAACGACATCGGCGAGGCTGAGCGGTGACGGCAGCGCCGGGGGTTCCTGGGCGGCCGCGTTACCGGCCGCGACCAACGCGAACACGATGACGAAACGAAGGACTCTTGAAGATCTCATGACACGTACCGCAAACGCGGGCCTCTCTCGTCAGACTGGTGATCAACCGACGCGTGGACCCCGAGGCGATGGCCCGGGCCAGGCGCAGTGATGCCGCACGCGTGCAATCCCTGGGGGATCAGCGGCGGCCGCGAGAGATCAGATGCGGAGGATGGTCAGGAGGGGCTGATGAACGAGCGACGGCCGACGTCCGGGCTCGTAACCAAGAGATTCGGCGGTCTGCCCACGGACGAGTGTGTCGCGGAGCACTGGCATCGCGATGTTGCCGTCCGGGAGCGAGGTCCCGCGCCGCATGGCCGGGAACTGCGATGGCGCCGCGCCGGCCGCCATGTGGTCGCAACAGTCGCCACCCGCGGCGATCTGCGGCAGGTCCGGCCCGTCGTGATCACACGGCTGCACCACGTCGGCCTTCCCGGCACACAGGGCTTCGCACAGGATGGCGGCGTCGGGGCCGATCGCCAGCGTCAGGACGATCGAGAGGATGAAGGCTCGCAACATCGAGTGCGCTGATCGAAATAGCAAGAACGACGCCAATGTAACGGCACGCGTCAGCCTTCAAAAACGCCAACATTTGCGGCCGTTTTTCGCGAGGCTGCGGATTTAGATGGGGGATTTTCCGATCGGCGGGGAGGAACTCCCAGGCATCGCGGATCGCCGCAAAGTTGATGGCCTGAGCCTGTCGCGGCCGCGTGCACGGGATCAGATGTCGCGCATCCACGCCGGGATGTCGCGCTGCCCGTGCACGATGCGCCAGACGTCGATGTGATCGTCACGCTCGACGTAGAACACCAGATGGGGGTGATGCGCCAGCGGCCAGAATCGCAGGCCGGGGAGATTCAGCTCGTGGGCGTAGCGGAGGGAGCCGGTTGCCGGGTAGCGTCCGATGTGCGCGTAGGCTTGCTCCAGCGCGCCGATGAAGCCCAGCGCCGCCTGCGGCGCGCCCTCGCTCACGTAGTGCGCGATCACCTCATCGACATCCCGGTTGGCCAACTCACGCGGCCAGACCGGCTTGCCGCGTGTCACCGCCGCGCGCGCGGCCGGACGCGTTTGCGCAGGCCGGCGAAATAGCTGGGGCCAGCGGGTGCGGCAGCAGCGGACGTGGCTCCGTCCAGCAGCAGGCCACGCAGGCGCAGGCGATCCGAATCCCTGCGGATCAGCTCGCGGACGTACTCGCTGCTGGTGCCGTAGCCGCCGCGGGTGACCTGCTCATCGACGAAGTCCTTGAGCGACTCGGGCAGGGAGATATTCATGGTGCTCACGAGCCAAACCTACGAGATTTGGCAAAATTTGGCAAGACCTCACCCGGTCGCCAGAGGTGGGAGAGAGGTAGGATAAAGGTAGGATAGTCGTAGTATTGTCTGGGTATGCGACAGAAGACCTCACTGACCCTCTCTGAAGACGTCCTCGCGGGCATCGAAAAAGCTTCACGCCGAGGCGAGAGCCGCTCAGAGACGGTCAACCGGCTGTTGCGGGAGCGGCTGGCCGATGAAGCGTCCCAGCTCGCCCGCGCCAGGGAAGTCGCACAAATCAACCGCCACGCCGATGCCCTCAATGCCGAGGCCGCCGACGTGCTGTCGTATCAGGGCGACGTGTGAGGCGGGGCGACCTGTATCGGGTCGCGCGGCCAGGTGGCGCCGATCCGAAGGCCTTCCGGGTGTTCGCGGTCGTCGGCCGGCAGGCGGTGATCGACTCGCGGTTCTCAACCGTGGTGTGTGCGCCCGTGTACTCCGCTCGACACGGGCTGAGCAGCCAGGTCGCGGTTGGCGTGGACGAAGGTCTAAAACACGACAGCGCGCTTCACTGCGACGAGCTGGTCAGCCTGCCCAAGGCTCGCCTCACGACCTTCGTCGGCCGGCTCTCCGCCGCCAAGATCCGTGCTCTCGACCAAGCGCTGGTGGCCGCGCTTGAGATCGACGTCGACGCGCTGTTAGCCTGAGCCGATCGCCGCAGATCGTCACGCGCCCGCCGTCTGGCCGGGCTGGCGGATGCCCGCGAGTGTGGTTCTGGTGCATCTTCCGCAACGTCGCCCGTGACAGCTCGATGGCGGCGACGATGTCGTACGGGTCGCTCTTCATCAGCACGACGTCGGCGCTCTCCATCGCGACGTCGGTGCCGGCGCCAATGGCAAACCCGACGTCCGCCTGGGTCAGCGCCGGCGCATCGTTGACCCCGTCGCCCACCATCCCGACCTTCTTCCCCGTGGCCTGCAGTTCCTTCACCTTGTCGGCCTTCTGGGCCGGCAGCACGTCGGCCAGCACGCTGTCGATGCCGAGATCGGCGGCGATGCGTGTGGCGGTGGCTGCGTTGTCGCCGGTCAACATCACGACTTCGATCTTGCGTTCGCGCAGTTTCGCCACGGCGGCCTTGGAGGTCGGCCTGAGACGGCCGCGGCGGCCATCAGCAACCTGTCCTCGGTGACTCCATCCGCCGTCACGATCTCCACGACCTCAGGCTGGCCAATAGTGAGCGTACCGGTCTTGTCGAAGACGAT
>JBEGVQ010000153.1:0-5188 GCA_041178345.1 Acidobacteriota bacterium | reverse complement strand
CCGCCAGGACGCAGGGGGCGAACCATTTCGAGCGGACATTGGCGTCGAGTATAGCTAGGATGAGGGACATGAGGCGCGGACGGGCGGCGGTGGTGGCGGGGCTGATGAGCCTCGGCGTGTTGGCGTCCGCCCAGCAACCCGATCCGCAAGCGGCGCAGGAGCTTCCCCAGCAGCCGACCTTCCGCGCCGGCACCGACCTGGTGCGCGTTGACGTCACCGTGACGGCGCGCGACGACCAACCCGTGACCGACCTGCAGGTGGCCGACTTCGAAGTGACTGAAGACGGCGTGTCGCAGGTTGTCGAAACCATGCAGCTCGCGCGCGTCGATGGCGTGCGGACCACCGACCTGAACGAGCCGCTCGAGATCCGTTCGCGCGAGCACGCCCTGCTCGAGGCGGCGCGCGAGGACGTGCGGCTGTTCGGCATCTTCCTCGACGACTACCACATCGACAAGCGGCCCGAGATCACGTTGCCGCTGCGCGAGGCGATCACCAGCTTCATCAAGCAGCTCGGGCCCAACGACCTGGCGGTGATGATGGAACCGCTCGAGAGCCTGCGCGACTTGAAGTACACGCGCTCGAAGGACGAAATGCTCGCGCGCGTGCGCACCTTCGAGGGCCGCCGCGGCGAGACCTTTCCGGTCAAGAGCGCGGTCGAAGAAGCGCAGATGACCCAGCGCAACTGGATGGAGCTGCGGGCGGGAGTCACGTTGTCGGCCCTTGGCGCGCTGGCGACCCAGTTTGGCGGGTTGCGGGAAGGGCGCAAGTCGATCCTGTTCTTCAGCCAGGGCCCGCCGCTGCGCCCGGGCAGCCCCAACGACCAGCGCTACAAGGAGGCGATCGAGGCGGCCAATCGCGGCAACGTCACCATTCATGTCATCGATCCGCGCCCGCTCGGCTCCGTGGGCTTTGGCGGCGACGACGTCCTGCGCCGCATTGCCTACGACACCGGCGGCCGCGCCATTGTCGGCACCAACGATCCCGAACGCCACCTGCGAACCGTCATGTCCGATGCCAGCTCTTATTACCTGATCGGCTACACGCCGACGCGGCGCACCAACGACGGCAAGTTCCACGAGATCAAGGTGCGCGTGAAGCGGCGTGGCGTCGACGTGACCGCACGGCGTGGCTACTGGGCCGCCAGCGAGAAAGAGGTCACTGCCGCCGCCGACGCTGCTGCGGCGCCGGTGAACACGGCGCTCACCACCGCGTTGTCGGCCATGTCCGATTCGGCGGCCGGCCGGGCGGTGACCATCTGGACCGGCGTGTCCAGGGGCGACCAAGGCCGCACGCGCCTCTCCTATGCCTGGGAAGCGGCGGCCGCGTCGGCCGAGCAGCCGGCGCGCCTCGAGATCCAGCCGGTGGACGACGCCGGCAAGCAATCAATGCCGGCGCAGGTGATTGGCGGCGCGCCCGGCGAGTTGCCGCTGATGGCGCATTTCGAGTGGCCGGCCGGGCGGCAGCGCCTGCGCTTCACCTCGATGACCCAGGCCGGCGAGACCATCGACCGCTGGGTGCAGGCCCAGGTGGTGCCCGACCTGTCGAAGAGCGCGCTCGTGCTGGCGACCCCGCGGTTCCTGCGCGCGCGCAACATGATCGAGCTGCGGGCGATTGAAGCGAACCCGTCGGCATCGCCCACCGCGTCAACCCGGTTCACCGCCACCGAGCGGGTGCTGCTGGAGATCGCCCTGGACGCGCCGGCTGGCGATGCGGCGCGGATCAAGGTCGAGTTGCTCGACGCCAAGGGATCGCCGCTGCGCGTGCTCGACGCGCCGCCGCTCGCCGGCGGCCGCCTGCGCATGCCGCTGCCGGTCGGGAGCCTGGCCAACAGCACCTACCTCCTCAGGGTCACCGCCACCGCCGGCGAACAGTCGGCGGAGCAGTGGGTGGCGTTTCGTGTCTCCCGCTAGGCGCCGTTCCTTCTAGAATGTGCCTGTCCGGCCGTCCACCGGCGCCCGAATGACCAGAATCCCAACCGTGCTGCTGGCCCTCGCCCTGGCCACGACGCTCGCCGCGCAGGCGCCGTCTGCGGCACCGTCCACCGCGCGCGGCGAATGGCCCGCCTACGGCGGCGATCTCGCCAGCACCAAGTACTCGCCGCTCGATCAAATCACCGCGGCGAACTTCGCCTCGCTCAGGATCGCGTGGCGCGCCCAGTCGCCCGACGGCTTTCTCAGCCTGACCCTGCCCGACGGCACCGAGTGGTCGGCCGACTCCAAGCTGATCTTCGACGAGCTCAATCGCCTCGACCCCAAGCGATGGCGCGACGGCCAGCCGCCGTTCGTGCAGAACTACAAGGCCACGCCGCTGATGGTCAACGGCACCGTGTACGTGAACACCGCCGCGTCGGTCGGCGCCGCCTACGACGCGCGCACCGGCGCGCTCAAGTGGGTCTACAACCCCAAGAGCTACGAGTCCGGTACGACGACGCTGACGTTGCGATGGAATCAGCGCGGGGTCGCCTACTGGACCGACCCTTCGACTTCGCTCAGGGCGGGCGGCAGCGACGAGCGGATCTATTGGGGCACCGGCGACGGATACCTCATTTGCGTCGATGCCAAGACCGGCAAGCCGGTCGCGAGTTTTGGCACCAACGGCAAAGTCGACTTGATGGAAGGCCTGCCGCGCGCCAAGCGGGGCACGCGCGACTACCTCAACGCCTTGACCTACTCCGTGCAGTCGCCCCCCATCGTCGTCAAGGACGTGGTCATCACGCCGGCCGCGATCTCGTCGCTGATCAAGACCAAGGAGCAGATCCCCGGGTGGATCCGCGGGTTTGACGCGCGAACCGGCAAAGTCCGCTGGACGTTCCAGACCGTGCCGTCGAAGGGCGAGTTCGGCAGCGAGACCTGGGCCGACGGCTCGAACGAGTACGCCGGCAAGGTCACGGTGTGGACCATGATGAGCGCGGACGAGGACCTGGGGCAGGTCTACCTGCCGACCAACACGACCGCGCCCGATTTCTACGGCGCGCATCGACTGGGGGACAACCTGTTCGCCGAGAGCATCGTCGCCCTCGACATCGCGACCGGCAAGCGGGTATGGCACTTCCAGACCGTGCATCACGGCCTGTGGGATTACGACAACCCGGCCGCGCCGAACCTGCTCGACATCACGGTCGAGGGCAAGCGCATCAAGGCGCTGGCCCAGATTACGAAGCAGGGCTACGTCTATACGTTCGATCGCGTGACCGGGCGGCCCGTGTGGCCGATCGTCGAGACGCCGGTGCCGCCTTCCGACGTGCCCGGCGAGAAGGCCTCGCCGACGCAGCCCATCCCGTCGAAGCCGGCGCCGTACGAGTATCAAGGGGTCGCGGTCGACGATCTTGCGGACTTCACGCCCGAGATTCGCGCCGAGGCGATCAAGGCGATCGAGCCGTTCCGTTATGGACCGCTGTTCACGCCGCCGTCAGTGCAGGGGACGATCGTCCGGCCCGGCACCACCGGAGGCGGAAATTGGCAGGGCGCTGCGGTCGACCCGGTCACGGGCATGCTCTATGTGCCGTCGCGCAACGCCTACGGCGTGGTCAAGCTCGGCGTACCCGAGGCCGCGCTCGACAGCAACCTGCTCTACATGCAGCAGCCGGGCCGCAGCCCGCAGATGCCGGATGGGGTGCCGCTGTTCAAGCCGCCGTACTCGCGGATCACCGCCATCAACATGAACACCGGCAACCATGCGTGGATGGTGCCGGCCGGCAACGGCGATCGCATTCGCCACAACCCGCGGCTGAAAGGCCTCAACCTGCCGCCGGTCGGCGGCGACAGCACTTTCAGCGGCCCGCTGCTGACGAAGACGCTGTTGATGTATGCGCTGACGACGGGCGGCAGCACGGGTGGTCCGCGCCTGGTGGCGTACGACAAGTCGACGGGGAAGGAACTGGCATCGGTAGATCTGCCGGGCAATGCGATCGGCACGCCGATGACCTACCTGGTCGGCGGCCGGCAGTTTGTGGCGATCACCGTGCAAGGCGCGACCCCGACGGCGGTGCCGGAGTTGGTTGCGCTGACGCTGCCCTAAAGGCAACCACGAAGGACGCGGAGGCTCTCTTCTCCTCTAGACATCGAGCGTCACGACCACCGGCCCGTGATCGCTCGTGCCGATCTCGCGCTGGACGACCGATGAGGTGGCGCGCGACGCGAGCGCGGTCGAGGCCAGGACGTAGTCGATCCGCCAGCCGATGTTCTTCTGCCTCATGCCGCGCCACGGCGCCCACCACGTGAACAGGTTGTCGTTGTCGGGATCGAGGGCGCGGCCGACGTCGACCAGGTCGCGCGAAATCACCCGCTCCAGCAGCGCCCGCTCGTCAGGCCTCGAGCCAATCTGATTGGGCTTGCGCTCGCGCTCGTGAATGTCGCGCTCGGTGCGGGCGACGTTGAGGTCGCCACAGAACATGACCAGCCGCTGGTCGCGCGCCGCCCCGGCCGCAAACGAGTCAAGCGCGTCGAGAAAGCGCAGCTTCGCCTCGTAGTCCTTGCCGCCATTCGGCACGTAGACCGACGCCACCGTAATCTCGCCGAGCGGCGAGGGCATGGTTGCGCAGGCGATGCGCTGTTCGAAGTCGAACCCCGGGTGCGAGCAGGATGGAAACACGGTGGTCAGCGACTTCGCGACCAGCATGGCCACACCCGAGTAGCCCTTCTCGCCGTGCCAGTAGCTCCAGTAACCCTCGACATCCCGCAGCTCGAACGGCAACTGGTCGAGCGACGCCTTGATCTCCTGCAGGCACACGATGTCAGGTTTCTCGGTGGCGAGCCACTCGAGCAGCTGTCCTTGCCGGGCACGAATGCCGTTGACGTTCCAGGTGGCAATTTTCATGTTCGTGATCGTACGGAGGCCCGGGACTTCAGTCCCGGGCACGGCCATGCCAGTGAACGATCATTGTCGCCGATCGCGGCGCCGCATCGCCCGCCGGCAAGTTGAGAAGGAAGCGCGTGCCGTCGGGCGTGACATCGAACGCGCGAATTGCCGCGCCGGCATCGAACAGCCGATCGAGTGACGCGACCGGCGGCGCCATGCCGCCGGCGGGCCACGACAGGCGAACCACGTGCACTTCGGAGCCGCGCCGGAAGTACAGCGCGCTGCCGTCGCCGCGCCAGCGCGGCTCGGTGCCGCCGGCGGTGGTCACGCGCAGCCGGGTGCCTGGTTGCGGGAACGAGTCGATGTAGATCTCAGGCTGGCCCGATTCGTC
>JBEGVQ010000152.1:0-11948 GCA_041178345.1 Acidobacteriota bacterium | reverse complement strand
CGCTATGTCTACGTCGTGGTCGCGGTCGATCGGGCCACTCCGCAAAACGTCAGCCCGCAGTCGAACCGGGTCGAAGAGACCGCGCGATAACCACGGCTTGGCACCTGGGGCTTGGGGCTTGAAATAAGACTATGGATCGAATTTATCGAGTGAAGCAGGGGATGGGCGGGCGCTACGCCGTGGAACGCGGCGGCAACCTGTTCTGGTTGCGGGGCGACGTGTTCGGCACCTACGAACCCGGGGAGGAGATTGCTCCCGGGACGGCCGTGAAGTTCATGGCGCCGGTGCAGCCGTCGATCGTGGTGTGCATCGGCCTGAACTACAAGGACCACGCCGCGGAGATGAACAAGAAGTTGCCCGCCGAACCGCTGGTGTTCCTCAAGCCGCCGACCACGGTGATTGGCCCGGACGAGCCGATCCGGCTGCCCGCGTGGGCCGGCCGCATCGAGCACGAGGCGGAAATGGCCGTCGTGATTGGCAAGCGCGCTTCGCAGGTCAAGGCCGCCGACGCCATGGACTACATCCTCGGCGTCACCTGCCTGTGCGACGTGACCGCGCGCGAGCTCCAGGTCAAGGACGTGCAGTACTCGCGCGCCAAGGGATTTGACACCTTCGCGCCGATCGGCCCCTGCATCGCTGTCGGCCTCGATCCCTCGGCGCTCGACATCGAGGGCTGGGTGAACGGCGAGAAGCGCCATCACTCGAACACGCGGGAGTTGATTTTCCCGGTGCCGTACCTGGTCGAGCACGTCTCGCGCTTCATGACACTGCAGCCTGGGGACGTGATCACGACCGGCACGCCGTCCGGCGTCGGGCCGCTGGTGCCCGGCGACCGCATGATGGTCAAGCTCGAAGGCGTCGGCTCGCTCAGCAATCCATGCGTGGAGGCAACCCTTTAGGGTTGGTTGCCCGTGTCGATGAACCCGATCGAGCGTCTTCGCGAACGCGAGCGGCTAGCGGAACTGGGCGGCGGCGCGGCGCGGCTGCAGAAACACCACGAGCAGGGCAAGCTCACCGCCCGCGAGCGCATGACGCGGCTGTTCGACCCCGGGACGTTCGAGGAGGTCGACAAGCTGGTCACGCATCGCTGCCAGGATTTTGGCATGGCCGGGCAGATCGTGCCGGGCGACGGCGTGGTCACCGGTCACGGCCGCATCAACGGGCGCGTCGCTTATGCCTTCGCACAGGATTTCACGGTCTTTGGCGGATCGCTGTCCGAGACCAACGCCGCGAAGATCTGCAAGGTGATGGACATGGCGGTGCGCAACGGCGCGCCGGTCATTGGCCTCAACGATTCAGGCGGCGCTCGCATCCAGGAGGGCGTCGTCTCGCTCGGCGGCTACTCGGACATCTTCCTGCGCAACACCCTGGCCTCGGGCGTGGTGCCGCAGATCTCGGCGATCATGGGTCCCTGCGCCGGCGGCGCGGTCTACTCGCCGGCCATCACCGACTTCATCGTGATGGTCAAGCAGACGAGCTACATGTTCGTGACCGGCCCCGACGTGATTAAGACTGTCACCCACGAGGACGTCACCAAGGAGGACCTTGGCGGCGCGATGACGCACAACGAAAAGAGCGGCGTGGCCCATTTTGCCGTCGAGGACGATGCCGAGTGCCTGGCGCTCGTCCGCGAGCTGCTGGCGTTCATGCCCGGCAACAACCTCGACGATCCGCCGCGCCAGGCAACCGACGATCCCGGCGACCGCGAGGACGACGCGCTCGACAGGTTGGTGCCGGCGTCGCCGAACCAGCCGTACGACATGCTCGATCTCATCCACACGATTGCGGATGACGGGTACTTCCTCGAGGTGCACCAGCACTATGCGCGCAACCTGCTCGTGGGCTTTGCCCGGCTCGGTGGACGGCCCGTCGGCATCGTCGCCAACCAACCGGCGCACCTCGCCGGCACCCTCGACATCAATGCCTCGGTGAAGGGCGCGCGCTTCGTGCGCTTCTGCGACGCCTTCAATATCCCGCTGGTGACCTTCGAAGACGTGCCGGGATTCCTGCCCGGCACCGTGCAGGAGTATGGCGGCATTATTCGCCACGGGGCCAAGCTGCTCTATGCGTTTGCCGAGGCGACAGTGCCGAAGATCACCGTGATCACGCGGAAGGCGTACGGCGGGGCCTACTGCGTGATGTCGAGTAAGCACATCCGCACCGACTTCAACTACGCGTGGCCGAGCGCCGAGATTGCCGTGATGGGTGCTGAAGGCGCGGTCAACATCCTCTACAAGCGCGAGATCGACAAGGCGGCCGACCCGGCCGCCATCCGGGCGCAGAAGGTCGCCGAGTTCCGCGAGCGCTTTGCCAGCCCGTACGTGGCCGCCGAACGCGGCTACGTCGACGAAGTGATCCTGCCGAGGATGACGCGGGCCAAACTGGTACAGGCGCTGGCGACGCTCGATCACAAGCGCGACAAGAATCCGCCGAAAAAGCACGGCAATATTCCCCTCTAGATTCCCCTCTAGCGAGGCCCTCGCCGCCACTGTAAGTCCTTGACTCTAATTTCTTTAGGTCGCCCGGGCTCGGGCGGTCTCGTCCCTGTCCAATTCCTATTTGACCCCTTGGCCCTTCCTAAGGCATACTCTAAAGTACTCTATATGACACTGTAGTAATACGGCGAGCGTTACTGCGCTGCTTGGGCGACATTTTGAACAGCCCTCGTCGGCAGGAACAAGAAAACGGCCATGCGGCTCACCACCCCCCGATTGCTCGGTCGCCACTCGAGGCTCGTCATCGCGACGACCATTGCGCTTGCGCTGGCCGCGACTCATGTCGCCGCCCAGTTCGGCTCGTTCACCAAGACGTTCGAAGGTGAACTCTGGGGTCTGCGCAGCGAAGTGATGCTCGCCGATGAAGCCGAGGCGGGCGGCGTCACGTACGTGAACGGCATGCTGTTCGTTTCGGATCGGACCAACGAGATGGTCGTCGCGTACGACAGCGCCGGCGCGGTGGTCCCGATTGCCAATGCCGAGTGGGTAGGCTTCGTCCCCGGTGAACTCACCGGTGCCACTGTCTCGGTGGATGGCCAGGACACCCAGGCCTTGTTGGTCTCGGACGCCGTCGAGCACCGCGTGCTCGCATTCGACCTGGACGGCCAGCACCTGTTCACGATGCAGCTGGAACGCCCTGGCGTGGACCCGTACGGTGTTGGCTACCCGGGCGCGCCCGGTGGCATCTACGGCATGGCCATGGGGCCTGGTGCGCGGTTCGTCCTGACGACGACGGGGACGCCGGCGCTGGCGCTGGAAAACTCGTTCGTCGCTGCCTGGTCCAACCAGTACGAGTCAGACGGCGCGGTTCTGGCCTACCGGAACCTCGCGACGATCCCCTACAGCGGCGCGGACTTCGCGCCGGAGCCGACTGCGGTCCTGGACGGCGTCGTTGATGGCAACCTCCTCACGCGCCCGGGCCAGGTGGTGTTCGGCCTGCAGTTCGACCCGCTGGGCAATCTCTACAGCATCGACACGAATACCGAGCGCCTGAACGTCTACAGCGACACCTTCGCGCATCGCTTTACCTTCGGCACGCCGGCGGCTGATGGCACGCTCGAAGAGTTCGAGCAGCCTTACGGCATGGTCTATTCACCGGTCGATGGCGGCCGGTTGTATGTCGGCGACTCCGATCATTTCCGGATCGAGATCTACCAGCCGAACCTCGCGAACAACACGCTCGACTACGTGTCGACGATTGCGGCGTTCGGCGCTGACGGCCTGCCCCGATCCCTGGCCCTCGACGCGGCGACCGGGAAGCTCGCGGCCTCGAATCTCTACACCGGTCAGGTATGGATTCTCGATCGCCCGGGCCTCGCCGCCTTCAACCTGCAGGTGCTCGACGCGCTCGACAATCCCGTGGAAGACGTCTGCGCCGGGGAGCCCTATCGCGTCCGGTTCAGCCTGACGGTACCCGCCGGCCGCGCGCCTGTCAGCGGCATCGTGCCCGAGCTGGCGATGGACGGCATCCCGGTCGGCGCGACGCCCACCCCGGGCGCGGTATATCCCGACCCGATGACCGGCGGCCAGGTGGCGACGTATACCTATGACCTCGTGATGCCGCTCACGGTACCGAGCACGCCGTATCTGCTGGCGGCTCGCGCCTCGGCGTCAACCGCCGATGTGCTGGTGCGAGAGGCGCGGCTGCAAGGCGTGAACTGCGTCGGCGCGGCCCCCACGATCCAGGCCTTCCCGAGCATCCCGCCCCAGGTCTCTGGGTGGACGCCGGTGCGGCCGGGCGAAACGTTTGAGCTCAGGTTCGAGGCGAGCGACGCCGAGGGCGTGGCGGCGATCGAGTACCAGGTCACCGGCCAGAATAACGTTGGCGCAGTCCTCGACCCGGTTCCCAATTCGGTTGAAGGCACGACCCAGACTCTGGTGCTGCCGCTGCCGGAATATGGCTTCAGCACGGTTCGCTACCGCGCCATCGATACCGACAACCGCCGCTCCGCGTGGCAGCAGCTGGACCTCCGAATCCAGGCCGTCGGCCCCAGGCAGTCGAACGAGGGCGAGACGGTATCGTTTGCGGTCGGCAACCCGATCGGGACCGGCTACACGTTCAGCGCGACCGGGCTGCCTCCCGGCGTCAGCATCAGCCCCGTGACCGGCCTGATCAGCGGATTGCTCGGCTTCGATTCGGCGGGTGAGCGCGAAGTAATCGTCACCGAGACCCTCAACGCGGCATCGTCCAGCGTGAGCCTCACCTGGACCGTCCTGAACGTGAACCGTCCACCCGTCATCGAGCAGCCCGCGGGCGCCGCCGCCGTGGACGAGGGTCAGTTCTCGTTGCAGATTGTCGGGCACGATCCGGACGGAGACGAGGTGTTCTTCACGGTGTCCGGGCGTAGCGTCCCGCTCGGTTATGACCTGCCGCCCACGATTACCATCGAGCCGGGCACCGGCTTGATCTCGGGCACGTTCGGCGCCGGGAGCGAATCGGAGTACCTCATCACCGTCGGGCTCTCCGAATGCTCGGAGCCGTCGGACTCTCCGGCTTGCACGACCAGCGTCCCCGGAGAGCGGCTGGCGACGCTGGTGGACTTCACGGTCACCGTCACCCGGTCCAACATGCCGCCACTGGTGATCAGCCCTGGCGCCCTGACCAGCGCGGAGGGCGACAGCATCAACCTACCCATCGCTGCCAGCGACCCCGACGGCGACCCGCTGACCTACCGCGCACAAAACCTCCCGCTCGGTCTCTCGATCGACGAAATGACCGGCGTAATCAGCGGCACAGTTAGCCATGACGCTGTGCTCAGCTATGCCGTGACGCTCGAAGTGAGTGACGGCAGGGTGGGCCACACCTCGGCGGCCCATTACACCTGGAGTGTCACGGATGTGAACCGGGCACCCACCGTGACGAGTCCCGACCAGCTCAGCATTGAAGGCGCGACTGTCCCCGCCCTGGCGATCGCGGGCAACGACGTGGATGGCGACGAACTCACTTTCGCTATGTCCGGGCTGCCGGCGACGATGTCGATCGACACGAATACCGGTGTCATTTCCGGGTCGTTTGACTACTCGTCAGCAGGTATTTACCAGGTGACCGTCACCGCGAACGATGGCGTCACGACCGGCTCGGCAGTCTTCCAGTGGACTGTGGAGAACGTCAATCGACATCCCGTCCTCACGGTCGTGGATCAAATCAGCGTCCAGGGGGAGACCGTCAACGTCCAGGTCCTCGGTACCGATCCGGATGGCGACGAACTCACATACTCGATGAACGGCCTGCCGGACGGGTTCACGATCGATAAAACGACCGGAGTCATCTCCGGCACGTTCAGTGAGGGCAGCACGGGCGTCTACTCGGTGAACGTCGGGGTGGTCGACAGCAGCCTCGGCGTCCTTCGCTCGTTCACCTGGACCGTGCGGACGGCGAACCGCCCGCCGGTGGTGGTGAACCCCGGCACGCAGAACGGCGCCGAGGGCGCGACCGTGTCGTTGCCGATCAACGCCAGCGATCCGGATGGCCAGGCGCTCACGTACTCGTCAACCGGGCTCCCCCCGGGCCTTTCGATCAACCCGTCGTCCGGCGTGGTCTCCGGTACCCTGACCGACGCGGCTGCCGGCACCTACTCGGTGACGGTCAGGGCGAGCGATGGTTCGCTGTTCGACGAGGAGACATTCTCGTGGGCCGTGACCGACACCGTGCAGACCAACCAACCGCCGGTCTGCAGCGCGACGGCTTCAGCGGGTGACCTCTGGCCGCCCAATCACAAGCCGCGCTATCTCTCGCTGACCGGGATTACCGACCCGGACGGTGACCAGATCACCATTCGCTACACGGGCATCCTGCAGGACGAACCAGTTGACTCGGTTGGGCAGGGCAATACCCCTGATTTCGACGGTGGCATCGAGAACGAGGGCGCGCGCGCCTGGGTGCGCTCGGAGCGCACGGGCAACAAGGGTGATGGGCGTGTCTACCTGATCAGCTACACGGCCACTGACGATGGCGGCTTGTCGTGCTCGGGCACCACCAACCTCGCCCTGCCGCACGATCGGCGAGGCACTCCCGCGGTGCTCAGCCCAGGCCGCTGGAATTCGCTGAACGGTCAGCAGGTCTACGCGCCGCCGCCGGAAGCGGTGAACGACGTGGCCTCGGTCAAGAAGGGCAAGCCGGTCACGGTCGCCGTGCTTGGCAATGACACGCTCACCTACCAGGCCCCGTCGACGAAGGGGTCGGCGACACTGACCTATCGTGTGACCGGTCCGTTTGGGACCGACTCCGCGACCGTTACCATCGCCATCAAGTAGCCGCGCGATGACCGCAACCACGGCCGCCGCTCGGCGGCCACGGTTGCGGTCGTTTCAGGTACGGCCGTCGTGCCGCCGTATTCCTGCCAGACAATAGAGAGATGACCTCGCTGTTTGCGCCCCGGGCCGTCATCTTCGACATCGACGGCACTCTCGTTGACAACATGGCCCTGCACGCCGAGGCCTTCGCGGCGTTTGCGGCACGGCACGGGTTGCTGCCGCTGACGCCGGAGGACCGCGCCCGCCTCGACGGCCGCCGGAACAGCGAGATCTTTCCGATTCTGTTCGGCCGTGACGTCGCGCGCGACGAGTGGCAGGCCTACGAGGAAGAGAAGGAAGGTCTCTATCGCGAGTTGTCGCGGGGCCGGCTGGTGCCCCTGAAGGGCCTCTCGCGACTGATGGCGCACTACCGTGCTGCCGCGGTGCCCATGGCCCTGGCCACGTCGGCGCCGGAGCCCAACGTCGTGCACACCCTTACCGAGATCGGCCTGGTCATGGATTTTCCGATCATCGTCCGTGGCGACCAGGTGGCACGGGGCAAGCCCGCGCCCGACGTGTTCATCGCGGCGGGCGCCCGGCTTGGGGTCGAGGCTGGCGACTGCCTGGTATTCGAGGACGCGCCGATGGGCATTGTCGCGGCTCAATCCGCCGGCATGGCCGTGGTGGCGCTGACCACCAGCTTCAGCGCCGCGCACTTCGCAGGCCTTCAGCCGCCGCCGTCGGCGACCTATGCCGATTTCGACGCCTTCCTCGACCACCAGCGGCCCTAGCGATCCACTGCCGGCGAGGCCGGTCGTCTCTTCCCGGTGAGTGTCGCGGCCTTGTGCCCGACCACGAGGCGATGCTACATCAGTGCCTGTAACTGATAGAATCAGAAGCGGTTCGGTCTCATGAAGAAGATCCTGATCGCCAATCGCGGCGAGATTGCCGTGCGCGTGATTCGTGCCTGTCGCGACCTGGGTATTGGCGCCGTGGCCGTGTACTCGGAATGTGATCGTGCGGCGTTGCATGTCCGGCTGGCCGACGAAGCCTGGCCGGTGGGTCCGAGCGCGCCTCGCGAAAGTTATCTGCGCATCGACGCGATCATCGACGCGGCGAAGCAGTCGGGTGCCGACGCGGTGCACCCGGGATATGGCTTCCTCGCGGAGAACGAGGATTTCGCCGCGGCGTGCCGCGATGCCGGCCTCGTGTTCATCGGCCCGACGCCGGAGGCGATCGCGCTGATGGGGAGCAAGACCGCGGCGCGGCAGGCCGCGATCAAGGCGGGCGTACCGGTCGTGCCCGGCACGGAAGAACCGCTCGGCGAGCAGACCTCCGACGCCGAGGTGTTGACGGTGGCCGGGCGCATTGGCTACCCGCTCATGCTCAAGGCGGTGGCGGGCGGCGGCGGCAAGGGCATGCGCATGGTGTCGTCGGCGGCGGAATTGCCCGCGGCGCTCCGCGCCGCGCGGTCAGAAGCGCAATCGGCGTTCGGCGATGGCGCGGTCTATCTCGAGCGGCGCATCCTCGCGCCGCGGCACATCGAAGTGCAGTTGCTGGGCGATCATCACGGCACCGTGCTGCCGTTTGTCGAGCGCGAGTGCTCGATCCAGCGGCGGCACCAGAAAGTTGTCGAGGAGAGCCCGTCGCTGGCGGTCTCACCGGCGCTGCGCCGGCAGATGACGTCGGCCGCGGCCGCCGTCGCCCGGACGGTCGGCTATACCAACGCCGGCACGATCGAGTTCCTGCTCGACAGCGACGGTTCGTTCTATTTTCTCGAGATGAACACGCGCCTGCAGGTCGAACATCCCGTCACCGAGATGGTCACGGGGGTGGACCTGGTCCAGTGGCAGATCCGGATCGCCAGGGGCGAACGGCTGGATCTCGATCCCGAGTCGTTGCTGATCCCTCGCGCTCATGCGATCGAGTGCCGCATTTACGCCGAAGATCCGGAGAACGGCTTCCTGCCGTCACCCGGCCGCATCCAGGGCCTGCGTGTGCCGCATGGCCCGGGCGTGCGTGACGACAGCGGCGCCTACGAGGGCGGCGAAGTGCCGATTTTCTACGACCCGATGATCTCGAAGCTGATTACGTGGGGCGAGGACCGCGAGCACGCCGTGGCCCGGATGAAGCGCGCGCTCTCGGAGTACGAAGTGCGCGGCATCCGCACCACCATCCCGTTCTTCCAGTGGATCCTGGCCGATGACGACTTTCTCGCCGGTCGGTTCGACACCACCTTCATCGACCGCAAGATGGGCACCCCCGGCAGCGGGACGCTGCAGGTGATCGACGCCAGCCACGAGGAACTTGCGATGGTCGCCGCCGCCGTACATCTGTTCACTCGTTCAGCTACGGCCGCCCCGGCCGCCGAACCGATCAGCGTCTGGAAGCAGGCCGGCCGCGCCGAGGCGCTGCGATGATCTACGAGATTGCCGTGGGCCAGGGCGCGCACCTGGTGTCGGTGACGCGCCAGGGCACGCTGCTGCACGTCGCCATTGGCAGCCGCACGCTCGTGGTCGATGCGCGGCGGGTCGGCGACATGACGCTGTCGCTGCTGGTGGCGCCGGCCGACGGCTCGGCGCCGGTGACGAGCGTGGACGCCTCGCTTGCGACCCAGCGCGCGGCTGGTGACTTTGACGTCCACCTGGCCGGCCGGGTCATCCCGGTGCAGGTCCGCCAGGCCGGCGGGTTCGGGCGCCAGAAGAAGGCCGGCGCCGCCGTCGGCGCGGGCCCGCAGCGCATTCTTGCGCCCATGCCCGGCAAAATCGTGCGGGTGCTGGTGAAGGCCGGCGACGAGGTCAAGGCGCGGCAGGGCCTGGTGGTGGTCGAGGCCATGAAGATGGAGAACGAGCTGCGCGCGGCCCGCGATGGCCGCGTGCGCGACGTGTCGGTGGCCGAAGGGCAGTCGGTGGACGCTGGCGCGACCCTGATGGTCGTGGAGTAACAGCGGCCGATGAGCACGATGACGCAGGTCGGCAGCCAGCTGCGTTCCGCATTCGCGCTCGGGTATCGCCTGGCGCGCCGCTTTGCCCTGGTCATCGGCGTCATCGTTGCCGTCGTGGTGGTCTCGACGCTGACCATCGACCTGGGGCCCGCCTTGCGGGCGCGCGCCGAGACCGCCGGCGGTAACTGGCTCGAGCGCAAGATGACCATCGGCCGGCTCGGCGTCCACCTGGCACGCGGCCGGTTCGTGATCGAAGACCTGCGCATCGACGGCATGCTGCCGGGCGAGCCGCCCTGGCTGACCGCCAGGCGCATCGAGGTGTCCCTCACCTGGGGCGCGCTGTTCGGACGCGAGGTGTTGCTCGACGACATCGAGATGACCGACTGGCGCATGGTGATCGAGTCGTTTCCCGATGGCCGGCAGACCTTCCCGCGGGTGACGGGTCCGCCCCGGGCGCCGCGGACCGGTCCCAGCCTGGTCGTCACGACCCTGCAGTACGTGCGCGCGCATCGCGGTGAACTGGTGGTCAACGACTACGGCTCCGACTGGTTCCTGGTCGCGCCGAATCTGGACGTGACTGTGGCCAAGGTCGGCAACTACCGCGGCACGATGAAGTTCAACGACGGCGACCTCCAGATCCAGAAGTACGAGCCGATGAAGGCCGAATTCGCGGCGGCGTTCAAGCTGACGGACGGCCAGATCGTGTTCGACCGCATCGACCTCATCACCGATGGCGCGGTCTCGCAGCTGTCGGGCGTGGTGGAGCCGGCCAAATGGCCCGAGCAGCTCTATCAGGTGAGATCCCGGATGCAGTTTCCGCGCATGCGCGAGATCTTCTTCGCGCGGGATCAGTTCACCCTGTCGGGCGAAGGGTTCTTCAACGGCACTTTTCACATGTTCAGCGGCGGCCGCGAATTGAAAGGTGACTTCTCGAGCGTGGAAGCCGGCGTCAACGATTACCGCTTTCCCAACCTGGCCGGGTCGGTGGTCTGGGTGCGGGATCGCATGGAGGTCACGCACGCGACCGCGGGTTTCTACGGCGGCACGACCGAGTTTCGCTATCTCATGGCGCCGCTCGGCAATCGCACGACGCCGGCGCGGGCGCAGTTTGACGCCAAGTACGAGGACGTCGACCTGGCGGCGTTGTCGGACTTTTTCCAGATGCGCGGCTTGCGGGTGGCCGGTCGCGCCAGCGGCCACAACACGATGGGCTGGACCCTGGGTCGCTTTGCCGATCGGGCCGGGGCGGGCGCGATGACCTTGGCCGCGCCGGCGGGCGTGGTGTTACAAGGCCCGCAACTGCCGGCGGGCGCCGCGGCGGCCGCGCGCGCCCGGTATTTGGTCCAGGGCCCGTTCAGCAACCACACGCCGCTGGCGCCGCTACCGGTGGCCGGGAACCTCACCTACGCGTTCGACCCCGCGGCCCTGCGTTTCGAACCGAGCCAGGTCTTCACCGAAGACACCTACGTGGCGTTCGAGGGCGCCACCGCCTACGGCGAACGCTCGAAGATCCCGTTTCGCGTCACGACCCGCGACTGGCAGGAAAGCGACCGCCTGCTGGCCGGCATCATGACGGCCTTTGGCGCGCCGACCAGGGCGGTCCCGATCGATGGGGTGGGCCGTTTCGAGGGCGTGCTGCTCGGCGCGTTCAGGCGGCCGCGAATCGAAGGCCGGCTGGTCGGCGAGGAAATGCGCGCGTGGGACGTCAACTGGGGCGAGCTCGACGGCGACTTCGTGGTCGAGAACTCGTACGCGAACGTCAGCCGGGCGGTCATCCGCTCGGGCCTGTCGCGCATGGACGTGACCGGGCAATTCTCGCTCGGCTACCCGCGCGCCGACGGCGGCGAGGAGATTGACGCCCGCATTCGCATCACCGATCGGGAACTGGCCGACCTGCGCGAAGCCTTCGACCTGCAGGACTACGAGGTGGACGGCCACCTGTCGGGCGACTTCCATATCTTTGGCCGCTACGAGGGGCCGCACGGTTTCGGCCGCATGACGGTGACCCGCGGCGTTGCCTACGACGAGCCGTTTGCGTCCTTTGAAACCGCCTTGCGCTTCGAGGGCGCCGGGGTCCGGCTCGACGCGCTGCAGATGTCGAAAGGCGGCGGCCAGATTACCGGCGCGGCCTACGTCGGCTGGAGCGGCACCTACTCGTTCGACGCCGACGGCCGTAATGTCGCCGTCGAAACGTTGGCGCTGACGACCTATCCCGGCTATCCGACCATCTTCGGGTCGCTGGACTTCAGCGCGACCGGCACCGGCACCTTCGAGGC
>JBEGVQ010000151.1:0-17101 GCA_041178345.1 Acidobacteriota bacterium | reverse complement strand
TCCACGCGCTTTGCAGGTACGCGCAACTTCAGTGCGGGGATCGTGCGGTGCGAGACGATGCACTCGTCACCCTCTACGGTGACGGTGACATTGCCAACGCGGATTCTCTCGGTCATGGGGTGGGATCGTAGCGCGGCGCGGCGCGGATTGCCAATTGAGCGTAGCTATCGCCGATGCGTCGCCGATTGAAACATGCAAATAGACGGCGGCGCTGCGCGGCGGCATGATTACCCCCGTCGACCCGCATCCCGTGGGTCAAGGATGGCATATGGCGAACAAGAATCCCGTGGCAGCAGAAGCCGCCCCGAGCGCAGAAATCGCAACCATCGAGGCGCCCGCGGCGCCGGCCCCCGTCATCGTCCACGCCGTCAAGGCGTTCGACCGCGACCTGAGATGCCGCGGCTACCAGTTCGAGATTGGCAAGACTTTCACGCATGAAGGCTCGGTTGTCGCGTGCGAGTCCGGATTCCACGCCTGCGAAAACCCGCTCGACACGTTCCGGTATTACGAGCCTGGCCTGTCGCGCTTCTGTGCCGTCGAATTGACGGGCGAGATGAACCGGAACAGCGAAGACTCGAAGATCGCCGCCTCGGCGATCACGATCCGCACCGAACTTAGCATCCCTGAAATCATCACGCGCTCGATTGCGTGGATCACGTCGATGTGCTGCAAGCCGGCTGACTTGGCTCACAGTGATGGTGCACGAGTCGTTAGCAGCGCGACGGGCCACAGCTCGGCCAGTAGCGCGACGGGCCACAGCTCGGCCAGTAGCGCGACGGGCGACAGATCGGCCAGCAGCGCGACGGGCTACAGCTCGGCCAGTAGCGCGACGGGCTACAGATCGGCCAGCAGCGCGACGGGCTACAGCTCGGCCAGTAGCGCGACGGGCGACGGCTCGGCCAGCAGCGCGACGGGCGACGGCTCGGCCAGCAGCGCGACGGGCTACAGATCGGCCAGCAGCGCGACGGGCTACAGCTCGGCCAGTAGCGCGACGGGCGACGCCGCCATCGCCATAAACACCGGCCGCTTCGGCAAGGCCCGCGCCGGCAAAGGCGGCGGCATCGCGCTGTGCTATCACAACGAAAACGGAACGCTGCGCCACTTCCGGTGCAGCAAGGTCGGCGAGAACGGCATCAAGCCGGACGTGTTCTACACGCTCAGCGCGAGCGGCGAATTCGTGGAGGACGCATCATGAGCGCCGCCACCCTTGGAACCCTAGGCAGCGCCCGCGCCATGCGCGCCGAGCCGCTAAACGACCCCGAGTGCACCGAATGCTGCACCAGCCTGCAGCAGATGGGCCCGGCCCGCGTCCTGGTCGAGTACGTGCTCAACGATTTCGGGAACGCCGAAATCGTCGGCGCCTGGATCGACAGCGAACTGGTCGACGCCGACCATTTCAGTATCAGCACTCAACTGGCCTGGTGCAAAGCGATCGACGCCGAGCTCGAGCGCGACGCGGCCGAGGTGGAGTGGGACTGATGAGCGTTGTCCGTCAAATTGAACCGCTGCTCGAAAAGCAAGGCTACGCCTATTGCGGAGCGATCCAATCAGCCCGTGCCGCCATCGCCAAGGCCACCGGGGTCGCGACATGACAGACCGCGAATTGCTGGATGCTGCGGCAAAGGCTGCAGGTATGAAGAAAGGCACATGCTTTGACGAATATGGTGACCTTTGGAACCCACTCACCGACGACGGAGACGCGCTTCGGCTGGCAGTGAAACTGCAGTTGACCGTATGCAACGAGCAGTTGTCTGCGGGGGTTGCGTACTGCATCGGATGTGATGGCGATATCTACCCAGCGGTCTCCGCGATGACCGATACTGGGGGCGCACTGTGTGAAGCGGACTACGCCGCCACCCGTCGCGCCATCGTGCGCGCAGCAGCAGAGATCGGGAGCACGACATGACCCGCGCCACTGACGCCCGCGCCCTCGCGCGCTGCACGCTCAAGGTGTGCAACGCGGACGACGGCCGCACAGTCGCCGGCGCGTACCGAGAGGCCCGCAATGCGCTGATGCGCGAGGCCGGCGCTGATCCTGAGCTGGTGGCGCGCACCGTGAGCGCGGCCGTCGAGTTCGGCGCCTTCCTGACTGACCTGGCCCGCGACGCGCACGACAAGGTGCGGCAGGAGTTCGCGCGATGAAGACTTACCAATCCGCCTTCTGCCGCCGCCCCTCGTACCTGAACGAAGACGACGCCAAGGCATACGACCTCGGCGTGCGGCTGCGCGAGCAGGGAAGGCCCTGCCCGCAATGGGCCAGCCCCGCACAGGACGGCTGGATGGACAAGGACGCACTGGTCGACGACACCCGTTGGCGCGTGATCCAACATCAAAAGGACATTTTCATGATGAACGCACGTCTGCTGTGGGCGGCAATCCTGGCCGGCGATGCCGCCGAACGCGCGGCGTGGGAGGCCTTCCTGTGCGATCGGCCGTTCTCGTGGCTGGAGCAGCGGCCATGACCGTGCGCCGCTTCCCCCGCTCGCTGCGCGAGGCCTTCCCACGCGACCACGCGGGCTGGCTTGAGCACCACCGCGACCGACACTACTGGCCCAGCCGGATCATGCTCGTTGGCCTGGTGATCGCGCTCATCGTCATCGTTGCCACATGGGGTACGCCATGACAGACCATCTCGGGCTTCGCCTCACCGAATCCGACCTCGACAGGTTGATTGCCTGGAGGATGCAGCACATGGCATCGCCCGATCCGAACCGCACGCCAGAACAGCGTGCGTCCGAGTTCCGCCGGCTGCTGGCGATCGTCCTGCTGCCGTTCGCCCTGGTCGCCGCGTGCGCCCTCGTGGCGCTGGCACTTGCATAACCACTGGAGTTGACCGAATGAATGCCGAAGTGATCGAGACCGACATCCACACTCTGCCGGCTGCCGCCGCGCCGCAGCACCAACTGACCGCAGTTGAGCACGCCATCGGAGCCGGGGCTACGCCCGAGCAGCTGGAGCGCGTGCTGGAGCTTCAGGTGCGCGCCGACAACCACAAACTGGAAATGATGCGCGAGAAGCGGCGCATGGACGAGGAAGACCGAAAGGCAGCAGCCGCCCGCGCCTTCGATTCCGCCATGACGAAACTGCGCAAGCACAACGTCATCATCCCCAAGACCAAGGAGGTGGTGCAGACGGCGCGCGGCGGCGGCCCCGGCCCGCGCTTCATGCAGTCGGAGTTCGACGTGGTGTGCAGCCGGCTCTCGCCCGCGCTGTACGACTGCGGCCTGAGTTTCCGGCACGACATGCGTTTCGACATTCGGCCGTGGAAGGCGGACGGCAGCAACCCTGCGGTTCCAGCCGGCACCGAAATCACGATCCCGTGGGTTTACGTCACTTGCTACCTGACGCACAGCGAAGGCCACACCGAGGCGCTGACATTGGAAGGCCCCCCCGACACCAGTGGGTCCAAGAACCCGCTGCAGGAAATGCAGTCCACGGCCAGTTACCTCAAGCGCCAGTCGCTGCTGGCCATCACCGGCACGGCTACCGGCGGCGAGGACGACGAGAACCGGCTGCGCAATCGCGGGCAACAAGGCGGCACCGACGACACCGGCGCCGATGTGCTGGATGGGCTGCGTACTGCCGGCCGAGACGAAGCCCTCAAGGGCTTGAAAGCCCTCACCGCATGGTGGGGCTCCTTGAGCGGCAGGCAGCGCACCGACCTGAGCCCCGACTTCCCGGGCTTGCGAAAAGCCGCCACGGTTGCGGACCAGCATGGAACGACGGCATGAGCGATCTGATCGTGCGCTGCAGCAGCATCGGCAGGCTGATGGCGAAGCCCGAGAACGCCGACCTGGACCCGGCGCATGTGAACGCCGAGGTGCGCGCCATCATCGCCAAGACCAAGCGCACCGACGAGGAAAAGTCAGTACTCGAAGACGTGCGCCGCAAGAGCCTGTCGGCCGGTGGTAAGACCCATGTACGCGAACTGGTGCGCGAGGCCGTCTATGGGTTCGAGCCGGCGGACATCGAAACGCGCCCGATCCTGAAGGGCCGCGCCGTTGAGGTGCCGTTGTGCCTGCCCATGCTCGCGCGCCTTACCGGCCGCCCGCTGGTCAAGAACAACGAGCGCCGCGCGAACGGGCTCATCAGCGGCGAGTGCGACATCTTCGATGCGCCGCTGCGCCACGGCCGCGACATCAAGGCGCCGTACAGCATGGAGTCCATGCCGATCGTGCTGGCCGACTGCTACGACGCTGGCTACGAGTGGCAGATGCAGGGCTACCAGATCCTGTGGGACGCCGAGACGTGGAGCGTGGACTATTTGCTGGTGAGCACGCCAGAGGAACTGATCGGGTTCGAACCGGTGTCGCTGCACTACGTCGACCACATCGACGAGGCGCTGCGCTGGACATCATGGCTCGTCAAGCGCGACCGCGCCCTGCAGGCGCTGATCGAGGACAAGGTTCTCGCGGCGCGCAGGTATTACCGCGAGGTGCTCAACGAATTTGACCGGACGCACCAGCTCGCCGGCCACCCAGCGGAGTGCGCGGCCCATGGCTGACACCTACCAGCCGGCGAGCACCGCCGCGACGATGAAGGACTCTCGACGCGTTGCCGCTGTTGAGCACGTTGACGCAGTGATGCGCGCCGTGTCCGCCATGCTACGCAGCGGGCCGAACTTCGACGGTCGGATTGGCGAGGTTGAAGCGGCCGTGTGGGCGGCTATCGACGGAGCCATGGCCGCCGAGCGCGCCAAATACGCGCCGTTGATGCAGGCCGTGGAATGGCTGCTGGACGATGGACACATGAACCAAGAACACTTGGCCCGCCTGCGCGCTGCGTGGGAAGGGGCCTAACGTGGGAATTGAGCCGCCGGAACGGTCGGCTCGAATGACGGGTTAGGCCCGTTTTAACCGGAGCGAGAAGAATGACCCCGACCGACCTAGCCGCAAAGACGCTGGCGCACTATGACGCAGACGACACGCTGCTGCACGACGAAGCGCCGACGCACGGCAGCAACTGCGAGTTGTGCGATTGGATGGAAGACGCCGCTGTGTCGCTGCGGGCGCTGACGGCTGAAGTCGCCGCATGGCGCGAGCGGTTCCCGCAGCACACTTACCGCCCGCAGGATGATTGCGTGGCGCTAAGGGCCTAACGTTGCAATTAAGCCGCGCCGTCAGGCGTCGGCTTGAATTGCGTGTTAGGCCCTTGCATCCGAAGCGAAAGGACAGATGATGACCACCAGACCACTCGTGATTTACCACGGAAACTGCGCGGACGGCTTCAGCGCTGCCTGGTGCTTCTGGCGCAAATACCGCAATGGCGCGGACTACGTGGCGGGCGTGTACCAGCAAGACCCGCCCGATGTGGCCGGGCGTGACGTGTACCTCGTTGACTTCAGTTACAAGGCGCCGGTGGTGGAACGCATGCTGACGCAGGCGAACAGCGTGACGCTGATTGACCACCACAAGACGGCGCTGGATGACTTGCGTCCGTTGAAGGTGGAGCAAGTCGGGTACGGGATCGAAACCTTCGGCTGGTTCTGCGACCTTGAGCGCAGCGGCGCGACTCTGGCTTGGGATTTCCTGTTCCCCAATGAACCGCGCCCGCTGCTGCTTGGCCATATCGAAGACCGCGACCTGTGGCGCTTCAAGCTGGCCGGCACGCGCGAAATTCAGGCGATGGTCTTCAGCTACGAATACAGCTTTGAGTTGTGGGACAAGCTGATGGCGGCCGACCAGGTGGAACTGCTGAAGATGACCGCTGCCGGCGCCGCGATTGAGCGCAAGCACCACAAGGACGTGGCCGAACTTGTGAAGGTTTGCCAGCGGCGCATGCTGATCGGTGGCCACGACGTGCCTGCGGCGAGCCTGCCGTACACGCTGGTGAGCGACGCGGCGCACGCAATGGCGCAGGGCGAGCCCTTTGCGGCTTGCTATTGGGACACTGCCGAGGGCCGCTGCTTTGGGCTGCGCGCCACCGATGATGGCCTGGACGTGAGCGACATCGCCAAGCAGTACGGCGGCGGCGGGCACGCCAAGGCAGCGGGATTCAAGGTGCCGCGCGACCACGCGCTGGCGATGTGTTGATGGGGCCGAACGTCGGCGATGAGCGGTGCCGTGATGGACGCATGGCACAAGTGGTGCCAACGCGCGCAGCCGGTGCAGACCGGGCTGTTCGCTGCGGCATAACGCAAAAGTAACCGGCCTTGGCCGCAACAGGAGCAACGATGAGCGATGACGCAACGCCGGCCAAGGTCCGGTTGACTGACGGGTTAGGCCCGCTGGTGGATAGCGAGGAAGACCCTGCGCGCCTGTGGGCTGAGATTCACACACTACGCGCTGCTGTGGCTGGGCCGAAGGGCTACGCAAGCTGGCAGGAAGCCGCAACGTCTGAGCGTATGCGCCGGGTTCGCAAAGAGCAGCAGATTGAAACCCTGCTGCGCGGCATCACCGACGCGCGCTGCCTGATGGACCCGATCTGGCGCGAGCGCATGGGCGCGGAGTCGGTGCTCGAGTGCGTGAAGCGCGGCCTGCGGTGCATTGACTCGGCGGTGACTGACTGCCAGTTCACAGGGCCTAACGTTTTGGTAACCGGCGCCCGCGCTGCCGGTGACGAAGCGTGACCATGCCGGATGGCGTCCGGTTGACCTGATGTTAGGCGTGCGGCGCCGGAGCGTACAAATGATGGAAGAACTAAGGATGGATGACAGCAGGCGCCAGGTGGGCGACTGGCTGGCCGAAAAGTCGCATTCTGTCAGCGGGAATTTGAAGGAGGACATCAGGGCGGTCTACTTGGAAAACAAGCAACTGAGGGGCCGCGTAGATTTGTTGTCGCGCGTGCTTGCAGCGGCAGCGGCCAAGGGCTTTGGCGTGGCGACAGATGGAAGCGCCTAACGTACGTTGAACGTCAGCATCTATCCATATGTGGAAGTTTCTCTCGCACGGTTGGAAAGAACCTTAAGAAAGCACGCGCCAACCTCTTTCCGCTGACCACGTAGCTATCTGCTCCTGCCTCGCATCGTCGACCACGATCCGCATCGCAAGCACGTCCAGCAGGTCGGCCAGCGCATGCGAGGCGTCGAGGACTGCCACCAGATCAGTCGTCGCCAGCCGGCCTACATTGCGCCAGCGGTAGCCACCGGTCGGGCACTGCCGCTGGAGCATCAGCATCATTCGTCGAGCGCTGTCCAATCCGTCGCCGGCATCATGGCCTGGCGTACGCGCGAGCACTCGTCTGTGCACTCATCGCAAGGCCACTTCTCGCACCTGAACCGCAGCGCCCAATAGCGCACGCGAGCACCGGTTAGTTTGTCCAGCGCCACCACGACATCGGGCGGCACAGGCGCCGCCTCAGTGTCGGCCCAGGGATCAGCTTTGCGCGGCACGGATCGCCTCAGAGCCGGCGTCGGTGTGAACGATGCACCCACGGAAGATCATCGGCGGGATGCGCTGCCGGCGTGGATCTCGGGGGCAGGGCTGCATGTGTGCAATCTGCAGGTAGTCGAGCGACTGGAGCCAGTACAGGTTCCACCCGCGATCGATCAGAAGATAGCCGTGGCCGCGGTGCCACCCCCGGCGGAATCGCGTCCAGGCCGTTCGCCCAGATACTGCCGTTCCGCCGGGGTGCCCATCGATCGACCGCACCCACAATAGGTGCGGCCACCAATTGTGCCCGCCGCCTTCCTCCGCGGTGCGTCGGCTGCGTCGAACAGCCAGGCATCCACCGTGGTCGCGCCACATCCAGATCGCAACCAGGCACGAGCTTCGCCGGCAGCGCGAGGGGTCAGCGCAGACCACCTCGCGCCACCGTGCCTTGCTCAGGGGACAGGCGGGGCCGGCGGCAGGGCGGCCAGCGCGGCCTCCACGGCCGGCTGCACGGCGGCCTGCGTCGCGTCGAGTTCGCTCGCGGCGGTTGCCAACTCGGCCTCAATGGCCGCGGTATCGGCCGCCGACGCTGCGAGCGCGGCCTGCGCCGCTTCCAACGCCACCTTGGCCGCTGCGTTGGCCTCGATCAGCGGCTGCACCACGCCCAACAGGCCGGTGATGGCCGCGATGATCTGCGCGTTCTGCGCCTTGGTTTCGCCAACTTCGCGCTTGATGTCGTCGAGGGATTGCATGATTGTGCCTTTCAGGTCGGAGATAGCCGCGAGGATGGGGCAGCATGCCGCGTGCTCGCATGCGTGGTCGTGGTAATGCTCAATGTGGATCATGTGGTCCCACCAGTGCCGTAGACGGCAGAGGGTCCGGCGTATGTTACCCCGCATTCAGGGGGTCTGCACTTGCGGAGCCGGGCTGCGGTTGCGCGATGTCGTCTGCCCCCAGAAGTAGCCCGCCGCACCGCCGACGACCAAAGACACCACCGCCGTGGCAAGGCTTGCTCGCACGTCCGAGGGCCAAGCGCCACCCCACAGGCCGACCACGCTGCCCACGATCGCATACACGGGGGGCATCAGCAGGATCGTGACCCACCAGCTCGGCGAGGTCCACATGCTGCCGGCGGAACTCATCGCCAAGTCAGCCTTGCGTGCGCCCTCGATGCCCCCACCGCCGGCTTCGGTCAGGTCGAGGATGTCGCCCCAGCGCTGGTCGACCGCATCACGCGCCGCCTGCAGCTTGGCTGGGTCCTTGAGCGCTTCGACAGTGGCCTGGGCGTTGTTCGCGCCGACGGCCGCGCCGATCGTCTCGGCGATGACGCTCACCGCCTGGACGTTGCGCTTGGCGACCTCGCTCGAATTCGGGTCGGTGAAGATCGACCCGAGGCGCGGGATGGCGGCAATGATGCTCGGCAGCGCGTCGAAAATGATCGCCTTGCCGATGCCTGCGAGGATGGGTGCCATGGGTCGGGACTCCGGTTGTGGCCAGGTCGGCGCTTCGCCGGCCGGAATAGTGTCAGGACGCGCCGCCGGCGCGACAGGCGGGCCGCTGGGCGCTTCTTCGGGGGCGGGCGGGGCTTGGGTAGCCGGCGCCGCGAACGCGCCGCCGTAGGCCACGTAGACCGCTCGGGCCTGTTCCGCCGACCGGGTCGGCTGCCCGTATGGGCTGCCTGGCAGACTTGCCCACTCGTTCGCGCACTTGTCGACGGCCGCCTCGAATCGCCCGGCCAGCACGTCGGCCAGCGCGCCCCGACGGCGGATCAGGTACACCGCCGCCACGTCTTGCGACTCAACTCCGAAGTCGGGCAAGTCCAGCGCCTCGCGGCATTCCTGCCAGGTGCGGTGCAGGAACTGGTAGGCCCCGGCCGCCGTGCTGGGCGGCAGTCCACGCACCGTGCGTACCACATTTGGATGCGCCGCCGTGTTGCTGAACAGGTCGCCGCCGACCATCATCCTATAGGCGCCGTCGTCTTGCGACGACTCCCCCGCCCGTATCACACGCAGAAACGCCCGGACGTTCGGGTGGCGCAGGGCGTCGGTGATGTCGTCGCGCAGCGTCATGGCCTTACCCGCCGCGCCTGGACAGCCACTCGAACAGACCCCACAACGCCGCCACCGCGCCCCAACACGCGGCCAAGAACACCACCAGGCCGGCGACGACTTTCGGGCCGATCGTCGCCGCCGCGCTCACGCGCCGCACCGTTTCGACAGGCCCGTCGTGACCATCCAGCCTCGATGAGATATTGGCCAGCCGGTTGAGCATGTCCGATTTCCAGCCGGTTTCCTCGGCGACGTGCTCGCGCACCTGATCTCGCAATGACCGAACATCCGTGCGCGTTGCGTCCGTGGTGTCGAGAACCCGCACCACAAGGCCCATCAGGTCCGAGTTGCTCGGCTCGCGCGGCAGCCCTCGGCGGGGATCGTCAGCGGCCACTGGTCAGGCCCATCGCGGCGCGCGTGTTGTCCATGATTGCGCTCATGTGGTCGTTGAGCGTCCATTTCCCCGTCGGTTGGCCGGCGTCCTTCCAGGCCTGGTATGACGCTGCCGCTTCGGGCTTGTCGGCGAACCAGCCGGAGAAATGAGTCACTTCCGGGGGTCCGAAGCGTCCGCCGCGCCACAACTGATAGCGATCGTGCTCGGCCGCGAGCATCTCCATCTGCGGCGCGTACACCGGGTGCGTGACCGGCATGCTCGGCGGCCGGCCAAGGGCGAGTTCGAGAACGTCTTGGATGGTCATGCTGGGCTCTCCTGTGCTACGCTGTGTGGATGGACGACATAACATTCGGCGGGATGAGTCCGATCTTTGTCGGGTGGCTTGGCGCGTTGGCGGTTCTAGCGTTGATTGACTGGCTGCGTCGCAAGTAGCCCGCCGTACATCACGGGCGCGGCCAGGCTTTGCAGCAATCCAGGATTCGGCGCCGGCAGTAGTAGTGCCGGCGGTGTCCGTAGTGCCTGCGCCTGCTGGGTGCCGCGCAATAGCCCCTCAATCGTGGTGTTCAGCCCCAATGGCAACTTGCCGGCCACAGACCCGAGCATGTCAAGACCGCGGCCCAGCAGCAGCGCCCCCGAGTTGGAGTTGTTCACCGCCGAGCCTGCCGGTTGCGATGTCATCAGCGTTCCGACCCGCCCAACCGCGCGCAACTGTTGGATTTCCTCGGGCGCAAAGAATGCCGACAGTTTGCGCTCGCCGATCTGGTTCAAGGCCTTGTTGTACGCGGACGGGCTGAACTTGGTCACGTCCTCGGTGCCATTGGTCGCAGCCGACTTCAGGTGACTGACGATGTAGCCCTTCACCTGCTGCATGGCCGACGGGTCCTGCGCGACGGCGCGGCGCAGCGCGGCCACGTCCTTGACCGTCGACCCGGAACCGATCACGAACTGCTGCACGAAGCGATCCGGCTCGGCGCCATCGAGCGCGGCTTGCAGGGCCGGCGTGCCCTCCACGCGCTGCCTAAAGGCCCGGTTCGCGGCCCGGGCGCGATTGAATGCCGCGATCGATTCTTCCCCCAGCACGCCAGGGCTCGGCGGCACCGTTCCGGGCACAGCCGGCAGGTTGCCTGGGTTGACGGCAGGCGCCGACCTCAACGGCGTGTCGTCGAGTGCGCCCCGCACCAGCCCCAGCGCCTTGCGTACCGACTTGTCCGACTCGCCGCGCTGCAGGTCGCCGATTCGTGTTTTCAACTGCTCGGCATAGTTCACGTCAAACGGAACTTCGCCGCGGGCGATGCGGTTCATGTGAGCCGCCACGTCTCCCGGCAACTTGCCCCCCAACAGCGCCTCATCGAGCGCCTGATTCGCGCGGCTTGCAAAGGCCGCGCCGTCGAGTGGGGCCGATCTCCCTGCCGTATCGCGGGCTGCTGCGTAGAGGGTGTCGATCCTCGCCTTCGACGCGGCGGCATTCGATCGCAACGCCCCGAGCATGCCTTGCCCGGCCTGGAATGCGTCCGGCGCTCCCTTGGCCCCTGCTTCGTCCAACGCCCGCAGCAGAGTTGCCGTGTTCTCGTTCTGCAGGCCTGGCAGCCGCTGCAGCCCGAGGTCGGTGCTGTTCGCGCCGGTCTTGGCGAGATTCATCTCGCGCGTGATCTGCACCGGGTCTTGCGTGAGCATGCCGCGCGTTGGCGTGGCGCCCACGGCCTTGAAGTCGATCATCCGGCGCAGCGCGTCGGGGTTGAGGTTGCCGCCGGTGTTGAGCGCCTGCGCCACCTCAGCGCGCATCGGCTGGCGGATGCGTTCCGGGATCTGCGACCAGTCGATGCCCTGCTCTCGCAGAACAAGGCTGATTTGCTGGTCGACCTGCTGCAGCGCTTGGGGCGCGAACTTTGCTCGAGCCATGTTCGCCAAGCTCTGCGCGCCGCCTGCGGCCATCGGCAGCGCAACGCCGCCGGCCAGCGCTGACAGCGCCTGGGCCACCTCGCCACCACCGGCTTCGCGCGTCGAGCCACCGGCCAGGCCTGCGCCGCCGGCAGAGAGCGCCTGCCGGCCCATGTTGTTGGCGAACAGGTCGCCGGCCATGCGGGAAACGCCTGGAGCGGCCTGCGCGACTCGCCCAACGGCACCCAGTCCTCCAGCCCCGGCCACCAGCCGCGCCGCGTCGCCGACAACGCGCTCATTCGCCCCTTCTGGCTTCGGCAACCCAACCCAGTCGGCAAGGTCTGCCACGACAGACGAAAGCGGCCTGCTCTTGCCTTCGCCTCCAAGCACCCTGTCCGTGAGCAGGCGCAGCGGTTCGGTTCCAATCTGGGCAGCCTGCGCCAGCCCTTCGGCCCCGTAGCGCGCTGTGAGGCCCAGTTGTCTCGGGATCGCGCGCAGCGCGTCGCCAACTTCGACGGCTGCTGGCTTGGTGATGGCCGGCGCTTGCTTGGCAAACTCCGCTTTGGCGTAGGCCATCACGTCGGCCTCGCTGGCGCCCTCCGGGGCGTTGACCTCGAAGGCCTCGCCGGACGGTGAAGTAACCCGATACTTCGCCATCACGGCACCCGCTTGATTGACCAATCGCCAGGGGTGCCTGGCGCCGCGGATGGTGAGCCAAGCACATCGGGCACGCTTAGGCTGTTCCGTTCCGCGATGCCCTGGTATTCGGTGCGCTTGGCGTTGTACTGCTTGACGCTCTCTGCGTAGAGGGCATCAGCCAGCCGCTGAAAGTCTGCTCTCTGCGTCGGCGTGAGCTTCGTGCCCGCCATGATGTTGCTGGCGTAGTTCTGCACCCGGTCCAGAAGGCCGGACGCCGCCATCGCCATGCCGAGCTCTGATTCACGCACCACCGACCCCGGGTCGAGTAGTTTCATGATCTTGGTCGCGCCGGCCAGGTCCCCCGCTGGGCTCGCCTGCTTCAACGACTGCCCAATCTGTGAGTAGGCCGACTGCATTTCCTGGTGCGCCTTGTAAACCGGTTCCGACCTGAAGTCGCCGCGCAGTTTCAGTGTGTTGTCAAACCCCTTTTGACCGAGGTTCACCGGCACATTGACGGTCGTCCGAGGCGTCTTCAGATTCGCCTGCTCCTTCAACCAGTTCGCAAACTGCGCATCTCCCTGTGCCTTCGTGTATTCGCGCCAAGACGTGGGGTCTTCTGGCGGTTTCGCCGGCACCGAAAACACCGGCCCGCCCTTCGGGTTGCGAGGGTCGAAGAACGCATCGCCCGGCGACCCCTTGAGCAGCGGCACCTCGGGCTTCTGCATCGCCGCCTGCAGCCCCAGCGCCTGCTGCACCGCCTGCGGACTCGCGCCCTGGCCCAGCATGCGCCGCGGGTCGAACAGCGGCGCCAGCCCCGACCCGTCCTGCGTCGGGCCCGGCAGCGGCGCGAACTGATCGCGCATCGCAGCGGTGTCCACCCCAGACTGCGCCTCGGCCTTCAACCTCTGCGCCGCCGCCGCCTTCGCCTCGTCGACCCGCAACCCGGCCAGCGCTTCCTGCAGCGCCGCCGCGCGCTCTTCCATCTGCTGCCTGCGCGCTGCCTCACGCGCCGCCGCCAGCGTGCCGGTGTACCCCTGCATGCCCTGCAGCAGCCCCTGCGCCCCGCCGCGCCCGCTCAACAGGCCCTGCGCCAGCGCCAGCGACGCCGCCGTCTTGGGGTCGTCAATGCCGGCGCCGAGAAAATCGAGTAGTCCCATGTCAGCCCTCCATCACAACGGGTTTCCGTTGCGTTCAAGAATTCGCAATAGCGCTTCCTCGCCTGGGAAGACCACGTAATTGCTGGTGCCCTGGCCTGCGCCACGAGAGCCGCCGTCTAGGTAGCGGATGCCGGGGATGCCGGCTGCGCGCATAGCAGGTTCTGCCATCCTCATGCCAGGTGCGCCGCGTTTGTTGGCAATCGCCCCAAGTTCATCGAGCAGCGCGCGGCCCGTCTTGCCGCTGGCAAACGGATCGACAAAGCGCCCATCAACGTAAGAAGGTGGGAATGCCTTGCGAGCGGCATCAATCACCTCCGGCGCCTGCTGACTCAGCGGCTTGTCCCAGTCCAGCATGCGGGCGATCTTCTCGTCGGGGAGGTATACTTTGTAGAGAGATCCCTGCGCGTAATCTGCCGCCGCCGACTGGGGCACATCGCGCGTCAGGCCCTGCCGCTTCATCCAGTCCGAACCGCCCACCGGCTCCTGCACCGGAAACCCGGCCTTGCCGAGAATCCATGCGATCACGTCGACCGGCGCCGACACATTCGACGCCGCCGCGTTGGACGCTGACTGGAGAAAGTCGAGCAGGCCGGCCACTTCAGCCCCCGAACAGAAGTTTGTAGAGCTGCGCCCCGGCAATCCCGCCGCCCAGCGCCCCACCGAGCCCGCCGCCGGTCTGCCCGCCGGTGCTCGTCGTGCCGCTGTTGCCGGCCAGCAGACTGATCGCGTTCAGGTACGGGTTGATCGAGTTCTGCCAGGGCGCCATCTGCTCGCGCTGGCCGCTCTCGTACAGCGCATTTCCAACGCCGATCGAGTTGTTCAGGCCCTGGGTGAACAGGTCCCCGCCCAGCCGCGCCTGCTGCATGTCCAGGCTGCGCCCCTGGTTGTACAGCCCACCCATCCCGAGGTCGTACCCGCGGTCGGCCTGGTAGCCGCTCGAGTACAGATTCGCCAGCCCGCCGGTCAGCGCATCCTGCGCGCCCTGGGCGGCCATGCCCTCGGCGATGCCCTGCCTCGAGCCGCCGAAGCCGCCGGTGGCCACCGCGTTGCGGCGAATACTCGGGGCGATCTGCTGATTGAACCGCCGCGACACCTGGTCGGTCATCGCGTTGGCCTGGGCCGCCAGGTAGGGGTTGTCGAACCCTACCGGGCCCCCCGTGCCGCCCGAGGCACCTGGCCAGCCTCCACCCGATTGCGCCGGCGGCGAGCTCGAAGCCCCACCGCCGCCAACCGAGAACGGCTGCGGCATGTACGGGTTCTGCGGCTGGCCACCTTGCGGTTGCGTCGGCAGTTGACCGAAACCCTTCGTAGGCCCGGCGCTGGGCTGCTGCATCGTGGTCGGGTCAAAGAATTGCGCCTCGGGGTGCAGTTCCTTGGTCATCGCAAGGCCACCGCCGTTGGTGAATATCTGCTGACCAGGAAGAGCAGCCATACGATTGGCCTGCGCGTCGACCATCTCCTGCATTTGCCCGGAATACCGCTCTTGCAATGATTGAGCGTTCGGGTTGTTCGGATCATTGACCGAATCGACCACCCATTTCGGGAGTTGATACCCGTAGCTGTTTGCCTTGCTCAGAAGGCCTGCGTCGAATGCCATGTCATCACCTCCGCGGTTTCCAGCCGGCGAACGCATTCGGCGCCATCGGCGTGTTCAGTAGCCCCATCCCGGCGCCCTGCATCGACTGCAGGTTCTGCATGACGCTCGGATCAGATAGCAGCCCGCGCAGCATCTGCTGGCCCTGCACCATCGTCGCGTTCTGTCCGCTCGGCGACTGGTCGAACTGCGACTTGGCGCGCGACAGCAGCCCGCCTGGGCCGTAGACGGCCGCGTCCAGGCGCGGGTCCATTTTCTTCGTTACGTCCGCGCCGTTGTCGCTCGGCCTGGCCCCGGCCACCGCCCCGGCGAGAGGGATGCCAATCTTGGCGATGTCTCCGAGCAGCCCGAGCCCGCCTGCGGCGCCACCGGCACCAATCGCCGTGAGCGTGTCCTTGCCAAGCCCTGCGCCTGATCTCCATGCAGCAGAAGTTGCAGCATCTGCGCCACCTGTCGCACCGAGGCCTGCAGCACCGCCAGCCGCACCAGCTCCGGCCATCCATTCCGGCGTCATGCCCATAGCCGTGAGCGTGTCGCCACCCAACCCGGCACCACTGCCCCAGGCTGCCGATGTCGCAGCATCTGCGCCACCCGTCGCCGCTCCTGTTCCAGCACCCGCAGCACCCGACGCACTTCCCATCAGACTGCCGACCCCGTACATAGACGCAGCGATTGCCGCAGCCTTGAGCAGTCCAGTCAGGTCCGTATCGCCAGTCCCCTGCCCCAGATAGTCACCTTGCGTGTTCCACGCATCCCAGGCGGTTTGTCCCGACGATCCGGGCAGGCTGCGATAGATCGTGTCCATCTGCGGGTCAATCGAGTAACCGGCATCGCCGCCTACATTCCCACCTTGCCCTTTGCCGAGAGACATCCCATCGACGGTTTCGCCAGCAAGGATTCGCTTCAGCAGATCCGCAGTAATCTTGTCCATATCATCACCGTTTGGTTATGGGATTGTCAGACTGTGCGCCGCAGTCGGCACGTCAAAATCGGCATCTGCGTATTCGTAGCCTCGCATGAACCGGAAGTTGTCCAGATAGATTTCGCACGTACCGCCTTGCGTCGTATTCTGACTCGCCACATACATATCGCCCGATGCTCCCGCCGCCAGTCCAGCGCCGGCACCGAGATCGGCGATCGTGTAGAACGCCTGCCCGTTGACGCGCATCCACAAGTCCTTGTTGGCGGTTTGCTGTACACGGAAATGCACCCACTCGTTCCCAGGGTACGCCTTGTGCGCAATCAAATCCCCAACGCCGCCATTGTCCAGTTTGAAGTTCGACGAGTTGATGTAGTTGAACACTTGCGTCGAATTCCCTGCTCCAAGCAAATGCCAGAAGAACATCGGACCAGCGAACACCTGAGACGATGCCCAATACACCCACCCCTCGTATGCAAGAGGTTCGCCAACGTCATGCTTGAATGCCGTCCCACTGAACTTGATCTCGTCCGGCCCGTGAGTCGTGATCTTCAGTGACGACGAACCGAATTTGGACCTCGTGGTGGAGATTGTTGCCCCTGTCCCGGCAGTTTTCGTGAATGCGTTATATGACTCGTCGATGATGGTCTTACTGCCGTCCGCACCCTCGAAGTTCAACAGCAGCTCAACCAGCCCTGACCCACCAGACGCGAAGTCGAGATAGATCACGCTGTCTGACTCCCTATAAACGTGACTTTGAGGCCGGCGGCGACTGTCGACGCCCCCACCTGATGTGCGTAGATCGTCACCACTTCGTCGTCGGCCAGGCCGGTGTCGCTGATCACCGCAGGCGTCACTGCCGATTCGCTTGTGGTCTCGTTGTTGTCGATCGTAAGCATCGTGGATAGGATCGACACACCACTTGCTCTGATGTCCACCGTGAAAATGGACCCCGAGGCCTGCGCTGTGGTCAGTTCGCACCGGACCTCGCTCAGCGTGAACGCATAGGGCATGCGGAACGTGCGCTTGAGCCCCGTTGTGAGCGCCGTCGTCTCGTCCGAGCACGCAACCTTGATCGACTCGATGACGTGTGAACGACGGAAGAACATCGGCACCCAAGCACCGAGCACGCGCGCATACGGCCCCTGGCCGAAGCCAGGAT
>JBEGVQ010000150.1:0-4070 GCA_041178345.1 Acidobacteriota bacterium | reverse complement strand
GCCGGCATTGCCGCGGGGCTCTCGGCGTCTCACAGCGACGTCAACATCGTGGTCGCTTGCGACATGCCCTTGATCAAACCGGCGGTGCTGCGACGACTGGTGGAGTTGCTGGGCGAGGCCGACATCTGCGTGGCGATCGTCGATGAGCACGCCAGCCCGCTCTGCGCGGTCTATCGCTCGACGGTAGCCGGCGTGGCGCAGCAACTGCTGGCGGGGGGTGAGCGACGCGTGATGGCGCTGCTCGACCGGGTACAAACGGAACGGGCCGAGGCGGCGATGTTTCGCGACCTCGACCCGGACCTGGACAGCTTCGTCAGTTGCAATACGCCCGAGCAATTGGAGGCGGCGGCACTAAAGTGCCGCCCTCCTGGCGCCTGACCACTAGAACGTAAAGCGCAGCTCGCCGATGATCTGGCGCTTGATGATGTCGCCGAACACGTGCGACTGCACTTCCTGGTTGGTCAGGTTGATCCCCTTGATGGTGGCGGTGATCTTGTCCTGGGCGAACCGCATGCCGAAGGCGCCGTTGAACTGCGTGTACGCCTCGGTCGGACCGGAAAAGCGCGCGTCGAGCACGTCCTGCCAGGACGCGTCGTCCACGTAGGCCACCGAGAGGTTCCCGAGGAAGCGCCCCTCGGTGAAGTTGAGGCCGGCGTTGACGCGGTGCTGCGGCGGCAGGTTCACTTCCGACAGGGCGAAGTCGGGATCGGGCGTTGCCTGGTACGAGTAGTTCGCAAACAGGTTGAGCGCGCGGCTGACCGCGCCGTCGATGCCGAGCTCGAAGCCCTTGTTCTTGACGGTGCCCAGGTTGCGGTAGCTGAACTCCGAGGGGAGCCCGCCGGTGATGCACGACTGGCCGGGCGCGCACGCGGGCGGCAGCACTTCCAGCACCGCCGGCGGCAGCGGCCAGCCCGGGGGCGGCGCGGTCGCGCGGTAGCGGCCCACCTGCGTGAAGAAGATCTCGTCGCGGTTGGTGGTGAAGTAGACCGCCGCCGAGACCGTGGCGCGGTTCTTGATGACGCCGGTGTAGGCCACCTCGAACGATTCCGTCGATTCCTCGACCAGCGACTCGTTGCCGTTGGCCAGCACCGGGAAATTGTAGACCCGGCCGGCCAGCGCCGGGTTAATCGCGCCCAGGTTCAGCTGGTTGACGATCGCCGTCTCGAGGTAGTTGTTGATCAGCGAGGGCGAGCGGAATGCCTTGTTGAACGACAGGCGCACCGCGTGGTCGGCCGCCGGCTTCAGGATCAGCGCGACGCGCGGCGAGAACACCGGGGATTCGATGCTGTCGAACTTGTCGAAGCGCGCGCCCAGGCTGACGCGGACGGTGTTGCTCAGGAACATCTCGTCCTGCACATAGGCGCCCATCTCGGTGCGGTTGTCACCCCGCGGGGCAATCGACAGGTCGAACGAGTTGAAGCGGAGGTTGCCGCCGTAGCTGAGCACGTGGCGGCCGCCGAAGGTGTTGATGTTGCCGACTTCGACGTCGTAGGTCTTGGTGTTGAAGTTGAACAGGATCGGCTTGCCGTCGAGGCCAATCGCCAGCAGCCCGCTGGCGTCGCCGTTCAGCATGTTGGTGAAGAAGTTCAGCTTGAAGGCGTTGCGCGCGTAGCGCATGGTGCCGTAGGTCACGCCGACGCTGGTCATGTCGAAGGGGCCGATGCCGGTGTGGATGATGCCGTCGGTGCCCGAATAGCCGCCGGCCATGGCCAGCTTGTAGCTGCCGTCGGGCGCGTCGTAGTCAACGCGGGTGTCGAACTTCGGCTGGGTCGTCCCCTGGTTGGCGAACGCGGGGTACTGCGTGCCGGTGCCGTTGGGAATCGCGCCGGTCGGGCGCGGGAACGGGTCCGAAGTATAGCCGCCGGCCGAGATCTTGTAGGCCCAGCGGTCGTTCACGGCGCGGGCGTGCGTGCCGTTGATGCCGAACATCGAGCCGGCGCCCAGCTGTTCGCCGTTCCCGGCGTCGCCGTCGAAGGTGCCGAACGTGATGGTGGCGCTGTTGCCGTCGAGCTCGCGCGGCGTCTTCGAGATGAAGTTGACGACGCCGTTCATGGCGTTGGCGCCCCAGACCGCCGAGGCCGGGCCGCGAATCACTTCGATCTGCTTCAGCTCGCTCGCGTTCACGGGCAGCAGGTCCCAGGCCACGAAGCCGAAGAAGTCGAGGTACAGGCTACGACCGTCGAGCAGCGCCAGGGTCGAGGTGGCAAGCGTCGAGGTCGCGCTGCGCATGGTCAGGTTGAAGTCGCGCGCCGAGGTCTGGCTGAGATTGACCCCCGGGACCGACCGGAACAGTTCGGCGTAGTTGGTCGCCGGCGTTGACGCAATCACGTCCGTCGTCACCACCGTCATGGTGGCTGGCGCGTTGACCAGCTGCTGTTCCAGCTTCGACGCGGTGACGACCACCTGCTCTTCGTAGATGGGCTGCTCTCCGGGCTTGGCCGGGGGTTGAGCGGGCGCCGGCGGGGGCGGCGTGGGAGCCTGGGCGAACACGGCGGTCGTGCTGGCCAGGGCCAAGGCAACATACACCGCCACACAACGAGCTTTCATAGAGCCTCCGATGAAGTTAAGACTGCTTTCATTCTAGCGCTCGCCGGGCGAGCGCCAGGTAGTCGGGACGATCGGCCGGCGACTGGTGCCGGTATTCCGAGAGCACGGCGCCGTGTTGCACGACAAATACTCCGGGCAACTGGCGCATCAGTTCCGTGGACTGCGCCCCGAAGCCGTGCGCGAGGGCGCAGACCGCGCCGCGCGCCCAGACCACCGGGTCGACCAGGGCCAGGGCCCCGGACCGCCCCAGCCCGAAGGCTCGGTAATGCGCCCGTGACGGGTCGCTCACGCGAACCACGTCCATTAGACGGTATTTTTCGAAAAACGGTCCCGCCTCGTCGGACGAGGCGCCGTGAACGAACGCGACCTGGACGCCGGCCGCGTCCAGTTGCGGCTTAATCGCGGCCACGTCAGCCATGGCCTCGCGGCAGAACGTGCAGCCGAAGGACCGGAGCAGGACGACGAGGACCGGATCATCCGCCAGCGCCCGCAGTGGCGAATCGGCGGGAAGGTCCACCGGGCGCGGGCCTGGTTCAGATGTCACGCGGTGGTCGCCGCCCACTGTTCGAGCTTGCGGCCGTCCTCGTAAAAACGGCGAATGCCGTCCGACAATTTTTCCACCGCCATGGCGTCCTGGTTGTGCAGGAAGCGATAGCCCTTCTCGTCGAGCGTGATCTTCTCTTCAGCCGAGGCGCGCGCGGCCGCGACGGTCAGGCGCGGCGTGATCTCGCCGTCGGTCTTCTGGAGCGAGTCGAGCAGGTCGGGGCTGATCGTCAGCAGGTCGCATCCGGCCAGCCCCGTAATCTGTTCGACCTTGCGGAAGCTGGCGCCCATCACCTGGGTCTCATAGCCGAACTTCTTGTAATAGTGGTAGATGCGCGTGACCGACTGCACGCCGGGGTCCTGGTCGGCCGGGATCTCCGCCCCGCGCTCCTTGCGGTAGTAGTCGTAGATGCGGCCGACGAACGGCGAGATCAAGGTCACCCCGGCTTCGGCGCACGCCACCGCCTGGGCAAAGCTGAACAGCAGCGTCAGGTTGCAGTGAATCCCCTCGCGCTCGAGCTCGGCGGCGGCGCGAATGCCCTCCCACGTGCTGCCCACCTTGATCAGGATGCGTGCGCGCTCGACGCCGGCGGCTTCGTACAGGCCAATCAGCTCGCGCGCCTTACTGATGGTGCCGGCCGTATCGAAACTGAGGCGCGCGTCCACCTCGGTCGAGACGCGGCCCGGCACGAGCTTGAGAATCTCGCGGCCGAAGTTCACCGACAGGCGGTCCATGAACGCCTCGGTGCGCCGCGCCTCGGCCAGGCCCAGCCGGTCGGCGTCGGCCCGCGCTGCCTCCACCAGCGGCCGATATTGCGGCTGCTGCGCCGCCTTCAGCAGCAGCGACGGATTGGTCGTGGCATCCTGCGGGCGGAACTGCCGCATGGACTCGATGTCGCCGGTATCGGCCACCACCGTGGTCACGCGCTTGAGCGAGTCGAGCAGGGTCATGGAATCAAGAATAGTATGCTTGAGGCTTG
>JBEGVQ010000149.1:0-50781 GCA_041178345.1 Acidobacteriota bacterium | reverse complement strand
AGGAAGATGCCGAACAGCCGCACGTCCTCGCGCGCGGCTTCGAGCAGGGCGTGCTCGCGCGAACGGATCTCGAGCGGCTCGTTCAGGTCGGTGGTCCGCACGCCATCGACGCGCGCGAGCTGCATGGTTTCGACGACCTGCGGCACGCCGTCTTCAGTGACCTCGAAGTCGGCCAACTGCAGGTCCGTCACGGGTTGGTCGTCGCGCGCCGTCACGGTGACGTCGACGCGCACCAGGTCGGTGCCGGCGCGGAAGATCGGCTGCTGGGGAAGCTCCTGCGCCGATGGCCGATCGGGTTGCTGGGCGGACGCCAACACGCCGAGGGTCATCAGCCCCGCCACCACCGCCGCCGGTCCGCGCCTCATGTCCCTCATCCTAGCTATACTCGACGCCAATGTCCGCTCGAAATGGTTCGCCCCCTGCGCCCTGGCGGAAGTGGGACGTGGTCGGGGTGGGCGCCAATTCCGTCGACTATGTGTACCGCCTGCCGGCCTCGCCGCGCGCCGACAGCCCCACCGCCAAGCTGCGCATCACCAGCCATTCCGTGTCGTGCGGCGGGCAGATGGCGACGGCGCTCGCCGCCTGCGCCGCGCTCGGGCTTCGCCCCGCCTACGTCGGCGCCCTCGGCAGCGACGACAACGGTGATCTCGTCCGGCGGGAACTCGCCGGCCGGGGCATCGACCTCACTCATGTTGTGACGCGCGAGGCCGCCAACCAGTTTGCGGTGATCACCGTCGACGATCGGACCGGCGAGCGGATCGTCCTGTGGGACCGCGACGACCGGCTGATGTTACAGGCCGCTGAACTGCCCGAAGCGCTGATCGCCTCGGCCCGCCTGGTGCACGTGGACGATGTCGATGAGGAGTCGGCCATTCGCGCGGCGACGCTGGCGCGCGCGGCCGGGGTGCCCGCCACGAGCGACCTCGATCGCGTGACCAGCCGCACCGCGGAACTGATGGCGGCGGTCAGCATGCCGATTTTCGCCGAGCACGTCGTGCCGGCCCTGACCGGCGAGACCGATTACGAGCGCGGGCTGCGAACACTTCGGCAGACCCACGCCGGCATGCTGTGCCTGACTCTCGGCCCACGCGGGTCGATGATGCTGGTGGACGATCGCTTGTATGTGGCACCCGGGTTGGCCGTGGAGGCCGTCGACACGACCGGAGCCGGCGACGTGTTTCGCGCCGGTTTCATCCATGCTTTCCTGAACGGGGCGGCGCCGCCAGAGATCCTGCGCTTCGCGAACGCGGCCGCGGCCGTGAGCTGCACGCGCGCGGGGGCCCTCAACAGCGTGCCGTCCCTCGCCGAGGTCGAGCGCTTTATGGCCGAGGCGCCAGCGCTTCGCTGAGCACGCGGCCGGTCGCATCGGGCAAGGTGATCCCCGCGAGGAACGCCAGCGTGGGCGCCAGGTCAGTCGGCGAGGCCGGCTGCAGGTACTCGCCCCGCTTGATGCCGCCGCCGAACAGGAGCACCGGCACGTGCGTATCGTAGCGGTGGCCGGTGCCGTGCGTGCTGGTGCTCGAGGACGTGATCCAGTAGCTGCGGCCCAGCATCTTGAGGTCGCCGCTGCGCCCTTCGTAATGGCTGAGCGCCGACGCGCGCGTCAGCACGTCCGTGCTCGACAACTCGTCCTTGCGGTAGACCCGCCATACGCCCTCGGTCTGCCGAATCGAATCGATCACCGCGGCCATGGCCTGGGGGTTCTGGGCCAGCGTCAGGTAGACGCCGTCGTTGAGGTAGACGTCGTTGTGAATCACCCGCGTCCGATACGGGCCGCCACCGAGTTCGCGCTGCAGCACCTCGTCGATCCGGCGGCCCACGGCGACGGTGCTGATGCGGCCGGCCTCGAAGCCGAGCGCCTTGACCCGCTCGGGCACCGGCGCCACGCCGTGATCGGACGACAGCGCCACCACGTAAGTGCCCTTGCCGACGTCGCGATCGAGCTGGTCGAGCAGCATGCCGAGTTCGCGATCGAGACGAATCAGGACGTCCTGCACCTCGTGCGAATCCGGGCCGAAATCGTGGCCCACCTTGTCGAGCGCCGAGAAGCTGATGGCCAGGTAATCGAGTCCGGGTCCGCGCCCGAGCTTCAGGCCATCGAGCGCCGCGCCGGCCAGGCCGGCCAGGTAGGCGTCGGAATGCGGGCTCGACTCCCACGCGTCGGTGAACGCGCCGGCACTCTCCTTGCCGTCGCCCTTGACGATGTGCGGGAAGTCGTTGGTGATGAGCGCGGTGCGCTGCCGCCCCTGGGCCGAGCCGTCATATAGGTAGCCGTCCTTCGGCAGGGCGCGATCCCAGGCCCGGCCCAGCTCGCTACGCAGCGGGTGCTTCGCGATGTAGTCCGCAAAGTACGGCGCGGTAGTCTTCGCGAATGCGGTCGAGGTGACCCACTCGCCGTCGACCTCGTCCAGCCAGATCACCGCGTCGGGCCGGTGTCCGCCCATCGTGACCGCCGACCGGGCCTTCAGCGACACGCTCACGACGCGCGGCGCCGACGCGCCCTGCAGCCGGAGCTCGTCGGCGAGCGTGGTCGTCATCAGGTTCCGGGCGCTGTGGCCGACGCTCGTGACGGGCCCGCCGTAGGTGACCAGCTGCTGCGTGTCGTCATCCGTACAGCTCACGATGCGGCTGTTATTGCGCTCCCACCACTGGTTCAACACCATGCCGTGCACGGCGGGAATGGCGCCGGTGCTGATGCTGGCGTGCCCGGCGCAGGTCACGGTGTTGTAGTACGGAAAGTCGGCCTGGCGGAACCAGGCGCCGTCGGTCAGCAACCGCTTGAGGCCGCCGGTCCACTGGTGCTGGAAGCGGTCCACGTAGTCGGCCCGCATCTGGTCCACCGAGATCATCACGATCAGCTTCGGACCGCGACGAGCCGCCGTGGCCGGCGATTGCGCGCTGGGGCCGATCGCGGCCAGCAGGCTGAACAGGACGGCAAGGGCGGCAATTCGCATAGGGGCTCAGGTGAAGTGATGCTCGTTGATGGTCGTGGTGAAGGTCCGCCCATCGACGTCCAGATAGAGTTGACGTTCGGTGACCGACACCGAGACCTTCGCGCGACGCTCGATCGTAGCCGCGACCTCGTCGATGAATCCAGCCCCAAACTCGTAGATCGGAATCTCGGCCGCCCGGTGCACGCCCTGGCCACCGAGCTGCGCCAGGACCTGGCCGACCGCGCGATGCGTGTAGACGGCGACCCGGCCGGCCTTCTTCATGCCGCGATGCAGGCGATCGGCGGCGGGCATGCCGACCTCGATCCAGGCCGTGACCTGGCCGGTGAGGTCGCGAATCATCACGGCGGGCTCGTCGCCGCCGGCCGCCACGCCCTCGGTGAAGGTGATGCCTTCCGCGTACTCGAGGCAGTACGCGAGGTAGCGCGCCAGCATGTACTCGGCGGTCTCTGAGGGTTGGCGCGCCATGCGCACCGCCAGGGTCTCGTACACGCCCCGATCAATGTCAGCCAGCTCGGTGTCGAGGTTGTAAACGGTTGCGGTCAGGGCCATGCGTGGATTGGCATCGTACTTCACCGCGCCCGCACGGTAACCGTCCGGCCGGGCGCAACGCCGCGCTGCCACACCGGCACGCGCTTGCCGGCGCGCGGCGCGATCACTTGCACATCCACCCGCGACACGCCGGCCGGGACGCCGATGTGCACGGGCATGTCGTTCTGGGCGTCGTAGCCGGAACCGCTGTCGACCACTCGCGCGCCCACCAGGCGCGTGGTGCCGGCGGCAAAGACGCGCACTTCCGCGCCGGCCAGCGTCGCGCGGCCCCGGCGGTCGACCACCCGCACGTGAAGACCGCGCGCGGCATCGGCGGCCGGCAGCAGGTTGCGCAGCACCAAGTGCATGCCATCGGCGCGGGCACCGGTGAGGGCCAGGTCGAGATCGCCGTCACCATCCACGTCCGCCCACTGCACGCCGTGATCCGCCTGCAGCCGGCGGATGGCTGGCGGCGTCACATCGACAAACGCCGACCCGGTGTTGCGAAACAGCGTGTCCTGCCAGCTGGCGCCGCCAGTGACAGTGCCGTTGACGTACAGATCCAGGCGGCCGTCGTGATCGAAATCCGCGAACGCGCACGCGTCGTAGCGGGAGTCAATCGCAATGCTCCACGCCGCGCCGCGGTCCTCGAACAGGCCCTTGCCGCGGTTGCTGAAGAAGCCCAGGGGACCGTAGTTGGCGGCGAACAGATCGAACCGGCCGTCGTGGTCCACGTCGGGAGCACACACGCGCACCGTGCCGTTGCCGGCGTGCTGCGGCGCGCGGCCGCCCCAGGCGACGCCAGCCGCCTCGGCCACGTCGGTGAACGTGCCGCCAGCGTTGCGGTAGAGGCCGTTCTTGTCGCCGTCCATGTTGGCCACGGCCAGGTCGAGGTCGCCGTCCTCGTCGTAATCGAACCACACGGCGCCGACGGTGCGGCGCGTGTCGGCGATGCCCATCGCCGCGGCCACGTCGCTGAACCTGCCGGCGTCATTGCGATAGAACGCGTTGGCGCGATCGCGGTAGGCGACAAACAAGTCGAGGTCGCCATCGGCATCGACATCGACCCAGGCCGGCTGCCGCACGGCACCGGTCGCGACCACCAGGCCGCTGGCCGCGGCCACGTCCACGAACGTGCCGGCGTCGTTGCGGTAGATCTTCAACACCGATGCGTTCGGACTCGGCGTGAACCCGACCAGCAGGTCGGCATCGCCGTCGGCATCGAAGTCGCCCCAGGCGGCCGCCCGGGTCGGCCGCGTATCGGCCACGCCGGCCGCCGGGGCTACGTCGGTGAGCACGCCCTTGTCGTTGCGATACAAGCGGTTGGGCTTGCCGTCAAAACCCACGAACAGGTCGAGATCGCCGTCGCCGTCGAAGTCGGCGAAGGCATTGGTGAACGCAGACGGGGCGCCGAGCACCTCCGGCTGGATGGGCTCAAAGAGCGGGCCCAGGGCCTGGGGCTTGGGACTCTGGAACGACATAAGCAGGGCGAATAGAAGCAATACGGCAGTTGGCATAGGACGGCAGCCAGCTTACACCCGCGTTGACGGACTGCCGAGGGGGCGCTAGAGTCATGCGTCTGGAGCGTGTATGAACATCGCGGTATTTGCCAACGTCGCCATTTTCGTTCTCGCGATGTACTGGCTCGCCCGCCGGGCGCAGAACGGCTCGCCGCTTTCCACCAACGTGCTGATCGCAGTGCTGCTGGGCGCCGCCCTCGGCGCCGCGGCGCAGGCGGTCTACGGCCTCGGCAGCGCCCCCATCACTGAGACGCTCACTTGGGTCGGCATTGTCGGCAGCGGCTACGTGCGGTTGCTGCAGATGGTGATCGCGCCACTGGTGCTGATCTCGATCCTGGCGGCCGTCACCAAGCTGAGCAACGCCCGGTCGCTCGGCGCCATTGCCGGCGGCGTGCTGGGCATGTTGATGGTGACCGTGGCACTGTCGGCGTTGATCGGCATTGGCATGACGACGCTGTTCGGATTGAGAGCCGACGGCCTGGTCCAGGGCGCGCGGGAGCTCGAGCGCGGCTCGGCCCTCGAGGCGCAGGTGGCCCAGGCGGCCACGCTCACCATCCCGTCGCTGCTGCAGTCGTTCGTGCCGGTCAACATCTTCGCGGACCTGGCCAACAGCCGCTCCACCTCCATCATCGGCGTCGTCATTTTCGCGGCCCTGCTGGGGCTGGCCGTCCTCTCGCTGCGCAAGGAAAATCCCGAGCTGGGGGATCGGCTGCTGAAGGGCATCGAGACCCTGCAGGCGCTGACCATGCGCCTGGTGCGCATCGTGATCCGGCTGACGCCCTACGGCGTGCTGGCACTGATGGCCCGGGTGGTGGCCAGCTCGAACGTGCAGGACGTCGTCAACCTGGGCGGGTTCGTGGTGGCGTCGTACGTCGGCATGGGCGTGATCCTGGTGATGCACGCGATCATCCTGACGACGGCCGGACTGAGCCCGATGCGCTTCTACCAGAAGATCTGGCCGGTGCTCACCTTCGCGTTTACGTCCCGCTCCAGCGCCGCGGCCATCCCGCTCAGCGTCGAGACGCAAGTCACGCGGCTGGGCGTCTCGCCCGCCATTGCCAACTTCGCGGCCAGCTTCGGCGCCACCATCGGGCAGAACGCGTGCGCCGGGCTCTACCCCGCGATGCTCGCCGTGATGATTGCGCCGAGCGCGGGCATCGACCCCACCTCGCTCTCGTTCATCGGCTCGCTCGTGCTGGTGGCGACGCTCGGGTCGTTCGGCATCGCCGGCGTCGGCGGCGGCGCCACGTTCGCGGCGCTGGTGGTGCTGTCGGCCATGAACCTGCCCGTGGCCCTGGCCGGACTCCTCATCTCGGTGGAGCCACTCATCGACATGGGCCGCACGGCGGTGAACGTGAGCGGCTCGATGATGGCCGGCACGGTGACCAGCCGGTGGCTGGGGCAGACCGACCTGGGCGTGTATGCCGCCAACGACGTGGTGCCGGCGGAGCCGGCCGCGGCGGCCGCCCCCTCCGCGATATGATTCGCGCGTGACCAGACCCGCGCTCATCGTCGCGCTGCTCGTCGCGGCCGTCGCCGCGCCCCGCGCGCAATCCCCGCCCGCCTTCGACGTGCACGAGGCGTCGATCGCACAGATCCACTCGGCGTTACAGGCCAGGCGCCTCACCTGCCGCGGGTTGGTCGAGCAGTATCTGCGCCGCATCGACGTCTTCGACAAGAACGGCCCCGCCCTCAACGCCATCGTCCTCACCAATCCCGAGGCGCTGAAGCAGGCCGACGACCTCGACCGGCGTTTTGCCGAAGGCGGCCTCACCGGTCCTCTGCACTGCGTGCCGGCGATCGTGAAGGACAACTTCGAGACGATCGGGCTGCAGAGCGCGAACGGGTCGCTGGCGCTGGCCGGCTTCGTGTCGAACCAGGACGCGTTCCAGGTGGCGCGCATCAAGGCGGCCGGCGCGATCGTGATCGCCAAGTCGAACATGGCGGAATGGGCGTTCACGCCCAACGAGACCCTGAGTTCGATCCTGCCCGGCTACACGAAGAACCCCTACGCGCTCGACCGCGTCACGGCCGGCTCGAGTGGCGGCACGGCGGCCGGGGTCGCCGCCAGCTTTGGCGCAGTGGGCCTTGGCAGCGACACCGGCAATTCGATCCGCGGACCGTCATCGCACCAGGCGCTGGTGGGCATTCGCTCGACCATGGGCCTGACCAGCCGCGCCGGCGTGATGCCGCTCAACCTGCTGGCCGACATCGCCGGGCCGATGGCCCGAACGGTGGAAGACGCGGTCAGGGTGTTCCAGGTGGTGGTCGGCAGCGATCCCGCGGACCCGGTGACGACGGCGGCAGGGGCGCACCTGCCGCAGAACTACGCCGCGGCGCTGCTGCGCGACGGGCTGAAGGGCGCTCGCATCGGCGTATTGCGGTTTGCCTACGAACGCGAATCCACCGATCCGGAGATCGTCCAGGTGTTCATGCGGGCGGTCGAAGACCTGCGCGCCCAGGGCGCGACCATTATCGATCCCGGGGTCGTCGACGGCCTGGATCAGATCACGCGGCCGCAAGGCATGGGCCCGTGCGGCGGGTTCAAGTACGACATCAACCGCTACCTGGCTGGACACGGCGAGCGGGTCCCGGTGAAGAACCTCGCGGAGATCATCAAGTCCGGCCGGTTCCACCCCACCGTCCGGCGTCAGCTCGAGCAAGGCGAGCAGGGTCCCGAGAACGGTCCCGACTCGCCGGAGTGCAAGGCCGACGCGCAGTATCGCCAACAGGTGCGCGATGCCGTCACGAAGACCATGGATGCGCAGAGGCTGGATGCCTGGGTCTATCCGACGTGGAGCAACCCACCGCGCCTGATTGGCGACCTGAATACGCCGGGCGGCGACAACAGCCAGTTCTTCTCGCCGACCACGGGGTTTCCGTCGATCCAGGTGCCGATGGGTTACACGAGGGGTGGCCGCTTGCCGGCCGGGGTCACCTTCTTCGGCAGGGCGTGGTCGGAGCCGGCGCTAATCAAGCTGGCCTACGCCTACGAGCAGGCGACCCATCACCGCCGCGCGCCCGAGAGCACGCCGCCGCTGCGTTAAGCGTAATGAGTTGCCGGTGTTCCCAATTGCTGATAACTTCCCTAGCCGATTTACGGCTCACACTAAAGGGTCCAATTGATGAAAGCACTCACGCTCGCGCTCGTCCTCCTCGGCGGCAGTCTCTCGCCCATCGTGGCACAGAGCAAACTGGACTTCACGCTCAAGAACGACACCGGCGTCGTCATTTCGGAGGTCTACGTGGCCCCCAGCACCTCGGATGACTGGGAAGAAGACATCATGGGCAAGGATGTCCTCGGCAACAGCGAATCGGTGGACATCACCTTCTCGCGCACGGAGAAAACCTGCGACTGGGACCTGAAGATCGTCGACGAGGACGACAACGAGATCGAGTGGACCGAACTCGACCTGTGCAAGGCGTCGCACATTACCCTGCAGTACAAGGGCAAGAGGGCGACGGCGATCATCAAGTAAGAAGTCCGGCCAGCCGCGGAGGCGGAGAATCGTCCGGCTACAGCCGGACCCTACGTCTCTGCGGCGGGATCGGCGAGCGACGCCAGCTGGTCGGCGTCGGTGAAGCGTAACGATTCAGAGTTCACGCAGTGCCGCTGGCCAGTCGGCTTGGGACCGTCGGGAAACACGTGTCCCAGGTGGCAGTCGCACCGCGCGCACAGGATCTCCACCCGCAACATGCCGTAGCTGCGATCCGATTTCGTCGCCACGTTCTCGTCAGCGATCGGCTGGAAGAAGCTGGGCCAGCCGGTGCCCGACTCGAACTTGGCGTTCGACGAGAACAACGGCAGCCCGCAGCACACGCACGCGTAGACGCCACTGCGCTTGTTATCGAGCAGCGTGCCGCAGAACGGCCGCTCGGTGCCGTGCGCCCTGGCCACCGCAAACTCCTCGGGCGTGAGGAGGTCCTGCCACTCGGCATCGCTCTTCTCGATGCGTGGGACCGGCAACGGTCCCACCAACTGGCCGTGGCGGTTGAAGACGAACAGGGGGATCTGTGTCACGTTACTGGACCGTGACATAGCGCCAGAGGCGCTTCACTTCCTTGGCGTCCACGTACTTGCCGATCTCTTTCTCGAACTGCGCCTGCGTTTTCCACGGGCGATACTCGTCGAACTCGTGCGCCATGCGCTTGCCGGCGCCGGGAATGGTCATGAAGTCGGCCTCGGTCGCGGTGTTGAGATTGAGCGGAATGAACGTGTACTGCGCGAGGCGGGCGACCTCCTTCGCGTCCACATACTTGCCGATCTCCTTGTCGAACTGCGCGTACGACTTCCAGGGGCGATACTCGGCAAACTCGCGGGCCATGCGCTTGCCGGCGCCGGGCACCAGCAGAATCTCTTCGCCGCTGGCGGTGTTCAGGTTGATGTGAATGAACGCGCTCTTGAAGAGCTCGTTGGCCTGTTCCTGCGTCAGCTTCTGCCCCAGCAGGAAGCGGTTGAACGCCACGATGTTGTCGAACGGCCGCGCCGCGGCGACGGCCTTGGCGATGGCCGGCGTCATGCCCGGCATCTTCGCGAGATCAGCTTCGGCGACGGTATTGGCGTCGACGACGCCGAGGGACTTGCCGACCTGAGCGGCGGCGGGGACGGCAAGGAAGAGGGCGAGAGCGAAGACAAGGAGGCGAGACATGAACTACTCCAATCAGCTGCGCAGGGGTCAGACCCCTCGGTGATCCCCACTCGGGGTCAGACCCCGCAGTGCCGGGTGCCTGAATGTATAGGCTAGCCCAATCAGCCCCAGTTGGATCATCGCGCCTGGCGCCAGCGCCGGCGGCGCCTTCGCGACGATCGCCTTGCGAAACAGCGCCCAGCCGGTCAGCGACGCATCCATCTCGAGCTGGAATTCGGTGGTCACCTGGTAGTGAAACCAGACCCCCAGGAAACCGCTGGCCACAAACAGCAGCATCAGGCCCTGCACCACGCGGACCGTGACCGGGGTTGGCTTGAAGGCGGCGGCCACGATGCCCGCGGCACCGGCCGCGGCCAGGCCGAGCGGGATCAACTGGTCCAGTTCCTCGTAGTGACCAAGCAGCCAGAGTTCGGTGGCGAGGCCGCTGACGCCAAGCAGGAAGATGCCGAGCAGGAACTTGCGCGCGGTATCGCTCATACGCCGATCACCTGGCGGTCAGCGCGCGCAGCGACACCACGCCGCGAAAGAACCGCTCGCCCTCGACGGTCAGGGTCAGCATGGCGAAGCCCCGGGGCGCCTCGTAGCGGTCGATGGCCGCGACAAACGCGCGTTCGGTGCCATCGCCGAGGGCGCCGACCCCGCTCACGCTCGCCCACCCATCAGCGGTCTGCAGCACCCCAAGCCGAGTCGCCGTCATGGCCCTGGACCCGCCCTTGGGCCCGAACTGGAATCGCCCGGTGGCCGACCGCGCTCCGGCGCGCTGGGCCACGTCGATCACGAGCCCCCCGCCGCTGGACTTGAGCTCCGCCGCCACGCTCCGGGCGCCGGTCGTCATGGGCCGGCTGGGCATGCCGGTGCCGCGCAGCAGCGCGCGGCCGCCATGGCGGCCGGTGGCCGCCCCATCGGTGAGCAGCAGCGCGCCGTTCACCAGCACGTGTCGAATGCCCTCGGACGGCAGCGCCGGTTCCTCGTAAGTCGCCCGGTCGATCACGGTCGCGGGATTGAGCACCACGAGGTCGGCCGCCAGGCCGACGGCGATCAACCCGCGGTCGATCATGCCGATCGTGGCGGCGGGTAGCGCGGACGACTTCCGGATGGCCTCCTCCCACGACAGGATCTGCTGCTCGCGCACGTAGCGGCCGAGGACGCGCGGATACGAACCGTAGAACCGTGGATGGACTCGGGTCGCCGTCGAGGCGCCGCAGTCGCACGCCATCGAGGTGGTCGGATGCTGGAGGATCTTGACCAGGTCGGCCTCGCTGCCGAAGCGCAGGATCGCGCCGGGGTCGCCGGTGGTCTCGAGAATCCGCACGATGGTCTCGCCCGCCCCGGCATTCATCTCTTCCATCACCGCGGTCAGCTCCTGCTGGGTGCGCGGGAGGTAAACGCCCTGCGGGCCGCCGAAACGCGCGGTCATGGCCTGCTCGGCCTCGGTGATGATCCGCGCGCGCTCGGCCGGGTCGGCAAACCGCTTCAGCATGGCGGCGCGGCCGCCCTCTTGCGCCCAGCCCGGAATGATCAACGAACCCAGGCCCGACTGGCCGGCGAGGTACGGATACGCATCGGCGGCGGTGTAGGCGCCGCTCCGCGTGGCTTGATCCATGCCGGCGAGAATGGCTCCCGCCGTGCCCTGCTCGAGGCCCTGCGCCTTCATGTGGGTGACGACCGGAACCAGTCCCGCCTTCTGGCCGATGGCGACGGTCTCCGTCACGCCCGCCTTCGAGCTGTAGTTGGACTCCGGCGTGATGCGATCGTGATTGGTGAAGTTGGTACGGAAGGGCCGCGCCACGTCCACGATCTTGATCACTTCCTCGGTACGGGCGAAATATCCGGGCTTGTAGTCAAGCCCGGCCGACACGCCCCACGCGCCCTGCTCCAGCCCCGTGGCGATGAGCGCGCGCATCTGCTCGATCTCGGCCGGCGTCGGCCGCTTGTCGGCGTTGCCGTTCACGGACTGCCAGGCGGCATTGAAACCAATGTAGCCGCCGATGTTCACCGCCAGTCCCGGCGCGGCCAGCGTCTGCATCTGCTGCGCCACATCGAGCGGCCCGTTGCCGTCGGCATTGAAGATCTCGGTGGTCACGCCCTGCGTGAGCATGTTGACGGCGGTCGGCAAGGCGTCGGCCGAGGCGTGGCTATGGATGTTGATGAAGCCTGGTGTCACGAACAGTCCGCGGGCGTCGATCTCGGCCGCGGCGGTCGCGCCGGCCAGGTCGCCGATGGCGACGATGAAGCCGTTGCGGACGGCGAGGTCGGCGTCGTAGCGGGGATTGCCGCTGCCGTCGATCACCGTGCCATGGCGGATGATGGTGTCGTAACGCGGGGATTGGCCCTGGGCGTGACCAATCGACAGGCTGACGAGGCAGGCAACGGCAACGCGAGTCAGGTTCATGAAGCGGTGCCGGATGATAGCACCCACCCATCGGCGTAGTGAACGAGCAGCAGGTCGCTCTGGCGAATGGCCTGCTTGAGCAGCTCGGCGTCGAGCGGGCGATCGGCCGCGATGCATTGGCGGACCGCCTCGATGCGCAGCACCGCGTCGGCAAGGTCAGCAACCCGCAGCACCGCCGCCAGCCCGTCGGCCGTATACGCGGCCCACGAGGCAAACACCCTGGCCGCGCGGTACCGCTGCACCACCGGCGCAAACCCCGGCCACGCCGGCGCGACCAGCGCGTCCCACTGCGGCTCCAGGCCGGATGGTGCCTCAGCCCACGACCAGGGCGCGGGCACGGCGAAGCGCGCGTGCTCGAACAGGGCCATTGCGGCGGCCATCGCTGGAGCCGTGGGCGCCTTCCCCACTTCCGAGCGTTCCCAGGCCGCGAACGCGTCGAACGTCATCAGGCGCTCCGGCGACTCGAGAGGCGGCAGTGATTCGCGCGCATCGAGCCCTTCGGGAAGGTCGAAACCCGCAACCGGTGACGGCCCGTCGACAATCTCGATTGGTCCTTGATGCGTGAAGAGCAGAGAGGCCGCCGCCGGGCAGTAGTGCGACAGCGTGACGTGGACGCCACGCTGATCGATCAGGCAGACGTACGGAAAATGCGCGCAGCTGACCGGGCGCGCGCTGTGAACGCCGCAGCCGCCGGCGCCGTGAAACACGCAGTGCCCATTCGCCTGCAGCGCCAGCATCCCGGCCACCTCGTCGGGCGCGCCTGGTTCAGGCACGAGCCACGAGGCGTCGGGCCGGTCCGCGCGGACGCGAATGGGAATGACCCGGTCGCGTTCGACCGGAATCGCCCAGCCCGACGAACAACAGGCGCCGCTGTGGCGGCAGGCGTAGCTGACGTGAAGGTTGAGCCAGAAGGTGCGCACTGTGGAGGAGTTGAAAGTCTCGGAGTTGGCAGCCGAGCGTAACACGACGCTAGACTGCAAACGTGATGATGCAAGCGTTTTCAGTGGTCGCCGCGCTCTTGATTCTCTTTCCCTTCGCAGCCAGCCAGCTGGGCCGGCTGTCAACGCGCACCTTGTCGTACCAACTCATGAACCTGGCCGGCTCCTCCGGGCTCACCATCGTCGCCGTGCTCGAGCGGCAGTACGGGTTCATCCTGCTCGAGGGGACGTGGGCGATGGCGAGCGCCGTCGGGTTGGTGAGCGTCCTCAAGGCCAGAGGCAAATAAGCGGGCTGCTGGCCCGGCATCACTACTGGATCGCGTATCCGGTCAGCAGGAACGTCGCGCTGCCGCCGCGCACGTTGATGCCGTGACCGAACGAACAGCCGCCGCCGAACGTCACCCCGAGCCGCGAGACGTTCAGCAGGGCCTTGTCGAAGTTGAAGCGCGCGACGCTGTCGGCATTACCAAACTGCCCGTTCACGTTCGACCACGCACCCGGCTCCAGCGGCACGGCGATCGTCACGCGGCCATCGGCGAGCGGGAACGACCGGGGATTGGACCACCAGCGGTCGTGGGCGCCGTTGCCGTTGTTGTTCGCCCAGAGAAATGGCCGCACCGACGCCGGAATGCTGCACGTGCCGGTGATGGGATCAAGCGAGTTGAACACGACGGGGCCGGTCGTCATGACGCGCAGCGACACCACCACGGTTCCGCGGAGGGTCGTCAGGGCGCTGGGCGTGAACAGGTAATGCATCGATCCCGAGACCGGGAAGTCGAACTCCAGCTGCGCGGCACTATTGGTGGTGAGCGGGAACGGATCAGGAGTGCTGATGGTCTGCCAGAGGCTGCTGTGCAGCGACAGCGCGAGCGGCGTCGGCGGATCAGCCGACGGCCCCGTCGGTGAACCCGAACACGCCACCTGTGCGGCCAGTGTCGCCAATAGCGCCAGGATAATCGCGCGTTTGGGACGCACCAGGTTTCTCACTTGGGACCTGGCAGGCGGCGTTCGGCCACGACCGAGGCAATGAAGCGGCCGTCCACTTCATCTTCGCGCGACCGGAGCACGGCCAGCGGCGCGACCAGCGCGGGCAGTTCGCCCGCGTTCAACAGGAACGCCGGGTTCTTCGGATGGCCGCGCTCGGCTTGCGGCACGGTGAAGGTCTCGTAAAAGAGTCGCCCGCCGGGCGCCAACGCCTCTCGCAGCGCGGGCATCAGCGGGCGATGCAGGTAGTTGAACACCAGCACCGCATCGCACGGCCCCGGCAGCACCGGGACGGGGTCGGTTTCCAGATCCACCACTTCGCAGCTGAGTGACAGGTGCAACCGTTCAGCCGTCTCCTGGAGAAACTCGACCTTCTCCGGATCGCGGTCCATGGCATGCACGTCGAAGCCGGCGCTGGCCAGCAACAGGGCATGACGGCCGCGGCCGCACGCGACATCCAGCACCTTGCCGCCCCGCGGCAGCAGAGCAGCATTGTCGATCAGCCACCCGGCCGGCCCGCGCAGGGGGCTCGCGCCAAACTCCCGCGGCCCGCTCCAGGCGGCCAGGCCGCCGGCCAGGTTCAACACGCCGGCGACACCAGCCTCCGCCAGCAGCCGCGACGCCGCCACGCTTCTCACGCCATGTTCGCAGTAGACAAGAACGGGCCGGCCATCGCCCGGCAACACCGCGGGCGCAGCGGCCACCAGGTCCAGCGGCAACAGCCACGATCCGGGAATGTGGCCCAGGCCCTCGTGCTCGCCCGGCGACCTCACGTCGAGCATGACGGCGCCGTCACCGGCCATCAAGGCCAGGGCTTCATCGTGGGCAATGGTGCGAAAATTCTTCTTCATGGTGGCAGGCACAGCGTACCTCCTGATGCCACACGGTTGCCGGAGCCGGCGGTTTCCGATTACACATCCACGTATGTCGATATGTTTGTAATGGATCGGGATTCAGGGCACAATGCCGCGATGGCACCCCTGGCGGCCACCGACCTGCGCCCGCGCCGGCTGGTGGTCGAACACCTGTCCATCACCATCGAAGGCCGCGCCCTCGAAGAGGTCCAGCTCGGCGGCTGGGTCTACGGCCCCGAGCTCGGCACCGCTCCCGTCGTCGTGGTCGTCGGCGGCATTACCGCGTCGCCGTTTCCGTTCGGCGACGGCCAGGCGGCCGGCGACGATGAGCGCGCGGCGTGGTGGCCGGCGCTCTGCTCGCCCGACCTGATCGATCCCGCGAGGCACACGGTGCTGTGCCCGTCGTGGCCCGGCAACGGCTCGACGTGGCGCGGGTTCGACGACCCGGACACCATTGAATCCCTCTCGATCGCCGGACTGGCGGACCTCGTGGCCGCGTGGCTCGACGGCTGCGGCTGCACGACCCCGGTCACGTGGGTGGGCGCCAGCCTGGGCGGCATGGTGGGCGTCGCGTTTGCGGCCCGCCATGCAGACCGGTGCGCCAAGCTGATTTCGATCTCCGGCGGCCTGCGGCCCGACGGCTGGGGCACGGCCACCCGTCACTTGCAGCGCGAACTGGTGCGCGACGGCCTGCGCAACGGCGACGTCGCCACCGGCATGAGCCGCGCCCGCCAGCTGGGCATGCTCACCTACCGCGGCCGCGATGAACTGGACACGCGCTTCGGCAAGCTGCAACCGGGCTTCGATCGGCCGCCGGTCGCCGCGTATCTCGATCACCATGGGCGGCGTTTCGCCGCACGGTTTCCGGTCAAGACCTTCCTGATTCTGAGCGAGGCGATCGACCGCGGGTGGCTGGCCGAGCCGCGGGCGATGCGCGAGGCGATCCACGCCATCAGCGCCGAAACGCTGGTAGTGGGCGTGCCCGGCGACATGCTGTTTCCGTGGGCGCTGCAGGTGGAACTGCATCGCGCGCTGCAGGCCGCCGGCGCCGACTCGTCACTGTGGAAGCTGGAGTCGGTGTTCGGGCACGACGCGTTCCTCGCCGACCAGGACAAGCTCGCGGAGGTCCTGCGCGGCGCGCAGGCTTTCGGCGGCGAGCTGCGGCTGGCGGCACGGCCGCGATTCGAAGGTGTGGGGGTCGAACCGGTTCGCGAGATCCGCATCGGCCTGGTCGGCTGCGGCACGGTGGGGCGAGGCGTGCTCGAGATGCTCGAGCGGCAACGCGACGCCGTGGCCGAGCGCTACGGCGTCCGGTTCCGCGTGTCGCGGATCGCGGTGCGCGACCTGAATAAGGATCGCGGCCCACGCGCGGCCAGCATCCCGATTGGCGACAACGCGCTCGAACTCGTCAGCGACCCCGAGGTTGACGTGGTCGTCGAGGTCGCCGGCGGGACCGCGCTCGAACCGATCCTGCGCGCGGCCCTGGCCGCCGGCAAGCCGGTGGTCACCGCCAACAAGGCGCTGCTCGCGTCGAAGCTGGCCGATTTGGGCGTGCTGGCGCAGCGCACCGAAACGCCGCTGTACTGCGAAGCCGCCGCGGCCGCCGCGATTCCGATCGTGCGGCACCTGAGCCATCGCGCCGACGAAGTCGACAGCTTGTGGGGCATCGTTAACGCCACCTGCAACTTCGTGATGACGCGGCTCGAGCAAGGCGACCTGTCGCTGGCCGGCGCGATTGCCGAGGCGCAGAAGCTGGGGTTCGCCGAAGCGCAGCCGGATGCCGATCTGGACGGCCACGACGCGGCCGCCAAGCTGTCGATTCTTGCCTATCGCGCCTTTGGCGCGTGGGTGCGGCCCGACGGGTTCCTGGTGCGCGGCATTCGCGAGATCGACCCGGCGGATTGCGACCTGGCCGAATCCATGGGGTGCCGCATCCGGCAGATCGCGCGGGCGGTGCGCATCAACGGCGCGCTCGACATGGCGGTGGAGCCGTTGCTGCTGCCGGCCTGGCACCTGCTGGCCTCGGTCGAGGAGGAATACAACGCGGTTTACCTGCGCTGCGTGTCGTCGGGCGACTTGAGCCTGTTCGGCAAGGGCGCTGGCGCATTGCCCACCGCCACGGCCGTGCTCGGCGACCTGATCGACCTGGCCCAGGACAACTCCGTCCGCTGGCCCGTGCCACGCGCCCTGCCGGTCGCGCGCGACGGCACGGCGGCGACGCCGGCGCCGCGGCGGCACTACCTGCGCATCACCGGCCAACCGCATCCGGGCCTCGAACGAAAGCTCGAAGGGCTGGTGCGGCGCCACGGGCTGACGGTGCAGAACCGCGCCTCGCGGCTCGAGGCCGACCGCGTGCACATCGCCTTCATGATCTCGGCCAGCTCCGACACGCAGATTGCCGGGGTGGCCGAAGCGGTGGGCCAGCTCGCCCGCGTCGAACAGAAGCTCTGCCTCGGAGTCATGGACTAACGCATGGGCGGGGAGACGGGCGTCGGGAGTCGGGAGTCGATCGCCAACTGGCTGGATCCCCGGGCGTGTCCATCTGAACGCCCACCGCTCGCAGCGATGAGCGCGGCCACGCGCTCGATTCACCAGGCCATCGACGCACATGCGCGGCGCACCGGCGTCCCGTACCTGCATCCCGACGAGCCCACCGTGCAGCTCGATCTGTTGGGCTCGGCACCGGTCGCCGCCTGGCAGGAGGGCAAGGCCGCATTCCTGTTTGCCAGCGAAGGCTGCTGGTCGGAACTGCCTCCCTTGTATGCCCGCTATGGCACCACCGCGACCGCCACGCTGATCGCGAAGCTGAAGACACTGGAGCACGCGACGAGCGCGATCGCGTGCGATTCGGGCATGCAGGCGACGGCGCTGGCGTTTGACGTCCTGATGGACTCTGGTGGCCATGCGGTGCTCATGCGCCAGGTCTACAACAAGACCCGCAGCTACCTGGAATGGCTGGCGGCCCGCACCGGCGGCAGCGTGACGATCGTGGACGATGGCGATGCGGCAGCGCTGGCGGCGGCCATTACGCCGGCGACCCGCTTGGTGTTCGCCGAGACGTTCACCAATCCGCTGGTCCGCGCCCAGGACTTCGCGCAACTGCGCCAGGTGATGGCCGGCGCCCGCGAGCGCGCCCCCGGCATTCGGCTGGTGCTCGACACCACCATTGCCTCGCCATGGGCCTTCGCCGTACCGCCGCTCGAGAACGGCGTCGACGTCATCGTCGCCAGCGGCACCAAGTCGCTTGGCGGTAACGACCGTGACATGTGGGGCTATCTTGCGACCAACGATTCGCCGTTGGCCAATGCGGTGATGGACCTCGTGGCCATGCGCGGCGGCATTCTCGACTGGCGCCGCGCCGAGGCGGTGGTGGCGTCGTTCGACGGCGCCGGCGAGTCGCACGCGCGGCGATCGGCGTCGGCATCGAAGGTGGCCGCGTTCCTCGCCGCCCATCCCAAGGTCAGCGAGGTGTTCCACCCGTCGCTGGCGTCACACCCCGACGCGGCGGCCATTGCCAGCCAGTACACGCGGCCCGGTTCGCTGCTCTCCTTCAGGGTGAAGGATGCGGATGAGGACCAGACCCGGCACCTCGCCGACGTGCTCGCCACCTGCATCATCGTGCGTTACGCGCTGTCGTTCGACGGCCTGGCCACCAAGGTCAACCACCACCGCACCGTGTCCGAATACTTCACCGCCCTCGAACAGCTGACACGCAACGGATTCGACCGGCTGATCCGGCTCGGGCTGGGCCTGGAGGAGGCCGACGACGTGATCGCCGCGCTCAACTGGACGCTGCATCACGGCCCGGCGGTGACCGCCGCCGAAATTGCGGCGTGGCAGCAGCAGCGGCGGATAGTTACACTGGGGACCTGATGGGCGCCGCGACACACCTCGGTATCAAGCTGAACGAATACGACGCGGTCATCCGCACCCTGATTCCCCACTACCAGGAGTTAATCGCCGCGGCCGCCACGGCCGTCGGCGCGCTGGCGAGAACGGCGCCGGCAGTGGTGGACCTTGGTACCGGTTCCGGCGCGCTGGCGCAGGCCGTTCTCAAGGCCCGGCCGCGGGCGCGCCTGATTGGCATCGACGAAGATGCGGGCATGCTGGCGATGGCCGAGAAGCGCCTGCGCGGCCGGATCCAGACCATCGAAGGCAACTTCGAGGAGACCGCCATTCCACGCTGCGACGTCATTTCGGCGTCGTTCGCGCTGCATCACATCCCGACCGGCCGACGAAAAGCGGCGCTCTACCAGCGATGCTTCGCAGCGCTGCGGCCCGGCGGCATGCTGGTGAGCGCCGATTGCTGCCTCGCGGCGTCGAAGGTGCTGCAACAGACCCACCGCGCCGAATGGCTGGCCCACTTGCAGACGCGCTACCCGCGCGCGAAGGCCGAGGGCTACTTGCGCGCGTGGGCCAAGGAAGACGTGTATTTCACGCTCGAGCGGGAAGTGGCGCTGCTGCAGGACGCCGGGTTCAGCGTCGAGATCGCGTTCCGGAAGTCGTGCTTCGCGGTGGTGGTGGGATTGAAATAGATTCGGCGGCACTACAGTGCCGCCCTCCTGGCATCAAGAGAACTGCGTCACGACCACGTCGATGTGGCGTTCCTGCTTCTCGGCCGGCTGCCACTGCACCAGGATCGGGCTCTGGTAGGTGCCGCGCAGCACGCGCGGCTGGCCGGTTTCCGGGTCGGTGCCGGCCAGGAAGCTGACGCGGCGTGACCGCAGGAAGCGGCGGGCCGGCAGCGACATGACCTTCGCCATCAGCCGCTCGAACGAGCCGGCGTCGATCCGCAACGCCTCCATCAGCGAGTTGAGCACGCGCACCGCGTCGTACTTGGCGTAGTTCAGCGTCTTGCCGGGAATCGAGAACGGGTCGGCCACCATGTGGCTGGCCTTGGCGCGGGCAAACCGCAGCGGGTCGCGCAGCACGTCCACCAGGTCGTGCTGCATCAGCAGCGTTTCGTACTCGTTCACGGTGATGCCGACGTTGCGCTCGGCGGGATCCACCACCAGGTCAACGCGCGCGCGGTCGATGCCGACCTGCGCCACCAGCTCGTTGATGCGCTCGAGCACGCCGAGCCGCGGGTCGGCCAGGTTGACCGAATCGATCGGGTGCTTCGACACCGGAATGGCCAGCGTCGTGCGCGCGACGATTTCCTCGTGATCGTAGCCGACGACGGTGGTCTTGCGCTTGCGCATGGCCGCGTCGCTCTTGCCGTCAAGCTCGATGAAGTAGACCGGCGAATGCGGCCTGGTGCGATAGGTCACGCAGTTGCGCATGCCGGCGCCGATGAAGGTCAGGTGCGAGTCGGCGTTACGCGGCTCGACCACCTTCTGTTCCTCGGTCAGCTCCGACCGCAGTTCCATCTGGTCGTGGCGGTACGCACCGCCCTGCGGAAACAGGGCATGAAAGGCGCTGAAGAACTGCGACACCAGGTCCGGGCTGTGATGCATGCGCACCGACAGGCTCTGGTCGAGATAACCGGCCGTGGTGTGGAACGACGTGTAGAGCGCGCGCCGGTGCTGGCGCAGCACATCGCCGGCCTCCTGGTTGATGCGCGAGTTGACGTCAATGGCCTCGAAGCGCCGCTGCGGTGCGAGGGTGAGCGTGAGTTCGGTCGGCTTGGTGGCCATCAGCTGATCGGTGCCCCGGCCACCGCACCACTTGGCGCCGTCAGGTCGGCGGGCGTGCATCCGCGCAGTGCCAGCATGCGCTCCAACGCCTCGCCGACCACGCTATCGGGGGTCGACGCGCCGGCCGTGATCCCGATGGTCCGGGGTCCGGCCGGCAACCAGCCGTCGGTGCGGCCTTCCTCGGCCGCGCCAACCTGCCGGTGGCGGATGGAGGTTTCCTCGATACACGACGGGTTGTCGATGTAGAAGGTGCGAACGCGCGGTGCGCACATTCGCGCCAGCGCCTGGGTATTGCTGCTGTTGTAGCCGCCAAGCACGATCATCAGGTCGAGGCCGCCGTCGCTCAGCAGGTCGAGCACGGCGTCCTGCCGTTCCTGGGTGGCCGAGCAGATGGTGTCAAACGCGCGGTAGTGCGCCTCGAGGTCGCCGCTACCATGCCGTTCGATCAGGGCCCGGCGCAGCGTTTCCTGCACCTTGAGCGTCTCGGTCATCAGCATGGTGGTCTGGTTGGCGAGGCCCATGCGCTGCAGGTCGCGATCGGGATCGAAGCCCGGGCTCGCGGCCTCGCGGAACTCGTCCATCAACTCGGCCGCGGTCCGCCGGCCGAGCAGGAACTCGCACAGCCGCTCGGTCTCGGCGACATCGCGGACGCACAGGTACTGGCCGCCGGGATGGGTGAGCGCCTGCGATGCCGTGGCCCGCGTCTCTTCGTGGTGATGCTTGCCGTGGATGATCACCGTGTAACCGTCACGCGCGTAGAAATGCACCTTCTTCCACACGTTCAGCACGCTGCCACAGGTGGTGTCGACCAGCACGCAACCCTTGCTCTTGAGCTGATTCAGCTCGGGGACGCTGACGCCAAACGCCGGCAGGATCACCACGTCGGCGGCGGACACCTCCCGGAAGCGGGCTTCGGGGTCCATCGAGTCCTCGAGAATCTGGATTCCCATGGCGCGAATGCGCTGGTTGACATCGGGATTGTGGATGATCTCGCCCGACAGGAACACGCGGCGGTCGGGAAACTTCTGGCGGGTCTGGTAGGCATAGTCCACGGCGCGGTCGACGCCGTAACAGAAGCCGAATTCCTTGGCGAGCTTGAAGCGGAGCCCGCCCGCCTCGGCCTGGTAGCCAAGCGCCTTGAGCCGCTCGACCACCGGGCTCTCGTAGGTACGCGCCAGAACCGGTCCGACCTCGGATTTCAGGCCGAAACCCTTCTGGAAATACAACTGAGTCACGTCTGACAAGTATAGCCGACGGACCGACTTAGGCCCAAGTTCGGGCCGCCGGGGCTCCCGCTGTAAGCTGCTGGTGTGACCGTCGTCTTCGCCACCTGCGCCCACCAGCCCTACATCACCGACGACGACCAGCCGCTGGCCGATGCGCTGCAGGCGCTCGGCTACCGTGTCGAGCCCGAGCCGTGGACCGACATCGACCCCGTCACGCACCTGGCCGCCGACCCGGTGGTGCTGCGGTCAACGTGGGACTACCACCGCGTGCCAACGATGTTCACGTCGTGGCTGGCAGCGATGGCCGACTCGTCACGGCTGCTCCTGAACCCCGCCGACGTCGTCCGCGACAACGTCGACAAGATCTACCTGCAGCGTCTCGAACGCGCCGGTATTGCGATTCCGGCCACGCAGTGGATCGACAAACCCGATGCCGCATCACTCGCGGCCACTCTTCACGAGCAGGGCTGGGCGCAGGCGGTGATCAAGCCCCGGATTGCCGCGACCGCGTACGGCACGTTCCTGATCGCCGCCGATCGCCTGCCGCCGGACGACGACCTTGCGCCGGCCCGGGCGTCGGGCGCGCTCGTCCAGGAGTTCATCCCCGAGATCACGACCCGCGGTGAAGTGTCGCTGGTCTATGCCGGCGGCCAGTTCAGCCACGCGGTCGTGAAGCGAGCCAGTGCCGGCGATTTTCGCGTGCAAGAGGAGTTCGGCGGCGCCGCCGAGGTGACCGCACCGCCGGCCGCCCTGCTCGCGTTCGGCGAGTCGGTCATGGCGCACGTGCCCGAGTCGTGCGCGTATGCCCGGGTGGACGTCGTGGACAGCGCCCGAGGGCCGCTGCTGATGGAACTGGAGCTGATCGAACCGGTGCTGTACTTCAGCATCGTCCCCGGCGCGGCCGCGCGCATGGCGCGAGCCATCGTTGACCGCCTGACCCTATAATTCCCCGGTGTTCATCGGTCATTACGCGCTCGCGTTCGGCGCCAAACGGTACGCCCCGACGGTGTCACTCGGCACGCTGTTCCTCGCCTGCCAGTTCGCCGACCTCCTCTGGCCCACTCTCGTTGTCCTCGGGATCGAGCGGGTTGAGATCGATCCGGGCAATACGGCGGTGACACCGCTCAACTTCGTCAGCTATCCCTACTCGCACAGCATGGCGATGCTGGTGATGTGGTCGGCGCTGTTCGCGATCGGTTATCGAGCGATCCGGGGCTGGCAGGCGCACGCTATGGCGGTGATCGCCACGCTCGTGTTCAGTCACTTCGTGCTGGACTTCATCACCCATCGCCCCGACCTGCCGCTGACGCTGACCGGGTCGCGGCGCGTCGGGCTGGGACTCTGGAACTTTCCGGTCGCGACACTGGCCATCGAGGTCACGCTGTTCGCAGTGGGCACCGCGATCTACGTGGTGACGACCCGCGCACGCGATCGGGCGGGAAGCCTCGGGCTGTGGGCCTTGATCGCGTTCCTGTCGGCCATCTACTTCGCCGCCATCTTCGGCCCGCCGCCGCCCAACGCCGCGGCGGTCGCGATGGCCGGCCACCTGTCGTGGCTATTTGTGTTGTGGGCGTACTGGGTCGACCGGCACCGGAAATAGGGGTCGGGGATCTTTTCCGGTTACCGGAAATAGGGGTCGGGGATCTTTTCCGGTTGGCCCGCCGTTTGCCGGTGAGCAGTTTTTGCCAGGTCTCGCCGATGGACGGAGTGAGAGAACGGGCTGACCTCGCTCAACCCAGCCGGTCGAACGCCTGTTTTGCGGCTGTGTCTTGGAAAAAGATCCCCGACCCCGTTTACGGGGCGTTTACGGGGCGCGTTCGAGCATGAGGCCGACCGCGGTGCCGCGCCTGAATCCTTTCCAGTAGGTGTGCGTGGGTAGCGGCTTGCCGTCGCGGTCCATCGCGAAGATCCCGTCCTTGCCGTTGGGCACGACATCCAAGTACGCCTGCTTGTCGTTTTCGCCCTTCAGATAGAGTCCGAAGTACGCCGTCGCGAAGTGATGCAGGATGTTGTTCATTCGCGCGGTGTCCCAGACCGGATCGGCATAGTGCGTAAAGCCGGGCGTGCCGGTGCCAGCGGCGCGATAGGTCTCGGCCGGCGCCGGCATCGGCGCGGCGGCGTTGTGGCCGGCGTTGATGAACGTCAGCAGGTACCGGTCGGCGTTGACCGCGCCCTGGAAGATCGCGCGCGGCCCCCGCTCGTATCCCGACGTCTCGTCGGCGCTTCCGGCCACGATCAGTAGCGGCGTGCGAATGCCCTTCAATCCTTCGGCGTCCCAATAGCCGGCCTGCATGCCCCAGGGGCCGATCGCGATCGCGGCCTTGATGCGCGCGTCGCGCGCCTGCCGGTAGGCCGGATTCGACGCCGCGCGTTCGGCCAGCAGCTTATTGGGCGGCGCCTGGGCGCCGGTCACGCTCGTGTCGCTGTAGCCGCCGCCAATCACGTTGATGACGCCATAACCACCCATCGAGTAACCGACGATGCCGGCGCGGCTGGCATCGACGAGACCGGCGAGGGAACTGCCCGAACCAACCTTGCCCTGACGATCCATCTCGTTCAGCACGAACAGTTGGTCGAAGGAGCGGTGGTAGAGCGTGCTGCCGAACGCCTTCTGGTCGTCGTAGGTGCTGTCCTTGTGATCGATCGACACCGCCACGAACCCCTTGCTGGCCAGGTTCTCGCCAATGTGGCTCATCAGGTAGCGATTACCAGGATAGCCGTGCGAAATGATCACCAGCGGGTACTTGCCGGGCGCCGGCAACGGCGCTGCATCGCGCACGGCCTTGCCGAGGATCGTGGCCGTGATCGCCGGATCTCGCGTGATCACCCGATACTCGCCGCCCGGCTGTTGCCCCGCGACGAGCGCTGCCGGATACCAGACTTCAAGGGTCAGCGTGCGGTCGTAGCGCGCGATCGGGCCACCCTCCCTGGTGTTGAGAATGTCGGGACGATTCTTGTCGGTGACCTGGATGGTCCGCACGCCGATGTTGAGCGGGCCGTGGGCCGCGAGCTCAGGCGCGCTGGGCGTCACGACATCAATGCGGTTCTGCTGCGCCACGAGGCCGGCCGACGCCAGCACCAGGACCAAACCCACCGTTACTCGACGCATGTGCCCTCTCCCGGTCTTGTCACGCCGCCACGGATTATATGGCGTAGGATCTCGCATCATGGGAAATCGCTTGTTCGTTGCCGCCGCCCTGGCCCTGGCCCTGGCCCTGGCCCTTACGCCCCAGCTCGTCGCGGCGGGCGGCCAGGCCGCGTCCTCGCCTGAAGCTGCCGTGGACAAGGTGTTTGCCAGATGGACCAGTGCGACGCCCGGTTGCGCGGTCGGCGTCGCCGCCGGCGGCAAGACGGTGCTCGCCAAGGCCTACGGCATGGCCGACCTCGAGCACGATGTGCCGAACACGGTCGAGACCATCTTCGAGGCCGGCTCGGTGGCGAAGCAGTTCACCGCGATGGCGGTGCTGCTGCTCGCGAAGGATGGCAAGCTGTCGCTCGACGACCCGGCACGGAAGTACGTTCCGGAACTGCCCGACTACGGGGCACCGCTCACCATCCGTCACCTGCTGAACCACACCAGCGGACTGCGCGACTGGGGCAGCATGGCCGGCATCGCTGGCGCGCCGCGCACCACCCGCGCCTACACCCACGCCCACGTCCTCGACCTCGTCAGTCGCCAGAAGGCCCTGAACTTCCCCACCGGCACCGCGTGGTCGTACACCAACACCGGCTTCAACCTGGCCGCGGTGATCGTGTCGCGGGTCAGCGGCATGCCGTTCGCGGAGTTTTCGCGAACGCGCATCTTCACGCCGCTCGGCATGACCCGCACGTCGTGGCGCGACGATCACACGCGGGTCGTGAAGGGTCGCGCCCGCGCGTACGCCAGCGCGAGCGACGGCTATCACCTCGACATGCCGTTCGAGAACGTCCACGGCAACGGCGGACTGCTGACCACGGTTGGCGACTTGCTGAAGTGGAATGAGAACTTCGTCACGCCGGTGGTCGGCGACCGCGCGTTGCTGGCGACGCAGGCCATGGCCGGGCAGTTCAACGACGGCCGGCCGCTCGATTACGCACTGGGCCTGTTCGTCGGCGAGTACCGCGGCGCCCGGAACATCTTCCACAGCGGATCGACCGCCGGCTACCGCGCACACTTGAATCGATTCCCTGATAGCCACACGTCGGTCGCGGTGCTGTGCAACGTGGCCACCGGCGATGCCACGCGATCCGCCAACCTGGTGTCGGACCTGTTCCTCACCAGGCTGAAGCCCGTGACACCGACCACGCCGACGCCACCGGCGCCTGCCATGACGCCGGCGCCGACGTCCGCGCAACTCGCGGAGTTCAGCGGCAGCTACTGGAGCGACGAGGCTGAAGTTACCTTGACCGCGGTGGTCGACAACGGTGGGCTCGTCATCAAGCGCCGGCCCGACGCGGTGATCGCGCTCACCGCCATCGATCGCGACACGTTTCGCGGCTCACTCGGGATCATCACCTTCCGGCGCGACGCGGCGGGCACGGTCACGGCGCTCGGCATCAAGCAGGATCGCGTGTGGGACCTGCGATTCGCGCGACGGTAAACACAGCCACCGATGAGGCGCAGACTGCTCACAGCTTGCGAGGCCGCAGCCCTGTGGCGGCGGTTCTGTGGCAGCAGCGAAGCATGACTCGCCGCCGAACGTTGAGCGCATTGGCCCGGGTGGCTGCTGCCGGAGTGAAGCTCGTCAGGCCAGGTTGTTCGCGCTAGCGTAGTCCTCGTACGTGCCCTTGAAGTCGGTGATCTTGCCGTGGTCGAAGTGCCACACGCGCGTGCCGACTTCCTCCATCAAATCCTGGTCGTGCGTCACGAGCAGCACCGTGCCCTCGAACTTCTGCAGCGCCACATTGAGGGCGTTGATGGCTTCGAGGTCGAGGTGATTGGTCGGTTCGTCCAGCACCAGCACGTTCGGCTTCTGCAACATGATCCGGCAGAACAGCAGCCGCGCCGTCTCGCCGCCCGACAGCGCCTCGGTCGGCTTCAGGCCTTCCTCGCCGGTGAACAGCATCTGGCCGAGCAGGCCGTGAATGTCCTGGCGCGACGCGTCCGGGTCGAACTGGTGCAGCCACGCCGCCGCGGTCAGGCCCTTCTGGATCTCGCCGGTGTGGTCCTGGGCAAAGTAGCCGATCGACACCTCGTGCCCCCACTTGGTCTTGCCGGCATCGAGGTCCTGCGGCGACGGGGGCAGGCCCGGCGCGTCCGACAGCAACGCCTTCAGCATGGTGGTCTTGCCGGTGCCGTTGCGGCCGACCAGCACGATCTTCTCGCCGCGGTTGATGATGCCGCTGAAATCCGTGATGACCTCGAGCGAGCCATGCGACTTGGAGATGCCCTCGAACTCCAGCGCCGTGCGGCCTGACGGCCGCAAGCTGGTGAACTTGATGTACGGGCGTTGAATGTTCGAGCGCGCCAGCTCGGTGGTCTGCAGGCGCTCCACTTCCTTGCGCCGCGACTGCACCTGGCTGGACCGGGTGCCGGCCGAGAAGCGCTGGATGAAGTCCTGCAGCTGCGCGATCTTCTTGTCGCGCTGTTCGTTCTGCGATTCCAGCCGCGAGCGAATCTGCGTCTTCGCCATCACCATGTCGTCGTAACCGCCGGTGTAGGTGATGATCGTCTGGTAGTCGATGTCGGCGGTGTGCGTGCAGACCGCGTTCAGGAAGTGGCGATCGTGCGAGATCACGATCAAGGTGCCGTCGTAGCGGATCAGGAAGTCGCGCAGCCAGTGGATCGAGTCGAGGTCCAGGTGGTTGGTCGGTTCGTCCAGCAACAGCGCCTGCGGGTGGCCGAACAACGCCTGCGCCAGCAGCACGCGCACCTTCTGGCCGCCCTGCAGCTCGCTCATCGTGCGGTGGTGCACTGCGTCGGGAATGTCGAGACCCTGCAGCAGGATGGCGGCGTCGCTCTCGGCCTCGTAACCGTCCTCTTCGCCGACAATGCCCTCGAGCTCGCCCAGGCGCATGCCATCGGCCTCGGTCATGTCGGCCTTGGCATACAGCAACTCGCGTTCTTCGAGCGCGCTCCACAGCCGGGCGTTGCCCATGATCACGGTGTCGATCACGCGCAGCTTGTCGAAGGCAAACTGGTCCTGCTTGAGGACGCCCAGCTTCTTGGGGCGCACGACGTCGCCCTTCTGCGGCTGGTTCTCTCCCGTCAGCAGCTTCATGAAGGTCGACTTGCCGGAGCCGTTGGGGCCGGTCAGGCCATAGCGGCGCCCGGCCAGGAAGGTGGTGGTCACCTCGTCGAACAAGACCTTCGACCCGAAGCGCATGGAGACGTTATTGACGGAAATCACAACCTGCGATTATAACCCCTCGCCCCTGGGTTTGCCGGTCATCGGCACGAACCGCACCGGCAGCGTGCTCAGCAGCTCGGTGCCGGTCTCGGTGCGGCGCAGGATGCGCAGTTCCTGGCTCGCGGTCCCCACCGGAATCGCCATCAAGCCGCCAACCTTGAGCTGCTGCACCAGCGCCGGTGGCACCTCGTCGGGCGCGGCCGTCACCATGATCCGGTCATACGGCGCGTGCTCCGGCCAGCCGAGGTAGCCGTTCCCGGTGCGTACCTGGATGTTGCGATAACCAAGATCCGCGAGGGTCTTGCGTGCCCGCTCTGCCAGCGCGGGGACGATCTCGATCGTGTAAACCTCCTTCGCGAGCAGGCTGAGCACGGCCGCCTGGTAGCCGGATCCGGTGCCGATCTCGAGGATGCGATGATTGGGCTCCAGTTCGAGCGCCTGGGTCATGAACGCGACAATGTAGGGCTGGGAGATGGTCTGGCCGAGACCGATCGGGAGGGGGGAATCGTCGTAGGCCCCGGCGCGCTGGGGTTCCGGCACAAACAGGTGGCGAGGCACCGTGAGCATCGCGTCGAGCACCAGGGAACTCCTGATGCCGCGCGCCCGCAATTGTTCCGCGACCATCCGCCCGCGCTGGGCGTCCCAGTCGCGTGCGCCTTGCTGGCCCGCGGTTCCCGCCACCCCGCAGGCCACCGCCACGGCAGAGATCACCGCGCCGAATGGACGCCTGAGCATGATCCCAGCTTACGCCTCTACACGGACTTTTCCCTGCCCTTGCGAATATTTCCGCCTCGGCTGCGCTCTCTCCCCCACAAGTCGCAGGCGCGGTGTTTGCATCCGCCGTTAGTTGGTCGAGCTCCCCTGGAGCCGGCCGATTCACAAAAGGGGAAATGCAATGACACCCTCAACTGCCGAAGCACGTGATTTCGCAGCCGATGCCGTTCGTCAGGCCGAACACCTGGCGCATGAAGCCCGCCGGCTCAAGGCGGTCGCCGCAGAGACCGTCCAGGACGGCGTACGTGCCACCAAACGAGCGGTCACCCACGGTCTTCACGACCTGGACGATCTGCGAGACGCAGCCGCCTATCGCGTCAAGAAGGCGCCGCTCATGGCGGTGGGGCTGGCCTTCGGCGTAGGAATCCTGCTCGGCGTCGTCGTTGGACAGGTGACTCGAAAAGCCGCACCTGACCGGTAAGACACGCCGTCCTATCGCAGGACGTTGCTCTTCTCGGCCTGCGCCACCAGCTCTTCCGCATCGTCCGGCAACAGGAACCGCTCGGCCACCGCGCGCGACGTACGCCTCCCCGACGCCGAGCGACTGGATGCTGCCCTTGAACACGCCGCGGGCAAGGGGATTCCAGCCGGTATAGGTGCCGAGCGGCGCCTCGAGCAGCACGCTGCGCACCCCGGCCAGCGGACGGTGGGCGGCTGGAGCGAGACGACGCCGGAGACCTCGGCGTTGCGGAAGCCGGGTCCGAAGTCGTACTCGAAGAACGGCACGATCACGCCGTCAGGGAGCGAGACGCCGGGAATCAGCGGAAACCCGAGGGCGGCCTGCGTCGGCGGCACCATCGTCTCGGTGCCAGCTCCGGCGGCACCACGTTGGCGTGGGCGGCCGAGGCGCACAGGAGGACGCAAGCGGCGAGACCGACCGACCTGACGGTCATATCTGTTCGGGCTCCATCACCTTTTCGACGACCTTCCCGCCCTCCACGCTGACGTAGTACACCTTGGCCGCGGCGCGGGTCGAGACGACCCGCTTCACCGTGTTGTCCTCGAAGTAGATGCCGGCGTCGTTGTCGCACGCGTAGCCCGGCGTCATCTGGCCCGAGCCGATCAGCTTCTGGTAGAGCGGCCGCCGGCCCGGCTCCGCGTCGTAGTGCGGCGAGTGGCTGCCCTTCAGGAAGCCAAGGCACTGCACAATCGACAGCTCCTTCGGCCGCGAGTCGGTGGTGCCTTCTTCGAACCAGCACAGCGAACCGGCGCTGGCGCCGCCGAGCACGATGCCGCGGTCCCACGCCTGCCGCAGGATGACGTCGATGCCGTGCGCCTTCCAGATCACCTGCTGGTTGAGCGTGTTGCCGCCCGAACAGACAATCCCGTCCACCGACAGCAACACTTCTTCCCAGGTGCGGGTTTGCCGCGTGCTGGCAATGAAGCTGATCTGGTGCGAGGGCTCGACGTTGAGCGTCGCGCAGTTGGTGTACCAGGTCAGGATCCCCGACGGCGAATCCGCCGACGCGGTAGGCAGGTACAGCAGCTTCGGCCGGGTCTTGCCGGTCAGCGCCGCCATGTAGCGGATGTAGGCGGTGTTGAAGCCGCCGCCGGCAATCAGGATCTTCCGGTTGGTCGAAGCGCCTGCCTGCAGGCGTTCAGCCGCAGACGAGGGTGACGCGGCAAGGGTGGCTAAGGGGGCGATCAACGAGGCGGCGATGAAGTCACGGCGTTCCATGGGGTGTATGTATACATCAGGGATCAGGGAACAGGGATCAGGGATCGGGGATCCCCGCTACAATTGCGCTATGGATCCCGACGACCTGCGCGCGTTCGTCCAGCGAGACTGGGCAGCCGCAGCGCGCGCCAAGCAACAGTACTGGGCGGACCGCTATCGCGGCGAGGGCGGCGCCCCGGCGCGTCACGCCGCGACGCTGTTGCTCGAACACGCCCGCCGGCTCGGAGTGCTGAGGTTGTCGGCGGCCGATCGGCGCGACGATTTCGCGCACCACCTGGAGATCCGCGACCGACTGGATCGCGCCGCCCGTGCGTTCGCCGATCGCTGATCTGCTCTCGGACCTGGGGCGTGCCTTCGATACCCTGGGCATCTCCTGGTATCTATTCGGTGCCCAGGCCGCCATCGTCTACGGCGTCGCCCGGCTGACCGCCGACGTGGACGTCACGGTTCGGGCGCCGGCCATGCCAACGGCCGACTGGCTGGCCACGCTGACGCAGCACGGCTTCCAGGGGCGATTCGCCGATGCCGGCTTCGTCGCCAGTACCCGCGTCTTGCCGGTCGTGCATCTCAATACCGGGCTGCCGGTCGATCTCGTGCTCGCCGGTCCCGGGCTGGAGGACGAGTTCCTGGATCGAGCCGTCATCCGCTCGATTGATGGGGTGCAGGTTCCCGTCATCGAGATGGCCGACCTCGTGGTGCTGAAGCTCCTGGCCAGCCGGCCCAAGGACCTCGATGACGTGGTCGCGTTGATGAGGATTCATCCCGGTGACCTGGACACCGTGCGTATCGGTACCGTCCTCAAGATGCTCGAAGACGCGCTGGGACAGAGCGACTTGCTCAGCGCATACGAGCAGTGCCGGTCGCGAGCTCACGCGGGCGGCGGCTAACAGAGTTTCATCCCATGTCCACCAACGAACTCCTTACCGCGGCCGGCGGCGCCATCGACTGGCTCGAGCGCATTGCCCGCGACCGAAGCCTGCTGCGAGCGTTGCCCCAGGATGATCGCGACCGGTTCTACCGCGCGATCGCGGAGCTGGCGGCCATCGATCCGCAGGCCAAGCGCAAGCGGCAGAAGGCCATGAAGGCGGAAGGTGTCAAGAAGGCCGAAGCGGTCTTGAACGACACCGGCATCCGTGCGCTACGGCGCCGGCCCATGATCACGACGCCCAACGTGTTTCCTCCGGCGAACGATGGCTCCGACACGACCAACCACCCGCCGCCGGCCGTGGATCGCGTCTGCTACGTCTGCAAGGAACCCTACTCGCAGCTCCACCACTTCTACGATCAGCTCTGCCCCGCGTGCGCGGAGTCGAACTTTGCGGCCCGCACCGAGCTTGCCGATCTGCGCGGCCGGGTCGCACTGCTGACCGGCGGGCGCGTGAAAATCGGCTACCAGGCGGGGTTGAAGCTGCTGCGCTGCGGCGCGCAGCTGATCGTCACGACGAGGTTCCCGCGCAACGCGGCCGATCGATATGCGCAGGAACCCGACTTCGGCGAGTGGGGCCACCGCCTGGAGATCTACGGCCTCGACCTGCGGCACATTCCGAGCGTCGAGGCCTTCTGCCGCGACATGAATGCCACGCGCGAACGCCTTGATTTCATCATCAACAACGCCTGCCAGACGGTCCGCCGTCCGCCCGAGTTCTACACGCACATGATGGACGCGGAACTGGCGGCCTCACGGGATCAACCGGAACACGTCCGCCAGCTGCTGGGCGAAAGCGCGCACGCGGTCGCGGTCAGCGATCACGGCCAGGGCGTGGTGGTGGCGGCGCAACTGTCGCAGGTGCCGATGCTCGAAGAAGAACTGGTCGCGCGCTCGCACCTCTTCCCCGACGGCCAGTACGACCAGGACCTGCAGCAGGTGGACCTGCGCGACCGGAACTCGTGGCGCATGCTGCTGGCCGACGTCCCGACGGTCGAGATGCTCGAGGTGCAGTTCGTCAACCAGGTGGCGCCGTTCCTGTTCAACGCGCGGCTCAAGCCGCTGATGCTGCGCACGCCCGAACGCGCCAAGCACATCGTGAACGTCTCAGCGGTCGAAGGCCAGTTCTACCGGGCCTTCAAGACGACGCGGCACCCGCACACCAACATGGCGAAGGCGGCGCTCAACATGATGACGCGCACGGCCGCCACCGATTACTTCAACAACGGCATCCACATGAACAGCGTCGATACCGGCTGGGTCACCGACGAGGATCCGGTCGAGATCGCGACGCGTAAGATCGCCGAACACCGTTTCCATCCCCCCCTCGACATCGTCGACGGCGGCGCCCGCATCGTCGCGCCGATCATCACCGGCTTCAACACCGGCACGCACGTGTGGGGCCAGTTCCTGAAGGACTACAAGCCGGCGCCCTGGTAGGGCTAAGATGACGCCATGCTGAAGCTGCGCGCGTTGGTGATGGTTGGTGTGACGGTTGCCCTCGGCGTCTCGCTGAACGCGTCGGACAATTGGACGCGTTTCCGCGGGCCGAACGGACTGGGCGTCTCGGACGCCACCAATGTGCCGGTCGAGTTCGGGCCGGAGAAGAACGTCAGGTGGAAGGCACCGCTGCCGAACGGCCACTCGTCGCCGGTGCTGACCGACACGCACATTTTCCTGACCGGCCACTCGGCCGAGAAGGACGCCTACCAGCTGTTCGTGCTCGCGCTCGATCGCAAGACCGGCAGGCAGCTGTGGCAGCACGAGGTTCCCCGCCTGCAGCCGGGCCGCCGCGAGAACGTGAACGGGCCGGCATCACCGAGCCCGGTCACCGACGGCACCAACGTCTATTTCTTCTTCCAGGACTTCGGCCTGATCAGCTACACCGCCGATGGCCAGGAGCGCTGGCGCCTGCCGCTCGGGCCGTTCAACATGTATTACGGCTTCGGCGCGTCGCCGATTCTCGAAGACGGCCTGCTCATCCTGCCGGTCGATCAGGACACCGATCCGTACTTGCTCGCGGTCGATGCGAAGACCGGCAAGCAGCGCTGGAAGGTGTCGCGGCCACACGTGATCTCGGGCTATTCGACGCCGACCATCTGGCGCCCGAAGACCGGCCCCGCCCAGATCCTGATTCCCGAGTCGTTTCAGCTGACCGCCTACTCGATCGCCGACGGCACACAGTTGTGGTGGGTGCGAGGCCTGGCCTGCGAGATGAAGTCGGTGGCCAGCATCGACGGCGACACGCTCTACGTCAACGGCTGGGGCTTCGGCCAGAACCAGGCCGGCACGCAGATTCCCACGGTGGATTTCGCCACCGGCCTCACGCGCTTCGACAAGAACGGTGACGGGTTCGTCGGCCGCGACGAAGTCACGAACCCGGCCGCGACCGAACGCATGGACCGGATGCTGCGTCCCGAAGCGGGCTTTGACGCCTTCGACGGCAACCGCGACGGCAAGCTGGATGCGAAAGACTGGGACGTGTTCCGTGCGATGCTGGCGGCCGAGAACGGCCTGATGGCGATCACGCTCGGCGGCTCGGGCGACATGACCGCCAGCGCGGTGAAGTGGAAGTATCTGCGGCCGGTGCCGCAGGTCCCGTCCACGGTGCTCTACCAGGGCGTGCTCTACATGGTGAACGACAGCGGCATCCTGTTGTCGTTCGATCCGAAGACCGGCACCGTGCTGAAGCAGGGCCGCTTGAAGGGCGCCATCGACAAGTACTTCGCCTCGCCGATTGGCGCCGACGGCAAGATCTGGCTCGCCAGCCAGGACGGCACCATCTCGATCGTCACCGCCAAGGGCGACTGGGAAATGGTGCAGGTCAACACGCTCGACGACGAGGTGTTCGCGACGCCCGTGCCGGCCGACGGTGAACTGTTCGTGCGCACGCGCCGCGCGCTCTACAACTTCGTGAAGTAAGAAGTTGGCAGTGAGAACAGGGCTTGAAAGATGCTGAGTAAGCTGATCGTCGGCGCACTGCTGCTTCTGCCGCTGGCGACTCAGCGCCCGGTCGATCTGCGCGGCAATAGCTTCCGCGCCTCGTCCGAGCTCGTGACCACGGCCGTCACGGTCCGCGACGCCGAGGGCCGGTTGGTGAAAGACCTCACGCAGGCCGACTTCACCATTGAAGAAGACAGTGCCCCGCAGCGGATCACGCAGTTCAGCAAGGAGCGCGTCCCGGTCAGCCTGTCGCTGACCCTCGACATCAGCGACAGCATGCGCGGCCAGCGCATTGCCGACGCGCGCGCGGCGCTCGCCAACTTCCTCGACAGGCTGCTCGCGCCAGACGACGAAGCCGCGCTCCTGGGCTTCAACCACGAGGCGAAGATGCTGGTGCCGTGGACGACCGAGCGCGGCGGCATGCGCGCCACCCTCGACGGAATCATCCCGTCGGGCGGCACGGCCATGTACGACGCGATCGACGGGTCGTTGCCGCTGTTCGAGTCGCGGATGCACCCGCGGGCGGCCATCCTGCTGGTGTCGGACGGCGCCGACACCGCCAGCGACGCGACCCCGACCCTGCTGAAGTACAAGCTGGTGCGCAGCGACGTGTTCCTCTACGCCATTGGCATCGACTCGCTCGACGCCCGCAACTCGCAGCGCATCAACCAGTACACGCTGGGCGAGTTGACCGCGCAGGGCGGCGGCTACACCGAAATCATTCGCAACGCGACCGAGCTCGGTCCGGCCACCGCACGCATTGCCGAGGAACTGAATCACCAGTACATGATCGGCTACGCGCCGACCACGCGCGGCGACGGCAAGCTCCACACGGTGCGGGTGAAGGTGTCGAACCCCAGCTACAAGGTCCGCGCCCGGCGCGGCGTCGTCCGGTAGCCGCCCCCCCGGGCTGAGACCGCCGTGTTAGGCTACGCGGATGCGCGCAGCCCTCCTGATCACCGCCCTGTTCTCGACCTCCCTGCTGGCCCAGACGCCGGCGCCGCCCGACTGGGCCAAGGTCGAGGAAGAAACCCTTCGCCACTTCCAGGCCATCCTCAAGATGGACTCGTCCGACCCTCCCGGCAAGGAGGATCACGTGGTCGCGTACCTGAAGCAGGTGCTCGAGGCCGACGGCATTGCCGTGCAGACCTACGCCATGGAAGCGCACCGGCCCAACCTGGTGGCCCGGATCAAGGGCAGTGGCAAGCAGCGGCCCCTGCTGTTGATGGGGCACAGCGACACCGTGAACGTCGACCCGAAGAAGTGGACCCATCCGCCCTTCGGCGCCGTCCGCGACGGCGGCTACATCTACGGCCGCGGCACCGTCGACGACAAGGACAACGTCATCGCCAACGTGATGACCATGCTGATGCTGAAGCGGCTGAACGTAAAGCTGGATCGCGACGTGATCCTGCTGATCGAGGCCGGCGAAGAGGGCTCGTCGCGGCTCGGCATCCAGTTCATGGCCAACCAGCATTGGCCCGAGATCGACGCCGAGTTCTGCTATGCCGAAGGCGGCGGCGTGACGCGCACCGGCGGCACGGTCAAGTTCGCCAGGGTGCAGACGGTCGAGAAGATTCCGCGGGCGATCACGGTCACCGCCAAGGGTGTCGCCGGGCACGGGTCGGTGCCGCTCGAAACCAATGCCCTCGCCCACCTGGGCGAGGCGGTCGGCGCGATCGCGGCGTGGACGCCGCCGATGCGCATCAACGAAACCACGGCCGCGTACTTCAAGCGGCTGGCCACCGTGTCATCACCTGAAGAGGCGGCGCGCTATCGCGACGTCCTCAGTCCCGATCCCAAGATCTCGGGCCCGGCCGACGCCTACCTGCGCAAGAACGAGCCCAGTCACTGGTCGATGCTGCGCACGTCGCTGTCGCCGACGATGATTTCGGGCGGCTATCGGACCAACGTGATCCCGTCCGAAGGCACGGCGACCATCGACACCCGCCTGGCGCCCGACGAAGACCCGGCCAAGTTCCTCGAGCTGGTGAAGCAGGTGGTGAACGACCCGCAGGTGGAGGTCAGCTACGGCGCGCGCGACACCCGGCCGCCGACGCCCACGGCCAAGCTCGATTCCGACGCCTTCACGGCGATTGAGGCCAACATCACCAAGCACTACCAGGCGCTCACCCTGCCGACCATGAGCACCGGCGCCACCGACATGGCGTTCCTGCGCCAGAAGGGCATGCAGTGCTACGGCATTGGCCCGGCGCTCGACAGCGAGGACGGCCCCAAGGGCTTCGGCGCGCACAGCGACCAGGAGCGCATTCTCGAGAGCGAGCTCTATCGCTTTGTCCGCTTCACGTGGGATGCCGTGATCGATCTGGCTCGTGCCAAGTAGGCAATACCCGCCTTCCCGGAAGGGCGACGACGTCGATCGGTACGGGGCCACCGTAGTGGCCGACCCGTATCGCTGGATGGAAGACCTCGAATCACCCGAGGTCGCGCAGTGGGTGGCCGCGCAGAACGCGGTCACGCGCGCGCACCTCGACGGCCTGCCGCAGCGCGCGCCCCTCGTCAGCCGGCTCACCGAACTCTGGAACTACTCGCGCACCAGCGTGCCGATTCTCGAGAACGGCGTGCTGTTCTACTCGCGCAACAGCGGGCTGCAGCGGCAGGCGCCGGTCTACCTGCGCCGCGGCGCTGACGGCGAGGCCACCCTGGCGCTCGATCCCAACGTGCTGTCCCCAGACGGTTCGGTGTCGCTCGCGCACTACGCGCCCTCGCCAGACTCGACCTTGCTGGCGTATGCGTGCGCCAGGGGCGGGGCGGATTGGGAGACGATTCGCGTCCGCGACCTGGCCACCGGCCGCGACCGGGAGGACGAAGTGCACTGGGTCCGGTTCTCGGACCTGTCGTGGACCCGCGACTCGCGCGGCTTCTTCTACTCCCGCTACCCGGAGCCGCCGTCACACAAGGTGCTCGAAGCCGCGCTCTCGGGCCAGGCCATCTACTATCACCGCCTCGGCACGCCGCAGGCGGACGATGAGGTGATCTATCGGCGGCTGGACCATCCCTCCTGGATCGTGAACGGGACCGTGACCGAGAACGGGCGGTACCTGCTGATTCGCACCTGGCGCGGCGCCGACCACAACAACCAGCTGCATTACCTGGCGCTCGGCGATCGGCCGCGCCTGGCCGGTCCGATTGTCCCGGTGGTCGAGACCCTCGACGCCGAGTACTCGCCGATCGGCGCCGACGGCTCACGCGTCTACCTCCGCACCGACAAGGACGCGCCCAACCGGCGCGTGATCGCCATCGACCTGGAAGACCCCGCCCCCGCCGCCTGGAAGGTCGTGGTTCCGGAACAGGACCAGGCGATCGAAGACGCCGTCATCGCGGGCGGCCGGGTGATTGTGCATTACCTCGAGCACGTGCAGAGCCGCGTGCGCGTGTTCGGCCTGGATGGCCGGCCGGAAGGCGACCTCGCCCTGCCCGCTGTCGGAACGGTCGCGGCGCTCAGCGGCCGCGCCGGCGCCCCGGACGTGTGGGCGAGCTTCAGCTCCCCGCTGATGCCGGGTACCATCTATCACTACGATTCAGACACGCAGCTGCTGCGCGCGTTTGAGCCGCCGGTGTCGCCGATTGATGCCTCGCGCTACGAGACCCGCGCGCTGTTTGCCTCGTCGAAAGACGGCACGCGCGTACCGTTCTTTCTCACCGCGCGCAAGGACCTCGTCCTGGACGGGTCGCACCCCGCCATGATGTACGGCTACGGCGGGTTCTCGATCAGCGTCCTGCCGGGCTATCGGCCCGACGTCCCGGCGTGGCTCGAGCTGGGCGGCATTTTCGTCTCGGTCAACCTGCGCGGCGGCGCCGAGTACGGCGAGTCGTGGCACCTGGCCGGGTCGCTCGAAAAGAAGCAGAACGTGTTCGACGATTTCATCGCCGTGGCCGAACACCTGGTGCGCGAGCGCTACACCAGCCCGTCGCGGCTCGGCATGATGGGAGGGTCGAACGGCGGCCTGCTGGTGGGCGCGGTGATGGAACAGCGTCCCGATCTGTTCGCGGTGGCCATGCCCGCCGTCGGCGTCATGGACATGCTGCGTTACGACCGTTTCACCGGCGGACGCCTGTGGGCCACCGAGTATGGCTCCGCCTCGGATCCGACGCAGTTCCCATTTCTGATCAAGTACTCGCCGCTGCACAACCTGAGGGCCGGCGTCTGCTACCCGGCGACCCTCGTCACGACCGCCGATCACGACGACCGCGTGGTGCCCAGCCATTCGTTCAAGTTCACGGCAGCGCTGCAGGCGGCGCAGGGATGCGACCGGCCGGCACTGATTCGTGTCGAGACCCAGGGCTCACACGGCTACCGGCCCACCGACAAGCTGATTGAAGAGAAGGCCGATCAGTGGGCGTTCGCCGCCGCCCACCTTACGTCCGCGCCGAACCCCTCATCGAGTTGAACAGGTAGATGTGGGCCTCGACGACCCGCTGCCGCTCTTTCTCGTCCACGGTCAGCGTCCAGTCGTCCCGGAGCGAGGTGCCGCCCAGGATAATCCCGTCCGAGCGCGGCATCATGTGGATGAACCCGGCCTCGGGCGTCGCGGTCACCCGGCCGCCGCCACTCGTGGCATAGGTGACTTCCGGCTGCGGCACCAGCACGGTCAGCTGCCCTTTGAGCGGCGTGAGCTCGGGATCGTTGAACAGCGCCTTCGCGCCCAGTCCCGTGCAATTGATGATCAGGTTCTCGCGCAGGGTGGTGACGTCGCGCGGCGTCTCGAACTTGCGGATCACGACCTTGCCGCCCCAGAGCAGGAAGTCGTTCATCAGCGCGTCGAGATAAATCGAAGGCTCGATCCGCATCTCGGGGCGCTCGATCGCATACTTGGTGGGAAACGGGTGCTCACCGGGCTGCAACAGCACCCGCGGGTTGGGGATGTCGTCGGGCATCAGCACGTTGCCGCCACGCGCCGCCATCTCGTTGTCGGTCGGCGCGTAGTTCATGATCCAGGTGATGCCGTACTTCGGGCCGGTCAGGAGTTGCAGGCGTCGATACGCAATGCGCACGGCCGTCCGGAACTGCTCGTCCCACTCGGCGGAGCGGCTCTTGAAGTCCACCAGCCCCGAGGTCGGCGTCCAGCCGGCCAGCGACATGTTCGAGGTCGTGTCCGGCGGCACCGTCGCCGCGTAGATCGTCACCGCAAAGCCGTGACGCTGCAGTTCGCGGGCGGTCGTGAGGCCGACGACCCCCGAGCCCATGACCGCGGCGGTCCGCTCGCTGTGCGCCATCGCCAGGTCGGTGGCCATCGACGCGGTGCCCCAGGACAGCGACATGCCCGAGCCGCCGTGGCCGAAGTTGTGGATGATGGTCTTGCCGTCGAGCGCGGCGGCCTTGAGGACAAACCCCGACGGCCGGAACGGGCGCAGCCCGATAGTCGTGCGGATCACGCGGTCCCAGGCCACGTTCACGAGCGGCAGGCGAACTGGCGGCCTCGGCGGCGCGGTAACTGGCGGCTTGGCGGCCGCGCGCGGGGCGCACGCCTGGGTGGCGAATCCGACGGCGGCCAGGCCACCGAACTTCAGCAGAGATCGTCGATCCATCTGGCGCACATGATACTGCGGCCGGGACCTTCGTGACCTTCCTGTTAATCGTCCCGAAGTACCACGTTCGGGTCCACCCGAGACGCGCGCCACGCCGGGATCCAGCACGCCACGGCCGCTACGAGCGTGATCGTCGCAATCACCGCCACCATCGTCGTCGGATCGGTGGGCTGCACGCCGAACAGCAGCGACGCGATCAGGCGATTCAGCGCGAATGCTCCGGCCAGCCCGGCGACGATGCCAATTGTGGTGAGGGTCAGGCCTTGCTTCAGCACCTGCCCCATCACGCTCGATTGATCGGCGCCAAGCGCCATGCGGATGCCGATCTCGCGGCGGCGTTCCGCCACCATGTAGGACAGCACGCCGTAGGTGCCGATCGCCGCCAGCAGCAGCGCCAGCCCGGCGAAGGCCCCGAGCAGCTGCGCGAGCAGCCGCGGCCGCCGGATGGCCTCGTCGAACACCGCGTTCATTTCCTGGAGCCGCACGACCGGCACCGTGCGGTCGGCCTCGCGAATGACGCCCTCGATGCTTTGCGACAGCGACGCGACGGGCAGCGTCGTCCGCAGCACCATGTTCATCGTGCCCGGCACGAAATTGAACGGCGGGCCGGCGGTGACCGCCTGGTCGACCAGCGCGTAGAACTCGTGGCCGGTCTTCTGATCGACACCGCCCTGCTTCACGTCCCTGGCCACACCAATCACCGTGAACCACGGCGCCTGGTCGCCGAGCGGTGAGCTCGGGCGCAGGCGCTGGCCGATCGGATTCTGGTCTTTCCAGAAGGTGTTCACGAGCGTTTCGTTGACGACCGCGACCAGGCCGGGCGAGGCAGCGTCGCTCGGCGCGAAGCCGCGGCCCTGGACAATGGGAATGCCCAGGGTCTCGAAGTAGTTGGTCATCACCTGCTGGTAGTAGTCAATGTTCTCGAACGGCCCTTCGGGTGGCGCGGTGTAGTTGTCGATGTCGGTGTCGTTGGCGTTGAGCGGGCGGTTCGGCGGCAGCCCCGACATGGCGCTGGCGGTCTGCACGCCGGGCAGGCCGCGCAGCTTCTCGAGAATGCCCTGGTACATCCGCCCGCGGGCTGCTGGTTGCGGATAGTTGGCCGTCGGCAGCGTCAGCGAGAACGTGACCAGCCGCGATCGATCGAAGCCGCTGTCAACGGTGGACAGGTTGTAGACGGTGCGCAGCAGCAGCCCGGCGCCGATCACCAGCATCACCGCCAGCGCCACCTCCACCATCACCAGGCCGCGGCGAACGTGATGGCGCGCCGCGCCGGTGGCGCCCCTGGCGCCGCCCTCCTTGAGCGCGGTGACCAGGCCCTGCACCCGCGTGTGCATGATCGGCGCGAAGCCAACGATGATGCCGGTGGCCATCGACACGCCACAGGTGAAGAGCAACACCAGCGGATCGACCGTCACTTCGCTCGTGCGCGGCAGGCTGTTCGGGTAGGCGCGCAGCAAGGCGGCCACGCCGGCTTGCGCGAAGAGCAGGCCCAGCGCGCCGCCGGCAACCGACAGCAGCACCCCCTCGGTCATGAACTGCCGCAGCAACCGGCCGCGGCCGGCACCAAGCGCCGTGCGGACTGCAAACTCGCGATGGCGCGTCTCGGCGCGCGCGAGCAGGAGGTTGGCGAGGTTGGCGCAGGCAATCAGCAGCACGAAACCGACGGCGGCCTGCAGCATCCAGATCGAACGGCTGGCGCTGCCGATCACTTCGTCCTGCACCGGCTTCATCTGCAGGATGTGGCCGAAGTTGGTCTTGCGCTCCTCCGCGGTCTTCGGCAGCGGCGCAAACACGTGGTTCTTCACGCCGACGCGCTCGCCCCAGTTCTGGATCAAGCCCTCGAGCTCGCTCTGGGCCGCCTGCGGCGTCACGCCGTTCTTGAGCCGGCCGATCAAGTAGAGGAAATGATTGCCGCGATTCTGGCGGTTGCCGGGATTGAGCCCGAGCGGCATCCAGATCTCGGTGCGGTTGTCCATGACGTCGGCGCCTGGCGGCATGATGCCGATCACCTCGCGGCGCATGCCATTGACCTCAATCAGCTCGCCGATCATGGGCCGTCCGCCAAACGCCGACTGCCACAGGCCGTGCGACAGCAGCAGCACCGCCGGCAACTGCGGGGGGGGCGCGCCGGGTTGGGGCGGTGGGCCCGTCAGGTCCGCCTCGCCCTTGCCGAACAACCGGCCCTGGATCGGCTGGACCCCCAGCGCCGCCATGAGTTGGTCGTCGACCGACGCCGACCGGACCCGCAACGGCCGGTCGCCCGCCGTCAGGTTGACTTCACCGGTCGTGAATGCACCGACCGACGAAAACGACTGGTTGATTTCGCGGAACTCGAAATACTCGGGCGGCGACACCCAGAACTGCAGGAAGCCGAACGCCGGAAACTGCGTGGTGAGGTACATCAACTGCTCGGGCTGGGGATAGCCCAGCGGACGCAGGAGCACGCCGTTGACGATCGAAAAAATGGCGGTGTTGGCGCCAATGCCGAGGGCCAGCGTCAGGATCGTGATGACGGTAAAGGCCGGGGCGCGCAGCAGGCTGCGAGCCGAATGACGAAGGTCCTGGCGGAGGTCGTCGAGGCTCATGGGGGCTTTGACGGATGGGAGCGCGTCGGGGTTGCTGTATAAGTGTGGCTTGAGTCGGCTCCTCGTCCTGGCGCTCGTGCTGGTCGGCGTTTTGCCGCCCCAAAGCGGCCGCGGCCCCGCCCCGATCGTCCCAGGCCCCACGACGCCCATCCCAGGTTTTTTTGACCTGCCCGTCACCGGCGGCACCGCGACCTACACGGCGCTTGGCCTCGAACCGGAAGAACGGGGGGTGGCGCTCGCGATCCTCGCGCGCGCACTGCATGGCCAGGCCATCGACCGCGGGACCGTCGCGCGCCTGTTGACGCCGGTGCTCGGTCCGCCGGGCGCGCCGCCGCCCGAGCCCCCTCCTGGATCCACCCCCATCACCATCGCCGCACCTCTTTCCGCCGACCATTGGCGCGATGTCCTGAATCTGCGCGGGCGGGCAGACTTGTTTCCCGCCCTGCTCGCGAACCGTCCCGTTCTGCTCGTCTGCGCAGCCACCCTGGCCGCCCACCCCTCGCTGCGCGAGTGGCTCAATGACGACCGCGGGCTGCTTCGCTGGCTGGTGCGGACGGCGCCCGGCGCGTACACGACCGCGGCCCGGGGCCTGCGGATCGAGCAGGGCCGCATCGCGGTGCCGGGCGGCGCGGCCGCGGTGCCAATTTGGGAGGCGCTGGCCGGCGAGAAGGTGGCGCGGCCGGCCGAGTTCATCCGCGCGCTGCTGGTGCGCGACGCGGGCCGCCTGGCCTGGCTGTACGGCGCCGCCGCCTTGATGAGCCCCGACCGCCTTGCCGCCGTGCTCGGGCCCGGTCCGGTCGAGGCGCAAATCGAACAGGCCCGGGCCATGCTCCAGGCCTTCCGCGCCGGCGATCAGAACTGGAAGATCGAAGAACACCCGTTCTTGCGCAGCGTCGCCGACGCGTGGATGGTCACGACCCAGATCGACGTCGCGAATGGCCAGGTCGCGGCGCCGAACGCGCAGTGGCTGTGGGAAACGGTGTTCGACCGCACCGGCCTGACGCGCCGCGAGGCCACGGCCGTGCGCCGCACGCCGGCCTCGCCCGTCACGCTGACGTGGCTGGCCGCGCAGATCGCGTCAACGCCGCCGCGCGAGCGCCGCGAGCGCTTCGAGACGGTGCGCTTCGCGCAAACGGTCTTTGGCGCGGCCGCCGAGGCCGAGGCCACGGACGTGCTGATGGCGCTCAGTAACTACCGGCGCTTTCACGCGCTGCTGGTCACGCTCGACCGCATCGGCGTTCGGGCGCCGCGCACCTACACCCGCGCGATCGAAGCCGCGCAGCGGCTCGACCAACGTCCCCGCCGCGAACGGCGCCAGAACCTGGTGGCGTTCCAGGGCGCGGTGGCCCTCGTCGAGCGGGCGCGCGTCTCGCGTGCCTTGAGCGCCGCCGCCGCCGAGCAGCTGCTGTTGTCGTTCGCCGATGCCGTCGACCGCGACCAGCCGCCGGCGCCGGCCATCGCGGGGTGGCTCACGACCGTATTCATCGACAGGATCCCACCGCTTGTCCGGCCCGATCGCTGGACCGGGAAGACCGCGTACGAGTCAAAGATTCTGCAGGCGCTGGCCGGGCCCGGCGCCGAAAGTGCGGTGCCGGCGATCGCGTGGGAAGGCCTGCAGTACCGGCTCGACATCGCCGGCGCCGAGCATCAGCGCATCAGGGCCGTGCGCGAACAGCTCGAGTCCCCCGGTCTCGACGCGGCCCTCGCATCGGGGCGGCCCGACGAATTGGCCGAGGCGCTGATCGCCCTGGTCTATGCCCCGGCGCTCGGCGACCCCGACGGTCCGGCGCTGCTTGGCGCCGACATCATCACGCGCCACGACTTCGGCTTGGACGCGCCGGCGGCGACCCGGCACGCCGGCCGGGCGTGGGCGCTGCCGCGGGAACAGGTCGGCGACGGCCAGCCCTGGCGCGTGCAAGGCTCGCTGCTCGGCCTCGACATCAGCCTGGCGCGGCTGGCGCTGCGTCGTCTCTCCGACAACGACATGCCGGTCGAGCCGACCATCAACCTGAACGACCAGCTCAGCATCGCTCGCACCATCTCGGCCATGAACCCCGGCGAGTTGACGGATACCGGTCGCGATCGCATTGTCGAGGCGCTCGAGCGCGGTCGCCGCCGCGTGGCGGCTGCGGCGGCCACCAGGCAACCCCAAGCAGGGGTGGCCTCCACAAATCTGGCCATCACCGAGCTCTTGGCCCTGGCGGCCGAGGCGCATTTGTCGGCGGGCATTCGCGAGACGCTGGCATGGCTCGCCAGCCGATCGCCCGAGTCCATTCCCGCGCAGTTCGCCCTGCGCGACCTGCTGTGGCTGGGCAAGCCCGAGCTGAGCCAGGCGGAACTGGACCGCTGGGGCGTGTATTCGGAGGGACTGACCGGGCGCCTCGTGACCGCCATGCCGAGGGCGGCGGAATGGGAGGACTTCGGCGGCCGGCCCGAAGGCGGCGTGATGGGTACGCAGTCCCCGGACCTGGTCCTCCGGCTGATCCTGGAGACCGCGCGTCTGACATTGCCGGGACGACTGGTGCCATCACTGCTGACGTTGGCCGCCCAGGACTACTGGCACGACGTCTCGGCGCGCTTCCCCGACGACTGGCCGGCGATGGCGCGACAAGCGCTGGCGCTTTCGCCGTCACGGGTAGAAGATTACGTGGCGGCGCTGGCCGGCAACGGCCCGCTGCGATCGCAATAGGGTCTGACCCCGACTCAGTGGTGCGGAGGGGTCTGACCCCTGCGCGGGTGGTGTGCGTGCGGAGGGGTCTGACCCCTTCGCAGGAATGACCGGGTTGTCTTGCTATGGTCCGAGTGATTGTCTTGCTCACGGCGCTCTCGTTGGTCGCCTCCGCCCAGGAACCGCCGGCGCCGCCGCCAGGGCTCGAGCTCCACATCGTGTCGCCGGAGCCCGACTTCTACGTGAGCGGCCCGACCTTGCTCAAGGCCGAGATCCGCCCGAAGATGCTGGCCACTCGCGTCGCGCAGCTCCTGTTCTTCGCCGACGGCAAGCAGGTGTGCAACGTGCTCGATCCCATTGCCGCCGAGTGCATGTGGGATGCCGGCGACGAAATCCGCCCCCACGTCTTCCGCGTCGTTGCCAACCTGATTGGCGGCGGCCGCATGATCGCCAGCGCGCGCACCAAGGGGCTCGAGCAGGTCGAGAAGGTGAATGTCGAAGTGGTGCAGGTCACCGCCGTCGTGACCGACAACAACCGCTTCGTCTCGGGCCTGCCGCCGACGGCGTTCCGGCTGCTCGAGGACGGCCGGCCCCAGGTGCTGGGGCACTTCTCGGCGGAGGGATCGGCGCTCGAGATCGTGGTCGCGATCGACGTCAGCGAGAGCATGACGCCGGCCATGCCGCAGCTGAAAAACGCGGTCAAGAAATTCCTGGGCGCGCTTGGGCCAACAGACCAGGTGACGCTGGTCGCCTTCAACGACAACATGTTCACGCTCACCCGCCGCGAAACCAGCGTGGCACAGCGCACGCGGGCCGTCGATCGGCTGGCGCCCTGGGGCGGCACCGCGCTCTACGACGTGATCGTGCGAGGCGTGCAGCAGCTGTCGCGCGCGGCCGGCCGGCGCGTGCTGGTGGTCTTCAGCGACGGTGACGACCGATCGAGCCACGCCACCATCAACGCGGTCGAGAAGGCGGTCCGCGCCAACGACGCCACGCTGTTCATGGTGGCGCTCGGCCGCGGCGTCAGGGAAGCGCAGCTCAAGTCCGGCATCGAGCGCATGGTCAACCTGAGCGGGGGCCGCGCGCTGTTCGTGGATCGCAGCGATCAACTCGACCAGCCATTCACCGAGATCCTGGAGGAACTGTCCAACCAGTACATGCTCGGTTACGAATCGACCAACCCCAGGCGGGACGGCGCCTGGCGCGAGGTCAAGATCGAGGTGCCAGGCACCGGTTACGAAGTGCGCGCACGCCAGGGCTATCGCGCGCCCGGATCCTAGAATGACCGCCACGCGCATGCTTTCCGCCGTGGTGCTGGCCGGCGTGATGGGCGCGCTGACGCTTGGCGCGCAGCAGCCGCCGGCGCCGCGCACGCCGCGTCCGGTGTTCGAGACCGGGACCGAGATCGTGCTCGTCGACGTCAACGTCGTCGATCGCGATGCCAGGCCGGTGCCGACGCTCACGGCCGCCGACTTCGAGCTGCAGGTCAACGGCCAGCCGCGGCCGATTCAGTCGGTGCAGTTCATCTCGACTGAACCCGCCAATACCTCGCCCGCGACGCCGCGCGAGACCGGCTTCAGCTCGAACGACACCGCCACGACCGGCCGCCTGCTGCTGTTCGCGGTTGACGAAGGCAACCTGCGAGTCGCCTCGTCCCGGTCGGTGCTGCGCACGGCGCAGTCGCTGTTCGAACGGCTCGCGCCCGGCGACCTGGTCGGCCTGGCGCGGCTGCCGCTCGGCGTCGGCAACGTCGAGTTCACCACCGACCGCAAACGCGTGACCGACGCCCTGCTCCGCGTCAACGGCAGTGTCGGCAACCGCGTCGGCCTGACCAAGGTGAACATCAGCGAAGCCTGGGCGCTCGACAACAACGACACCTCGACCTGGCAGCAGGCGATCGACCGCGAATGCCAGGGCGAAACCGGCGGCGGCCTCGAGGCCTGCGCCAGCACCGTCGAAGCCGACGCGCGCAGCATGCTGATCGAGACCAGCTCGCGCACGCGCATGACCCTCTCGGCGCTCGAAGGCCTGCTCAAGGGCCTCGCCCAGCTGAAGACGCCGATCAACATCGTGATGATCTCCGAGGGCCTGTTCGTCGCCCGCGACCGCAACAGCATGCGCGAGATCGGCCGCCTCGCCGCCGAGGCCCGCGCCACCCTCCACATCGTCCGGCCCGGCCAGTCGTACTTCGACGTGGACGACTCGTCCGCGCCAGGGGTGTCGCGGTTTTTCGACGATGGGTTGCTGGCGGAGGGATTGGAGCAGCTGGCGGCACAAACGCGCGGCACGCTGGCGACGGTGAATGCCGGCGCCACCGGCGCCTTCGAGCGCCTCGGGCGCGAGTTGTCGGGCTACTACCTGCTCGGCTTCGAGCCGACCGAGACCGATCGCCGCGGCAAGGAACATCGCATCCGCGTGCAGGTCAAGCCGCGCGGCCTCACGGTGCGGGCGCGGCCCACCTTCGTGCTGCGCGAGACCGAGGCGACGAGGGCCGAGGCGGTCGCGGCGATGACACCGCTCGAGCAGGTGGCCGACGGGCTGCGGCAGCCCATGCCCAGTCGCGCGTTGCCGATGCGGGTGGCCAGCTACACCAGCATCGACGCGGCCAGCGCCAAGGTGCGCGTCGTGATCAGCGCCGAGCTGGGCGACCCGGCCACCACCGAGAAGGAATTGCCGATCGGCGTAGTCGTGCTCGACCAGAACGACAAGGCCATCTTCAATCGCGCCGGCATGACCACGCTGGCGCCGGCCAGCGTGCGCGGCGCCTCGCCCCGGCTGATCCTGACCTCGCTCCTGCTCGATCCCGGTCAATACACCCTGCGCGTCGCGGCGATCGACGAGACCGGCCGCGCCGGCAGCGTGCACCACACCATCAACGCCCGGCTCTCGCGCATGGGCGGCGGGCTGAACGCGTCGGACCTGATGCTGGTGCCGCAGCCGCCAAACGGCGGCGACCTGCCGCGGCCGAGGCCCTCGGGCCTGATCGATACCGAAACGCTGACGGCGATGGTCGAGATGAGCGGCACCGACACCAGCCTGCTGGGCCGCTCGCGGGCGACCATTGAGATCGCCGATGCCGTGGACGGCGCCGCGCTCGTGAGCGTCGAGGCGCGCCAGGCCATGCGGTCGAACCACCTGCGCGCGTTTGCCGCCACGCTGCGGCTGGGCGTGCTGCCACCGGGCGAGTACATCGCCCGCGCCATTCTCAAGGCGCCCGGCCAGCCTGAACTGCGCCTATCGCGGCCGTTCCTGCTGGCGCCGGTCGCCGCCGCCGCCCCCGAGGTGTCGATTGATGCGCGGGTGCCGCTCGACCCCGACGCGCCGCCGGCGCCCCTCGCCGAAGTGAAGATCTTCGCGCCGGTGCCGCGCTTTGTCCGCGACACCGTGCTCATGCCCAACGTGGTGACGCCGTTCCTCGACGGCCTCGCCTCGCTGCATCCCCCGTCACCCGAAGTCGAGGCGGTGCTCGAACGCGCGCGCACCGGCCAGTTCACGCCGCCCGACACCCCGGGCGCCACGCCGGACGATGAGTTGAACCTGGCGTTCGTGCGCGGCCTGGACGCGCTCAACCAGGGACAGGTGCCGCAGGCGGCGGCGTACTTCCAGCAAACGCTGAAGGGCGCCTCCGGCTTCCTCGGCGCCGCGTTCTACCTGGGCGCGACGCACGCCGCGCTCGGCCGCGATCGCGAAGCCGTGGGAGCATGGCAGATGGCGCTGCTTAGCGAGAACCCGGGGGCGGTGTACCCGGCGCTGGTCGATGCGTTGCTGCGGATGGGCGACGGCCGGCAGGCCCTCGATCTGATTGAAGAAGCTCCATCCGCGTGGGCCCGCGACACCGACCGCATGCGCCGCGAGGCCACGGCGCTGGCCATGCTCGGCGACTACAGCGGCGCGCTACCGAAGTTGCTCGACCTGCTCGACAACACCAGGAACGACGACCAGCCGCTGCTGTTCATCGCCATCCAGGTGCTGTACCGCATGCATGGGCAAGACAAGGGGCTGAGCGACAACAACCTCGCCCGCTTCCGCAATTACGTCGCGCGCCACCAGGCGCTCGGTGGGCCGGATCGGGCCATCGTCGAAACCTGGCGCAGGTTCGTCCTGAAGTAGGGTCTGACCCCGAGTGGGTCGTGCCGAGAGGTCAGACCCCGTCGCGGACTCCCGCCACGCGCGTCAGCGCGGCTGAAAACGCTTCCCAGATCGATCGCTGCTTCGCCAGTACACCGCGGCCGCCGGGCGTGAGCCGGTAGTAGCGGCGCCGGCGCGTGCCGGCTTGTCCCCCGGAGCCACGGCGAAGGGGGACCTTTTCCACCCAGCGCCCTTCGATCAATCCCTTGTCCTCGAGGCGATAGAGCGTCGGATAGAGCGAGGTGGCGTGAAAGGTGATGGCGCCGCCGCTGCGTTCGGCGATCAGCTGGGCGATCTGATAGCCGTGCCGCTCCTGCTCTTCGAGCAGCGCGAGGATCAGCAGTTCGGCGCTGCCGCGCTTGAGTTCCCGCTCAAGGGATGTCATGCCCATATATTGTTATAAATAGCATTATTAAGTCATTATGAAATAGACACTTGCAGTCCTGACACAAGTATTACAGTGTTGCCGTCGGCGGCCTGCTACTGTCCCGTGCATGGTTCCTGTGACTGAGATTTATGGCCGCAAGGCGGCTCACGGCATTAACCGGATCACCTTCATTGCGATGGTGGCGTTCCACATCGGCGCCGTCGCGGCGTTCTGGTACATCGACCTCGGGGCCATCCTGATGGCGGTCTTCCTGTGGTGGGTGTCCGGCTCACTCGGCATCGGCATGGCGTATCACCGCCTGCTGACGCACCGCGGCTACAAGACGCCCAAGTGGATGGAGTACTTCCTCACCACCTGCGCCACGCTGGCGCTCGAGGGCGGGCCGATTTTCTGGGTCGCCACGCACCGCATTCACCACCAGCATTCGGACCACGACGGCGATCCCCATACGCCCAAAGAAGGCGCGTTCTGGGCGCACATGGGCTGGATCATGATGGGCAAGGGCATGCACCACGACACCGACGTGCTGCGCCGCTACGCGCCGGACCTGTGCAAGGACCCGTTCCACGTGTTCATGAGCAAGTGGCACTGGGTCACGCAGGTGGTGGTCGGCCTCGCCCTGCTCGCCTTCGGCGGCATTCCGTATGTCCTCTGGGGCACGTTCTTCCGCACCACGTTCCTGCTGCACGCGACCTGGCTCGTGAACTCGGCGACGCACATGTGGGGCTCGCGCCGCTTCCAGACCAAGGATGACTCGCGCAACAGCTGGTGGGTGGCGCTGCTCTCGTTCGGCGAGGGCTGGCACAACAACCACCACGCGCACCCGGTGTCGGCGCGCCACGGCCTGGCGTGGTACGAGTTCGACATGAACTGGATTGCGATCCGCGCCATGCAGGCGGTGGGTTTGGCCTGGGACGTCAAGGTCGCCAAGGTCCGCCAGGAGCTCGAAGAAGAAGCCGCGTAGCGCACGCCCGCGCGACCGCCGTCGCCCGTTGGCCATAAGATAGGCCTGTGACGAGGCGCCAGACCGCATCGATCGTCTTCGTCGTCCTCTGCGTCGTGCTGGTCGCCGCGGCGGTCACGCTCAACATCGGCTGGATTCTCGTGAACGGGCGGCGCCTGGCGCCGCTCG
>JBEGVQ010000148.1:0-9089 GCA_041178345.1 Acidobacteriota bacterium | reverse complement strand
CGTGCCGACCTTCATGGCGCTCGAGCGTTATTCGCATGTGATGCACCTGGTATCGGTGGTCGAAGGCCAACTGGCCGAGGGCCGCGACCGGCTCGACGCGCTGGTGTCCTGCTTCCCGGCTGGCACGGTCTCGGGGGCGCCCAAGGTGCGCGCCATGCAGATCATCAACGAGCTCGAACCGGACCGGCGCGGTCTCTACGCGGGCGCCGTCGGCTATCTCGACTTTGCCGGCAACCTCGACTTCTGCATCGCCATTCGCTCCATCCTGATGGAAGGCGGCAAGGCCTACATCCAGGCCGGCGCCGGCATCGTTGCCGACTCGAATCCGACCGCGGAGTACGAAGAAACCAAGGACAAGGCGCGCGCCATGTTGCGGGCGCTGGAACTGGCGCAGACCGGCCTGTAGGCTTTCATGGTCCTGGTCATCGATAACTACGATTCGTTCACCTACAACCTGGTGCAGTACCTGGGTGAACTTGGCGCGCAACTGGTCGTCAGACGCAACGACGAGGTGCCGCTCGACACGCTGCGCGCGCTCGGCCACGACCGCGTGGTCATCTCGCCCGGTCCAGGTCGCCCGGAACAAGCGGGCGTCTCGCTCGACGCCATCAAGGAGTTCGGGCCGCGCATGCCGGTGCTGGGCGTATGCCTCGGCCACCAGGCCATCGGCCTGGCGTTTGGCGGAGAAGTCACCAGGGCACCTCAACCCATGCACGGCAAGACTTCCACGGTCGAGCACAACGGCCAGGGGGTGTTCGCCGGCATCTCCACTTCGTTCCAGGCCGGCCGCTACCACTCGCTGATCGTCGCCCAGCCGAGCATGCCGCCCGACCTGGAGATCACCGCGCGAACCCAGGAAGACAACCTCGTGATGGGCATTCGCCATCGGAGTTTGCCGATTCACGGCGTGCAGTTTCACCCCGAATCGGTGCTGACCAACGAAGGCCGCCGCATTCTGCGCAACTTCCTCGAGATGTGACCATGTTCCCAGCCCTGATCGAGAAACTGCGCCGGCAGGAAGACCTGAGCACCGAAGAGGCCGCGGCCGCCATGGCTGCGATCATGCGTGGCGATGCCGCACCCGCGCAGATCGCCGGGTTGTTGGTCGGTCTCGCCATGAAAGGCGAGCGGCCCAGCGAACTGGTGGGCCTGGCGCAGACGATGCGGGCCAATGCCGTGGCCGTGCCGGCGCAACCAGGTCCGGTGTTCGACACGTGCGGCACCGGTGGCGACCGCTCCGGCAGCTTCAATATCTCCACGGCGGCCGCGATCGTGATGGCCGCGTGCGGCACGCCAGTCGCCAAGCATGGCAACCGGTCCGTTTCGAGCCAGTGCGGCAGCGCCGACGTGCTGGAATCCCTCGGCGTCAACGTCCAGGCCGCGCCCGATGTGGCGGCACGCTGCCTGGCGGAGGTCGGCATCGCGTTCTTCTTCGCGCCGACGTTTCATCCCGCCATGAAGCACGCGGCGCAGGCACGCAAGGACCTCGGCGTGCGCACGGCCTTCAACCTGCTGGGACCGCTCACGAACCCGGCGCGCCCGACGCGGCAAATCGTCGGCGTCCCGCGGCCGGACCTCACCGAGTTGCTCGCGCGGTCGCTCGCGCTGCTTGGCTCCGAACGCGCCTGGGTCGTCCACGGCGCCGATGGCCTCGACGAGCTTTCGACGACGGGCTACACCAAGGTGTCGGAGTGCCGGAACAACGCGGTGCAGACGTTCTATGTGCACCCCGCGGACTTCGGGCTCGCCAAGGCCACTCCCGAGTCCTTGAAGGGCGGTGATGCCGCCACCAACGCCGTGATTGTTCGCTCGGTGCTGACCGGCGCCAAGGGGTCGCCACGCGACGTCGTATTGCTGAACGCCGGCGCGGCGCTGTTCATCGCGGGCGCCGCCGAGACCGTACGGGCCGGGGTCGCCCGCGCGGCGGTCGCCATCGACCACGGCGAGGCGGCCGCGGTCCTCGACCGTCTCATTCGGGTCTCGAACGGAGCCGGCGCGTGAGCGGGATGACGCCCGACCTGTTGGAGGCCATTGTTGCCGCCACCCGGGCACGGGTGGCGTCGGCGATCGGGCGCGAGCCTCGGGCTCTCCTTGAACGGCGCGCGCTGGCCGCCATGCCGGCGGGCGAGCAGTTTGCCGCCCGCCTGTCGCGCCCGGGCGCGGTGAATATCATCGCGGAGTGCAAGCGCCGCTCGCCGTCGCGTGGCGTGCTGCGGTCGGCGTATGACCCCGTCGCCATCGCCGCCGGATACGAGCGGGCCGGTGCCGCCGCGATTTCAGTGCTGACGGAGCCTGGGTTCTTTGATGGCTCGCAGGAGCACCTGGTTGCCGTGCGAGCCGCGGTGAAGGTGCCGCTGTTGCGCAAGGACTTCATGGTCCACGAGTACCAACTGCTGGAGGCCCGCGCCGGCGGCGCCGACGCGATCCTGTTGATCGTGGCGGCGCTTACGGATGCCGAGCTGCGCCACTTGTCGGCGGCCGCCCGTAGCCTTGGCCTGGCCGCCCTCGTCGAGGTGCATGACCTGGAGGAATGCGATCGGGCGCTTGCCGCAGGCGCGGCGATCATCGGCGTAAACAACCGCAACCTTCGCACGCTTCAGGTGAACCTTGAGGCGTCACGAACCCTTGCCGCGCGCATTCCGAGTGGCGTCATCGGTGTCAGCGAGAGCGGGTTAAAGAGCAGGGACGACTTGCGGGCGATGACCGCGCTCGGCTACCGGGCCTTCCTGGTGGGCGAGCGGTTCATGGTCGATCCCGATCCGGGCGCGGCCCTGGCCGGCTTGATCGAGACGATGGGAGCCACCGCGTGACCGCCGTCAAGATTTGCGGCATTACCAGGCGCGAAGACGCGGACGCCGCTGCCGCTCTCGGCGCCAACGCGCTTGGGTTCGTGCTGTGGTCCGCCAGCCCCCGCCACGCGAACCTGGAAAGCGTCGCGGCGATCATTGCCGGCCTGCCGCCGTTCATCACCCCGGTTGGCGTATTCGTGAACCCGTCCGCCGGCGACATAGCGCAAGCGGCCCAGGCGGGACTGCGCCTGGCGCAGGTGCACGGCGAAGTGCCACCTGGCCGCGTGGCGCTGCCGGTGCTGCGCGCGGTGCATCTGGCGGCGGGGATCGGCGGCATCGAGCCGGCGGTAGACGATGAGACGGTGTTGCTTGATGCGCACGATCCCGTGCGGCACGGTGGCACCGGGCAGACGGTCGATTGGACGCGAGCCCGCGCGATCGCGGCGAAACGGCGGCTTGTTCTGGCCGGCGGGCTGACCGCAGCGAACGTCTCCGACGCCATCCGGACGGTGATGCCGTACGCGGTGGATGTTGCGTCTGGCGTCGAGACCAAACCGGGCCTCAAGGATCTTTCCAAGCTCCGCGCATTCATCGACGCAGTAAGAAGCACAGGCACTTAATCCGATGGCACCCCAGACATCTATGGCACCTTTGGCACCTTATTCATGGTTCGGCCGGCGCGACCCCGACGCGCGCGGCTACTACGGCGCGTTTGGCGGGCGCTTCGTCCCCGAGACGCTGGTCGCCGCCATCGAGGCATTGGCGGCGGCATACTTCGAGGCCAGGCGCGACCCGGCGTTCGGCGAGGAACTGCAGCGGCTGCTGCATCACTACGCCGGTCGCGAAACGCCGCTGTGGGACGCCCGTCGCCTGAGCGAGGCGTGCGGAGGCGTGCGCATCCTGCTCAAGCGCGAGGACCTGACCCACACCGGCGCGCACAAGATCAACAACGCCCTGGGGCAGGCGTTGCTCGCCAGGCGCATGGGCAAGACGCGTATTGTCGCCGAGACCGGCGCCGGGCAACACGGTGTCGCCAGCGCCACCGCGTGCGCGCTGCTGGGCCTCGAATGCGTGGTCTACATGGGCACCGAAGACATGCGCCGCCAGGCGCTGAACGTGTTCCGGATGCGGCTGCTGGGCGCCACGGTCAGCGGCGTTGACTCCGGCAGTTGCACCTTGAAGGACGCCATCAACGAGGCGATGCGCGATTGGGTGGCCCGCCCGGGTGACACGCATTACCTGCTGGGGTCGGCCCTCGGCCCGCATCCGTATCCGCTGATGGTGCGCGAGTTCCAGTCGGTGATCGGCAAGGAGGCCCGCGAGCAATGCCTGGCGCAGGTGGGCCGACTGCCCGACGCGGTGATTGCGTGCGTCGGCGGCGGCAGCAACGCCATCGGCATCTTCGACGCGTTCATCGACGATGCGGCGGTGAAACTGATCGGGGTGGAGGCCGGCGGGGAGGCGATTGATTCCGGACGACACGCCGCGCGGTTCGCTGGCGGGGCTCCGGGAGTGCTGCAAGGCACGCGCACCTTCGTGCTGCAGGATGCACACGGCAACATCGAGGCGACCCACTCGGTGTCGGCCGGCCTCGACTACGCAGCCGTGGGTCCGGAGCACGCGTTCCTGCAAGAGACCGGGCGAGCGGAATATCACTACGCCTCGGATGCCGAAGCGCTGGCGGCGTTCCAGGAACTGGCGCGGCTCGAGGGGATCATCCCGGCGCTGGAGTCGGCCCACGCCATTGCCTACGTGCTCGCGCACGGCAAGGAGTTCGGCCCCGGTGCCGTCTTGGTCGTCAACGTGTCTGGGCGCGGTGACAAGGACGTACAGACCGTGGAGCAGATCCTGAAGGAGGCCGGCCTTGGGGCGCATTAGCGATTGCTTCTCGGCGCTCGGCGCCAAAGGCGACACCGGCCTCGTGACCTACATCACGGCCGGCGATCCCAGCCTCGAATTGACCGCGGAGATCCTGAAGCGGCTCGACCGGGCCGGAGCCGACGTAATCGAACTGGGGGTGCCGTTCTCGGATCCCCTGGCCGATGGTCCGGTGATCCAGCGGGCCACCGAACGCGCCCTGGCGGCCGGCGCGACCTTGCCCAAGGTGCTGGCCATGTTGGCCGCCACCCGCGCGGCGATTGCCGCCCCGGTCGTCATCTTCAGCTACGCCAATCCGATACTTGCCATGGGGCTGGCGGAGTTCGTGCGCCAGGCGCAGGCGGCCGGCGTGGACGGGGTGCTGACCCTGGACATGCCGCCCGAGGAAGGCGAGGCCTTTCGGACCGCCTTTGCCGGCGCCGGGATTGATACAATTTTTCTGCTGAGCCCCACGACCACGGTCGAGCGGATTCGCAAGGCGGCGGCCCTGGGCAGCGGCTTCCTCTACGGCATTTCGCGCCTGGGGGTCACCGGCGTCCGCGACACGGTGGATGATTCGGCGCGGGAGTTGGCGGAACGGGTCAAGGCCGAGACCACCCTGCCGCTGGCCCTGGGGTTCGGCCTGTCGCGGCCCGAGCACGTGAAGGCGGTCGGCCAATGGGCCGACGCGGCGGTGGTGGGCAGCGCGCTGGTGAAAGTCATTGCCGAGCATGGACAGGCTCCGGGCCTGCTGGACGAGGTAGAGCGGTACGTGCGATGGCTGCGGAACTGAACCTCGCAGCGCTTCGGGACGAGATCGACAAGATCGACGAAGTGATCGTGCGCCTTCTCGACAGCCGGGCGCGGTGCGCGTACACGGTCGGCCGGCTGAAACACGAACTGGGGCGCCCGATCTACGAGCCGGCGCGCGAGGCGGCGGTGATTGCCCACGTGCGGAAGGTGAACGCGGCGCTCGGCGGGCCGCTCGATGGCGACGCCGTGGCCCGGTTGTACGAACGCATCATGGACGAGGCCCGGCGCATTCAGCGCCTCGAGGCCGAGCGGGATGCGCGCGAGCAAAGTCAATCGGAATGACGTAGCGGCGGGTCGTCAGGCCCGCCGCTCAAGGAAAGAGCAGATCATGGTTGTCGTAATGAAAGAGCGGGCGAGTGACAGCGAAGTTGAAGCCGTCATCGCCAGCCTCGTGGGAATGGGCATGGACGTGCATCGATCGACCGGCGCCGAGCGCATCGTGCTCGGGGTGGTCGGCGGTGGCAAGGCCGACCCGCGGCTGATCGAGCTGATGGCCGGGGTGCACGAAGTGCTGCGCATCACCCAGCCGTACAAGCTGGCCAGCCGCACCTTCAAGCCCGAGGATACAATCATCACCATCGGCGACCTCCGTCTTGGCGGCGACGAAGTGATCGTGATCGCCGGCCCGTGCTCCGCTGAGAGTGAAGAGCAGGTCCACGCCACCGCCGCCGCGGTCAAGCGCGCCGGCGCCAAGATCCTGCGTGGTGGCGCGTTCAAGCCGCGCTCGTCGCCCTACAGCTTCCAGGGCATGGGCGAGGCTGGTTTGCAGTTGTTGCGCGCCGGCGCCAACGCGCACGACCTGAAGCTTGTGACCGAGGTCATGGACGCCAGCCAGATCGGGGTGATCGGCAACTACGCCGACATCTACCAGGTCGGCGCGCGCAACATGCAGAACTTCACGCTGCTGCGCGAACTCGGGCGCACCCGCAAGCCGATCCTGTTGAAGCGCGGCATCGCCGCGACGATGGAGGAGTGGCTGCTGTCGGCGGAGTACATCCTGGCCGGCGGGAACACCGACGTGATCCTGTGCGAGCGTGGCATCCGCACGTTCGAGACGTTCACCCGCAACACGCTCGACCTGTCGGCCATCCCGATCATCAAGGAGTTGTCGCACCTGCCGATCTTCGTGGACCCGAGCCACGGCATGGGCCGGCGCGACAAGGTGGCCCCGATGGCGCGCGCGGCGGTCGCGGCCGGCGCCGACGGCCTGATCATCGAGGTGCACAACGACCCCGACCACGCCATGAGCGATGGCGCCCAGTCGATGTTCCCGTCACAGTTCGATCGCCTGATGGCGGAGCTGCGCATCATTGCCCCGGCGATCGGCCGCAGCATCTGCCTCGAGCCGGTTGCACGAAGGGGCTGGGCACGCTGAGTGCCTGACACGCAGCCCCGGCTCGCCATCGTCGGACCGGGGCTGATCGGCACCTCCGTGGCGCTGGCGGCCGGCAGGCGGTGGCCCGGCCTCGACGTCCGCACCGTCGATCGGGGCGACCCACTCGAGTCGATCCGCGACTCGCTGGTCGTCGTGCTGGCCATGCCGGTGGACGTGATCATCCACGTCCTGCCGCGCCTGGGTGCGGTCATGCATCCGCAGGCGCTGGTCCTCGACACCGGCAGCACCAAGCGCGTAATTATGGCGGCCGCTGCGGCGGCGGGACTCTCACGGTTTGTCGGGGGTCATCCCATGGCGGGGGGCACCAGCACGGGGCCGTCCGAGGCCCGCGCCGACCTGTTCGACGGCCGGGCGTGGTTCCTGACCAATCCAGACGTGCCAGACGCCGTGGGTCGCGCCGCGAAGTTTGTCGAGGCCCTCGGCGCCCGCCCGGTGGTACTGTCCGATCGCGGCGAGGAGCACGACCGGCTGATGGCGGCGGTCAGTCACCTGCCGCAACTGGCCGCCAGTGCGCTGATGGTGACGGCAGCACGGGCCGTGGGCGACAACAACCTGAAGTGGGCGGGGACGGGACTTCGCGACACGACGCGGCTGGCCAGCAGCCAGTCCAGCGTCTGGGAAAGCGTACTGGCGTCGAACAGCGCCGAGATCAAACCCGTGCTGCGCGCCATGGCCGCCGAACTGGTGGCCCTGTCGGATCGACTCGAGGATCGCGAGGCGATCCGCAAGTTCTTTGATGAAGCGGCGCGCGCCAAGTCTTCCTGCCTATAATCGGCAGATGACCAAGGTCCTGGCCACTGCCGACGAGGCGGTCGCCGCGATTCCCGATGGCGCCCGCATCATGATGGGCGGCTTCGGGCTCTGCGGCATTCCCGAACACCTGATCGCGGCCCTGCATCGCCGCGGCACCAAGAACCTGACCATCATTAGCAACAACGCCGGCGTCGACGACTACGGCGTGGGGCCGCTGCTCAAGTCGCGCCAGGTGCGCAAGATGATCTCGACCTATGTCGGCGAGAACAAGGAATTCGAGCGGCAGTTCCTCCAGAAGGAGATCGAGGTGGAACTGGTGCCGCAGGGCACCTTCTCGGAACGGATGCGCGCCGCCGGCGCCGGCATTGGCGGGTTCTTCACGCCGACCGGCGCCGGGACGTTGATCGCCCAGGGCAAGGAAAGCCGCGTGATCGACGGCCGCACCTACATTCTCGAGGCGCCGCTCGCCGCCGACTTCGCGTTCGTCAAGGCGTGGAAGGGCGACCGCGTGGGCAACCTGGTTTACCGCAAGACTGCGCGCAATTTTAATCCCGTGATGGCCACCGCGGCGCGGCACACCATTGCCGAAGTCGAGGAACTGGTCGAGGCCGGCGCGCTCGAGCCGGATGGCATCCATACCCCTGGCATCTTCGTGAAGCGGGTGCTGCAGGGACCTGCCTACGTCAAGCGCATCGAGAAACGGACGGTCCGCAATGGATAAGCGCGATCGCATTGTTCGCCGCATCGCCCAAGACCTCAGGGATGGTGACTACGTGAACCTGGGGATTGGCATGCCGACGCTCGTCGCCAACTGCGTGCCTCCGGGCGTCGAGATCACGCTGCACTCCGAGAACGGCATGCTGGGCGTGGGACCGTACCCGGGCGAAGACGCGGTCGATGCCGACCTGATCAACGCCGGCAAGGAGACCGTGACCGAACTGCCCGGCACGTCGTACTTCAGCAGCGCCGATTCGTTCGCCATGGTGCGCGGCGGGCACATTGACCTCACCGTGCTGGGCGCACTCGAGGTTGACGAAGCGGGCAACCTCGCCAACTGGATGATCCCCGGCAAGATGGTCAAGGGCATGGGCGGCGCCATGGACCTGGTCGCCGGCGCCAAGCGCGTGGTCATCGCCATGGAGCACACCACGAAGGACGGCGGCCACAAGATCCTCCCGAAGTGCACGTTGCCGCTGACCGGCCTGAAGGTCGTCAACCAGATCGTGACCGAGCTGGCCGTGATCGACGTGACACCGGACGGCCTGCTGCTGAAGGAGATCGCCGGCGACACCACCCTGGAGGCAGTGCTGGCCGCCACCGGCGCGAAGCTCCGCGTGGCCGAGCCCTTGGGCCGTTTCTAAGCGCCCGTCCTGGCGCACGGGAACTTACCTCCCTTTACCCTCGTCCGTACGAGGGGGTGAGATGCTGATGCGTAAAGCGCTGCTGACCGTTCTCCTGGCAGGATTTGCGGCCCAACTGAA
>JBEGVQ010000147.1:0-13962 GCA_041178345.1 Acidobacteriota bacterium | reverse complement strand
TTGGGCGCGTTGTGGTCGGTGAACACGATCAACTCGCCGCGCACGCTTTCGAGCACCTGGTACGTGTCATCGCCAATATTCGGGATGAGCGGCAGGAACGTCGAGCCGGGCTTCGACAGGTGCTGCACGAACACGGCGTTGCCCTGCTTGCCGGTGCCGCGGTCCGACACGTCGAGCACCGCGAAGCGTTCGTCTTCAGTGGTCTCGAGGGTGTGGAAGCGCTGCGGGTTCTTCGGGTCGCTGAACACCAGTTCGTCAGCCGATTGCGGCGTGCCGATGCGGTGGTAATAGACCTGGTGGTTCTCGTTGATCGACGACAGCTCCTTGCCCTTCTCGGGCTGCGGATAGCGGCTGTAGTAGAACCCGTTGCCGCGCCAGGCAATGCTCGAGACCTTGACCCACTCCACCTTGTCCTCCAGCACTCTCCGAGTGCTGAGGTCCATCACGTGGTATTCCTGCCAGTCCGAGCCGCTGCGCGAGACGCCGTAAACCGCCAGCTTCGCGTCCTTCGACGGCGCGAACCCGGTCAGCCGGACGGTGCCATCGGTGGACCACGTATTGGGGTCGATCAATACTTCGGGCGCGCCATTGAGCCCCTTCTGGATGTAAAGGACGCTCTGGTTCTGCAGGCCGTCGTTCTTCGAGAAGAAGTAGTAGTCGCCCTTGCGCGACGGCGAACCGAACTTGGCGTAGTCGAACAGGGACTTGAGCCGCGTGGTCAACTCGGCGCGATAGGGAATCTTGTCGAGGTACGCGAACGTGACCTTGTTTTGCGCCTCGACCCATGCCGCCGTCTCGGCCGACGTGTCGTCTTCGAGCCACCGATAGGGGTCGGGCACCTTGGTGCCGTGATAAGTGTCCACGTGATCCACGGTGCGCGTGACGGGATACTGGCCCCCCTGCGCCGCGACCGCGCCCGACAGGACCAGCACGGCCAGGCCAACCTTTAATGTCGTCTTCATGCCGGCAATTCTATAATCAGTCATCACCTCCTACACCCCACTTCCCCGCTGGGCCGGCGGACACAAGATGACGCTGTATGCCTGGGCCCGCAAGCGCGCCTTTCGGTCCCTGGCCGCCACCGAGCCCAGGTATTTCGACATCGCCCCCGACGCCCGGGTCCTGGCCCACTGCAACTGGCAGCCGGACCGGGCCGCCGCCCCGACCCTGCTGATGCTGCACGGGCTCGAGGGCTCGAGCCTCGCCCACTACATGTGCGGCATGGCCGACAAGGCCCTCGCCGCCGGCTTCAACGTCGTCCGCCTCAACCAGCGCAATTGCGGCGGCACCGAGCACCTGTCGCGGGGGCTGTATCACTCGGGGCTGACGGCCGACCCGCTGTGCGTGCTGCGGGAGTTGCGCGAGCGCGATGGCTTGTCGCGGCTCGCCGTCGCCGGGTATTCACTGGGCGGCAACATCACCATGAAGCTGGCCGGGGAACTGGGCGGCGGCGAGTTTCCGGAGGTCAAGGCGTTTGCGGCCGTGTCGCCGGTGATCGAGCTCGAAGAGTGCATGCGCTCGATCGAGCGGCGCGAGAACCGCGTCTACGAGTGGAACTTCTGCCGCAACCTTCAGGCGCGGATGCGGCGGAAGGAACGCGCCTTTCCCGGGCAGTTCAACCTGGACGGGTTATGGAAGGTGTGGTCGATCCGGACGTTCGACGATCGCTACACCGCGCCGCACCACGGTTACGACGGCGCCTCGGACTACTATCACCGCGCCAGCGCCATGCGCGTGATCGACCGGGTGGCCCGGCCGGCCCTGATCCTGAGCGCGGCCGACGACCCGTTCGTGCCCCCGCACATCTTCGAGGCGCCGGCCGTGCGGAACAATCCGCACATTACCACCGTCGTGCCCCCCCATGGCGGCCACTGCGCTTTTGTCGAACATGGCAACGGTTATGATGGATACTTCGCAGAACGCGCTGTTGTTGACTTTCTGAGGAGCCAGCTATGAAAACGTTTCGTGTCGCCCTGGTCGCCGCCGCCCTCGTGCTGTTCGCCTCGAGCGCCTATGCCCAGCCGCCCGCGCTCGGCACCTGGGATCTCACCACCATCTCCCCGGAGGGCGAGTTCAAGTCGGTGATGGAAGTCCGGGAAGAAGCCGGCAAGTTGGTGGCCGTCGGCAAGAGCCCTCAAGGCGAGCGCAAGTACGACAGCGTGGCCCTCGAGGGCAGCAACCTCACGATGGTGGTCACGGTTGACTACAACGGCATGCCCCTGGTGATCACCTACACGGGCAAGATTGACGGAACGAAGATCGAAGGCCAGACCGACTACGGCGGCATGGCCACCGGCACGTTCACGGCCGTCAGAAAATAGGAACCAGCCTAGGGCGCGAGGGTCGGCCGGTACGACGGCGCCTTGCGCGCCTTCATCACCTGTTCCAGCGCGTAGCCAAACCCAATCAACTCGCCTTCGCGGTAGGCAGCGCCCATGAAGGCCATGCCGAGCGGCAGGCCCTGGCTGTCGCCAATCGGCACGGTCAGGCTCGGCGTGCCCGCCACCGCCGCCATCCCGTAACCGGCGCCAATGAAGTGATCGCCCAGCACGTGGTCGGTCGGCCACGCCGGCGACATGCTCGGGGCAATCACCGCATCCAGCTTCTCCTTCGCCAGCACGGCCAGCAGGCCGTCGCGGCCCGCCAGCCGCCGCGCGTCGGCCCGCGCCTTGAGGTAGGCAGGCTCGGTCAGCGGTCCCTTGGCCTGCGCCTGCTCGAAGAGCTCCTGGCCGAAGAACGGCATCGCCTTCGCGGCGTTGGCCTTGTTCCAGGCAATCAACGCGTCGAGCGAGCCGTGCGGTGAACCGCTCTTCTTCAGGTATTCGTTGAGGCCATCCTTGAACTCGTACAGCAGGACGCTCAACTCGGCGTCGCTCCAGGCGTTATAGGTCGGCACCTTGATGTCGATCACCTCGGCCCCGGCCGCCCTCAAGGCCTCGATGGCCCTGGTCATGGCCGCGTCGACGTCGGGGTGATAAGCCATTGCCTGCCGCAACACGCCAAACCGCTTGCCCTTGGCGGCATCGGCCTTCAGGAACGTCGTGTAGTCGGCGGCGATGCGGCCCTCGGCCGCCGGGCCTGCCGGATCGGCGGCATCCACCGCCGCCATGCCGTTCAACAGCAACGCGACATCCGCCACCGTGCGGGCCATCGGGCCCGCGGTGTCTTGCGAGATGGAAATGGGGATGATGCCGTTGCGGCTGACCAGGCCCACCGTCGGCTTGAGGCCGGCCAGTCCGGCCACCGACGCCGGACAGAGGATGCTGCCATCGGTCTCCGTGCCGACCCCGATCGCGCCGAGGCTGGCGGCGATGGCCGAGCCCGTGCCCGAACTCGATCCGCACGGATTGCGGTCGAGCACGTAGGGGTTCTTGGTCTGCCCGCCGCGCGAGCTCCACCCCGACGTCGACCGCGTGGAGCGGAAGTTGGCCCACTCGCTCAAGTTGGTCTTGCCGAGAATCACCGCGCCGGCGGCGCGCAAGCGGGCCGCGACAAAGGCATCCGCGGCCGGGCGATTGCCGGCCAACGCCAGCGAGCCGGCCGAATTCACCATGCCCGCGACATCGATGTTGTCCTTGAGCAGCACCGGGATGCCGTGCAACGGTCCGCGCAGCTTCCCTGCCTTGCGCTCACCGTCAAGCGTGGCCGCATCGGCCACGGCCTGCGGGTTGGTCTCGATCACCGCCCCGAGCGTCGGACCGGCATCATCGACCTTCGCAATGCGGTCGAGGTACGCCTCGGTCAACGCCACCGACGTCAGCTCGCCCGACGCCATCTTCGCCAGCGCATCGGTCGCGCTCAACTCGACGACATCCAGGGCGGGTGGGGCTGGTTGGGCGGGTAAGGCTGGTTGTGGCGTACAACCACTCAGAACCACCACGCCAATAAGAAACAGTCGCTTCATAGCAATCCCATCATCTGTTGTCCAAACGCCGCGCCCTTGCCCTCATCTTCGTGCTTGAAATACACGTAGACGTCGTGACAGGTGGCATCCAGTTGTCTGGCGGTGTCCGCCCAGCGGGCGATCTCAGCCTCGCCGTAGCCCTCGTCCCGCAGCCGCAAGTAGGCGTAGTCAGCGGTGGCAATCGACGGGGTGTGGCGCACCTCGCTGTCGGCGATGCACAGCGCGATGTTGCGCGCCTTCAGCGCCGCATACACCTCGTCATCCAGCCACGACTCGTTCCGAAACTCGACGGCCGCGGTCGTCTTCGGCGGCAGCAGCGAGAGGAACTCGTTCAGGAGGACGATGTCCTTCTTCAAATTCGGCGGCAGTTGAAACAGCAGTGCCGCCAGTTGCGGCCCCAGCTCGCCGGCGATCGTCACGAACGTCCGCAGCGACTCAGCCACCTCCGCTGCGCGCAGCCGCTTGTCGTGGGTGATCCGCTTCGGCGCCTTCAGCGTGAACCGGAACTCCGGCGGCACCTGCGCCACCCACCCCGCGACGATCTTCGAGGTGGGCATGCGGTAGAAGGTGTAGTTGATCTCGACCGTGCGGAACTTGCCGGCGTAGTACGGCAGCATTTTCGACGCGGCCAGATCCGCGGGATAGAAACTGCCCTTCCACTCCGGATAGTTGTAGCCGCTGGTACCGACGAGGATCATGCGGCCTTACGCTACCACGCGATCAGGGCGTCTTCGAAGAGCCGGCCCAACTCCTCGGGACCAGCGGCACGCGGCGAGAGCTTCGTGACCCGGTGCTGCGGCAGCGTGCCGTCCACGAGCGCGGGGATGTCAGATGACGAGTAGCCCAGAGCGGCCAGGCCGTTCGGGGTGTTCAATCGCTGCATGAACCAGGTGATGCGATCGGCCAGCACGCGACCTGCGTCCTCGCCCTTGACGCCAGCGACGTCCACGCCAAGCGCCGCGGCCGCCTGCAAGTGCCGCTCGGGCGTTGATGGCGCCGTGTAGCGGAACACCGCCGGCGCGTTCAGGATCACGGAGATGCCGTGCGGCACCAGGGGATGATCCGCGGCATAACCCCGTGCGCGATAGCCCTTCACGCCACCCGACACGGGGTACGACATGCCGTGCGGCAGGTGCACGCCGGCGTTGCCGAAGCCCACGCCGGCATAGGACGCCGCCAGCAGCATGTTGGCGCGCGCCTCATCGTCTGACGGATCGTCCACCGCGCGCACGATGTACTGCGCAACCATGCGGAGCGCCTGTAGCGACCACACGTCGCTGATCGGGTTCGAGCCCTGGTACGCCGGCCGCAGCGCCGGCCGCTCGGGCAATGGCCGGCCGGTGAACGGCAGCGCCGTGAACGACTCGATCGCGTGGCTGAGGATGTCGAGGCCGCTTGACGCCGCCACCTCGGGCGGCATGGTCCGGGTGTGGTCGGGATCCAGGTAGCCCAGCGTGGGCTTGAGGCGGCGGCTGGCAATCCCGGTCTTCGCGTGCATCCGGCTCAAGTCGAAAATGCTGACGCCGGTCGTCTCGCTCCCCGTCCCCGCCGTCGTCGGAATGGCCATGAGCGGCTTCAGCGGGCCTGGAACCGGCAACCCCTTGCCAATCGGCGGATTGACGTAGTCGAGAAAGTCTGCCGGCGGGTACACGGTGTAGAGATTCACGGCCTTCGCGGTGTCGATCACCGAACCGCCGCCGACGGCGACGATGGCCTCGAAGGGGTGCTGGCGGGCGAAGTCGATGGCATGGTGGAACGATTCGTCGCTGGGCTCGATGCGCACCTGGTCGTACACGACACAGGAGACGCCAGCCGCGTCGAGCGATTCGAGCACGGTTTGCACCGGTGGCAGATGGCGCACGGTCGGGTCGGTGATCACGAGCGCGCGCGGGATCCCCAGTTCTTTCAGGTCCGCGCCGACTTCGCGCGTGACGCCGGCGCCAAAGCGCACGGCGGATGCCGCCATCTCAAAAGCAAAGTCGTTTCGCATAGCAGGAACGGGCGCAGACTATCATGGTCGGGATGTCTCGATCAGCGTTTGTCCTGCTCGCCAGTTTGCTGGCTGCTACGGCCTGTAGCCCAGCCCCGGAGGTCCGCACCTACCCGCTCACCGGCCAGGTGCTGGCCGTCAGGCCCGAGACCAGCGAGATCCTGGTGAAGCACGAAGACATCGTGGGCTTCATGCCGGCCATGACCATGCCGTACCAGGTGCAGGAATCTGCGCTGCTCGAGGGCCGCGCCCCGGGCGACCTCATCACGGCGACCCTGCACGTGTCGCCTGACCTCGCGTGGTTGTCGGCGATCGTGAAGACCGGAGCGGCCCCCATTCCCGAAGGCTCGGCCACGAAGATTCCGGCTGCGGCGGGTGTGCAACTGTTGAAGCCGGGCGACGTGGTGCCCGAGACGCCGCTGACCGATCAGGAAGGACGGCCGCTGGCGCTGTCGGAACTGCGCGACGCCGCGGTGGTGGTGACCTTCATCTACACTCGCTGCCCGCTGCCGCAGTTTTGTCCGCTGATGGATCGCCGTTTCGCCGAGATCCAGTCGCTGGTCGCGGCCGAGCCGGCCCTGCGCGGCCAGGTGCGGCTGCTCTCGATCAGTTTCGATCCGGCCCACGACACGCCGGCGGCGTTAGGCGCCCATGCCGCCCAGGTCTCGGCCGACCCGTCGGTGTGGCGCTTTGCCACGGCCGGCGAAGGGGTGGTCGATCGGCTGGCCGCCACGTTCGGCGTCAACGTGATGCGCGAGCAGGACGGCACCATCACCCACAACCTGCGAACGGCGGTGGTCGATCCACAGGGCCGCGTCGTGTCAATCCACGACAGCAACGCGTGGACCGCCGCCTCGATTGTCGATGAGCTCAAGGCCGCCGTTCTCGCGCGCTGACCGTGCGTTCTCGCGCACGGACCGTGCGTCCTTGCGCACGGACCGTGCGTTCTCGCGCACGGAACGCGCGCTCATCGCCCGCCTGAACACGCCTGCCAAGGTGCAGCGGTGGCTGAACGCGCTGCCCTACAACACCGAGAAGGGCGGCGAGACCCAGCACAGCTTCCGGCCGGTCGCGCGGCTGCGCACGGCCCACTGCATGGAGGCGGCGTTGTTCGCGGCCGTAGTGCTCGAGCAGCATGGCTATCCCCCGCTCGTGATGAGCCTGGAATCCCAGGACTGGCTCGACCATGTCATCTTCATCTACCGGCGGGACGGGCGCTGGGGCTCGGTGGCGCGTTCGCGCGATCCGGGGCTGCACGGCCGCAGGCCGGTGTTCCGCTCGCCGCGGGCGCTCGCGCGCAGTTACATGGATGCCTACGTGGACTACACCGGGCGCGTGAAGGGGTTTGGGGTCGCCAACCTGGCCCAAGCCATGGGCAACTACGACTGGCGGTTCACCGAGAAGAGCGTGTGGAAGGTGGAGCGGATGCTGATCGACCTGCCGCACCAGAAGCTGAAGAGCTCGACGCGCCGCTATCGGCAGTTGCTGAAGAGATACCGCGCGTACCGCAAGGCCAACAACGACCGGAAGCCCACCTACTACCGCGGCCGCGAACAGTGGGAACCCCTGCCGGTCGAGTATCGGTAGGGCACTTATGCCAGAAAGGGCGGCACTTCAGTTCCGCCTAGTCGAGATCAAATCCGCGCAGGGGTTTTGAGACCGGCGCCTTCTTGGCTTCCTTAAGCGCCTCTTCGAACCGCTTCGACAGCGCGTCCCCCTTGTGCTTCTCCGCCTCGACCGACTGGGCGAACAGCGCGTCGCGCCTGGCGGCCTGCTCGGCCAGGATGCGGTGCGCGTGGTCCAACTCGGGGCGGTCGGGGTTGGCGGGCGCCTCATGGCTCACGACGCGGCCCAGGTTCAGGTCGACGGTCAGCACCGCCCCACAGCACGGGCACGGCAGTTCGCGTTCGCTCTCCAGCTTGGCCATGGCTACAGAGTAGCCCAAGTCCCAAGCCCCAAGCCGCCACGATACGATAGAGCCTGATGCCAGTCGATGAGCCCAAGCGGACGCGCACGGTGCGCGTGGCCACTTACAACATCCATCGCGGACGCGGGCTCGACGGCCGCACCCGGCTCGAGCGCATTGCCGGCGTGCTCGCGGCCATTGATGCCGACATCGTGGCGTTGCAGGAAGTGGTCGGCGCCAGCCCGCTCAAGGCGGGCCAGGCGGCGGAACTGGGCGCGGCGCTTGGCATGGGCTGGGTGATGGCCCCCACGCGACACCTGCGGACGGCGCTCTTTGGCAACGTCGTGCTGACCCGGTTCCCCGTGCGGCACCACGTGCAGTACGACCTGACCTGGAAGACGTGCGAGCACCGCGGGGTGCAGCGCGTCGATGTCGGCCTCGAGGACGACACCCTGCACTTCTACAACGTGCACCTGGGCACGTCGTTGATGGAGCGGCGGCACCAGGCCGCGCGCCTGGCCACCCTGGTCCACGATCGCCGCCTGAGCGGGCCCAAGATTGTGCTGGGCGATTTCAACGAGTGGGCGCGGCACCTGGGCGCCAACGACCTGCTGGCCGAACGGCTCCAGAGCATCGACCTCAGCAAGCACCTCAGCCGGCGCCGCACGTACCCGGGCTTCTTCCCCATCCTCCATCTCGACCACATCTACTACGAGGGCAAGGTCGAGGTCCTCAAGGTCACGCTGCCGCGCGACCGCATGGCGAAGATGGCGTCGGATCACCTGCCGCTCGTGGCCGACCTGAAGATCGGCTTCGACTAGCGAGACCTTCTGATCTCCTTTAGACCGTCAGGTCGTCGCCCGCCCGCGCCAGCACGAAGTGGACGAGACCGAGATTGCGCGTGCGGAACGCCGCTTCGCAGGTGGCCAGGTAGTACTCCCACATCCGGATGAAGCGATCGTCGAAGCCGAGGTCGCGCACCTGGTCGAGGCGGTCGAAGAAGGTCCGGCGCCACGCCAGCAGCGTGCGCCCATAGTCGAGCGCGCGGTCTTCGAGCGCGACCACGCCCAGGCGGGTATCGGCCGCGCACACGCTCGCCACTTCGCGGATCGAGGGCAGCAACCCGCCCGGGAAGATGTACTTCTGGATCCAGTCACAGTGCTTTCGGTAGTCGTCGAAGCGATGGTCCACCATGGTGATCGACTGGATGCCCGCCAGGCCGCCCGGCGCGAGCACCTCATCGATTTTCTTGAAGTACGACGGCCAATAGCGCTCCCCGACCGCCTCGATCATCTCGATCGACACCACGCGGCTGAACTGCCCCCGCACGTCGCGGTAGTCGCAGAACTCGAACGACACTCGGTCGGCCAGTCCTGCGGCTGCGACGCGCTCGCGTGACAGCTTCAACTGCTCGGCCGACACCGTGATGCCGGTCACGCGGCAGCCACGCGTGCGGGCCGCGTGCATGGCGAAGCCGCCCCATCCCGATCCGATTTCCAGCACGTGGTCTGACGGCCCGATGCGCAGGACCTCGCACCAGCGCTCGAATTTTTGGCGCTGCGCGTCGGCGAGCGATTCGTCGCCACCGTGAAAGACGGCGCTCGAGTAGGCCAGCGACGGATCCAGGAACGTCGCGAACAGCTCGTTGCTGAGATCGTAGTGCGCTCCGATATTGCGGCGGCTGCCGCGCCGGCTGTTGCGCCGGCGGACGTGCAGCCAGTCGTTCGGCAGGTTGATCAGGCGCGACAGCCACGAATCGAGCGGCAGGTGGGCTTGGTTGCGCAGCACCAGCTCGACGAACCGGCACAGGTCGTCGGTCCGCCAATCGCCGTCCATGTAGGACTCGCCGGCGCCGAGATCGCCGCCGAGCGCGAACTTGCGAAAAAAAGCGTCGCGGGCAATCCACATGGTGGCATGCAGGTCGGACTCGGCCTCGCCGGCCTCGACGACCGAGCCATCCGGCAGGTGCACCGTGAGCCGCCCGACCTTCACGGCCGCCAGCAACGCGACCAACCGGCGCCGCGCCACGGGGGCGATCACCCGGTCAGCCAGGCTCGAGGCCGCCACGTCGGCCGAGCCGGCCGTCAATTCCACGCTCTTCACTCTGAACTCCCTGTGCGGGCCGCCTCGGGATCGAGGGGCGGTTTCGGGTAATAGGTGGCGCCCTTCCACCACAGGCGGAGGGCTTGCCAATGGATGCGGCCAGTCACCGCCAGCGTGACCAGCGGGTAACGCAGCAGTGCCAGCGCCAGGCCGGCATCGGTGAGCGGCCGGCGCTCGAGCGCGAGCCGCGAAACGAACACCGGACGGCCCGTCCGGTAGAGATCGATCCGCACGTCGAGGCGCGACGGCGACACCTCGAAGGCGAAGCGATAGGTGCCATCGAGCGTCATGAACGGCGAGACGTGGAACACCTTCTTCGCCGTCACCGGCTGGTCGTGAACGGCCAGCACGTAGGCATGCGACTCGCCGAACGTGTTGTTCACCTCGACCACGACGGCGGCGAGCGCCTCGTCCGGGCCGTAGCAGAAGAAGAACGAGGCCGGGTTGAAGACGTAGCCGAACACGCGGCAGTGCGTGACCAGTTCAATGGTGCCGACCGGCGCGGTGACGCCTGCCTGGCGCAGCCGCGATTCGACCCGCGCGCGCAAGGTGCCGGCACCGGGCAGGTGATCGGCCTCGAAAAACGCCGCCGGCCGCCAGCGGTTGATCCCCAGCAGCCGAAGACGGCCCGACAGCGCCGGCAGTTCGTCCAGCACCAGGCGGTGCATATACAGCCGGTAGCGAAAGCCGTGCCGCTGCGGCGACAGCCGCTCGTGCATGACGCGCCCCACCATCAGCGACGAGCGCAGGCTAGAGCTCAAGGCCGAACGCTTTCGTCACGGCGAGCGCCGAGATCACACCGTCTTCATGGAAGCCATACCGAAGATGCGCCCCGCAGTAGAACGTGTGGCGCGCGCCGTTGAGCCGCGCAATCGCGGCCTGGCCGTCGAACGCCGCGGCATCGAGCACGGGGTGCTCGTAGGTCATGCGGGCAAGGACGTCGCCGCGCACCGGGGTGAGGGGATTGAGCGAACACAACAGGGGCCGGCCCGGCGTGTGCCCCTGTAACCGGTTCAGGTCGTAGGTCACCGACACGGCCGACGCGTCATCGGTGCAATCCGCCAACTCGCAGTTCCACGAGGCGCGCGCGGCGCGCGCTTCGGGCAGGAGGCCGTCGTCGCTATGCAGCCAGGTCTCGTTCACCGAGTATCGGAATCGCGACAAGGCCGCGGTCTCTTCGCGGCTGGGGTCGCCCAACAAGGCCAGCGCGTCGTTGGCGTGGGTCGCCATGACCACGCGATCGAAGCGGTGCGCGCCGCCGTTTGCCGTCGCCACCGTCACGCCCGCCTCGTCACGAACGATCGAGCGGACCGGCGTGGCGACGCGCACGCCGGCCCCCAGCCGGGCGGCCAGCGCCGCCACGTAGCGCGCGCTGCCACCGGCGACGGTGCGCCACACGGGTTGCCCACTCGGCTGCAACAGCCCGTGATTGTCGAGAAACCGCAGGAACGAGACAGCGGGAAACTGGCGGATGTCGGCCCCCGGCGCCGACCAGATCGCGGCGCCCATGGGCACGACGAAGTGGCGGATCAGCCCGGCGCCAAAACCGCCGAGCTGAAGAAACTCGCCAAGCGTTGCGGCCTCCGCGCTGCCGGTCTCGAGCGCGCGGCGGCCCGCGCGGAAGAAGCGGAGCACATCGGCCAGCATCCGCCAGTGCGTCACGCTCGCCAGCCGCGCGGGCTGCGCGAACAGGCCCCGCAGTCCCACGCTCGAGAACTCGATCCGGCAGCGTCGGCAACGGACGCTGAACGACATGTCGCTTTCGCGGCTCGAGATGCCGAGTTGGCCGAGCAGGCGGATGAAGTTGGGATACGTGGCCGGGTTGAAGACCATGAACCCGGTGTCCACCGGCCACACCTGCCCGGCCAGCACGACGGGGTGCGTGTGCGCGTGGCCGCCGAGCCGGGTGTCCTTCTCGAACAGGGTGACGTCGTGCGCCCGTCCCAGCACATACGCCGCCGACAACCCTGCCACCCCTGCCCCGACGACCGCTATTTTCATCTGCGACATCAACCCCTGAGCCATAGCAGTTTATTCCCGGTGGCAGCCAGGGAGACCAAGGATATCTCGTCATGAAATCGACGCACCGCCGGCGGACTGGGGCGCGAAGAATAGTTACGCGAGTTCGGTGCACATCGCCCGAAAGAGCGACGGCTGATGGAGGCGGCGGCTGATCAGCACGTCGCAGGCGGCGGCCGGCGCTCGGCGGCCGCAATCGTGTCGCGGCCGATCGCGGTGTGCGCCTTCATAATCTCGAACTCATCGGGCGTGAGCTTACCGGGCTTGCGCCGGATGTCGGGGATACACACTTTGCCGATGTCGCACAGCAGCGCCGATTTGAAGGGCAGGTCAAACGGCGGCATCACGGCGTAGCTGGCGTTGTGAGGTCCGCCTGAAGGCGGACGCAACATCGATGTAGTGTGGCGTCCGGCTTTAACGGACTATCCGGCGCGTGCGAGCGCCGCTAGTCGGGCGCACGGACTTGTGTCGCCGCCGGCGATTCGGCTTCCCGGTAGACTCGCTCCGGTACGGGCTGCAGGTCCGACGCCAGGCCCACGGCCGCCATCACACGCACGACCCAGTAGGTCGGGTCGAACTCCCACCAGTAGAAGCCGTTGCGCGCGGCCCGCTGGTAGCGGTGATGGTTGTTGTGCCAGCCCTCGCCCACCGCGAAGAAGGCCGTGAACGCGTTGTTGCGCGAATCGTCGATGGTATTGAAGCGGCGGGTGCCCCACAGGTGGTTCACCGTGTTGATGGCGAAGGTCGCGTGCGCCAGCGTCACGGTCGGCAGGCAGAACCCCCAGGCGAGCCAGGCCAGGCCGCCGTAGGCGTACAGCCCCACCCCAAGCGCGAGCGGCGGCAGCCAGAAATAGCGATCGAGAAACCGCAGCTCCCAGGCGCCGCCGAAATCACGGATCACCGGGTTGGTCCCGGGGAGCGTGTCCCGCTTGGAATCGTCCAGGAACCACCCGATATGGGCGTAGTAGAAACCACCGAGCGCCGGGCTGTGGGGATCGCCCGCGCGATCGGCATACTTGTGGTGATCGATGTGGTTCCCGGCCCACCACAGCGGCCCCTTCTGCATGGCCGCGGTGCCGAGCAGCGCCCAGAAGAAGCGCGCGCCGCGCGACAGTTCGAACGCGCGATGCGCGAGATAGCGATGAAAGATGATGGTGAGGCCGAGCGCCCTGAGGAAGTGCGAGCCGCCCCACAGGGCGGCGTACGGCCATTCGAAGGGCACGAAGAACACGGTGACCGCTGATGCCTGAACCAGCCAGAACACCGCAATCGCAAACGACGACGCCACCTAGTTCTCTTCTTCGAACTCTTCTTCGCCCGGAGGCCCCAGGCGGGTCGAGGGACGCAGCGCCTCGCGGTAGTCGTACAGCGGCAGGCCTGACACGTGCCGCGGGTTCACGCAGCCGACGGACTTGGTCTCGAGCATGACGAGGACCGGGCTGCCGGCCGACCCGTCACGAAACCCGAGCTGGCACCCGCAAGCGAGACGAGCGTGCGCGAATCCCTTCAGCATGATGACGATGATACTACGACAAACCTAAAGGTTTGTCGCCGCCGCTATAGGAGCGCGACGATTTCTTGTTCGAAGACCGACTTGGGCGCAATGCCCAGGTGCTTGCGGCAGACCCGGCCGTCCCTGCTGATCAGGAACGACGCCGGAATGCCCCAGATCGGGCCGTAGGCGTCCTGCACGTCTTCGCGGCCTTCGCCGAGCAGGATCGGGTAGTTCATGTGGTATTCGGCGGCGAACGCCTTGGCCTTGTCGGCGGTATCGTCAACCGAGAAGCCGACGATCACGAGGTCGTCCTTGTACTTCTCCTGCAGTTCTACAAAGCCCGGGATCTCGGCCTTGCACGGGCCGCACCAGGTGGCCCAGAAGTTCAGGAGCACCACCTTGCCCTTGTAGGACGAGAGCGACACGTCCTTGCCGTCGAGGTCTTTCATGGTGAAGTCGAAGTTGGCGGGCTTGGCGTCGGCCATGCAGGCGCCGGCGTCGGGCGCGGCGCCGCCGCTCCCGTGCGACGCCGCCGGCGTCACGTC
>JBEGVQ010000146.1:0-14450 GCA_041178345.1 Acidobacteriota bacterium | reverse complement strand
TGATCTCCGGCACGACGGCGACGCCCCTGGCGGCGACGTCGCACGCGGCCTCGAAGATGGCGCGCGCCTGCATCTCGGTGATCTCGGGATAGGTGATGCCAAGACGCACGCCGCGGTGGCCGAGCATGGGGTTGAACTCGTGCAGTTGCTCCACGCGCGACAGCAACGCCTTCTTCTCCTCCAGTTCCTGGCCGTTGATGCCCTTGGTCTCCATCACGGCGACCTCCACCATCAGGTCCTCGCGCTTCGGCAGGAACTCGTGCAGCGGCGGGTCAATGGTGCGGATGGTCACGGCGGTGCCCTTCATGGCCTTGAACACGCCGTAGAAGTCCTCGCGCTGCATCGGCAACAACTCGTCGAGGGCAGCGCGGCGATCGGCCTCGTTGTCGGCCAGGATCATGCGCTGGACGATGGGAATGCGGCCCTCGCCGAAGAACATGTGCTCGGTGCGGCACAAGCCGATGCCTCGGGCGCCAAAGGCGTAGGCGATCTCGGCCTGATCCGGCTGGTCGGCGTTGGCGCGCACGCCCAGGCGGCGGAACCGATCGGCCCATTCGAGCAGCGTGTGGAAGCGCTGGTAGATCGGCGAGTCGGCCGGCTTCATCTTGCCGGCAATCACCTGCAGGATCTCACTCGGGTGCGACGACACCTTGGCAATCTTCACTTCGCCGGTCAGTCCGTCGAACGCGACGTAATCGCCTTCCTTGACGGTGTGGCCGTTGACGGTAAACGACTTGCCGTGCTCGTCGATCCGCAGCTCACCGGCGCCGACAATCGACGGCTTGCCCATCTGACGGCCGACGACGGCGGCGTGGGAAGTCATGCCGCCGGTGGCGGTGAGAATGCCCTGCGACACCCACATGCCGTGGATGTCGTCGGGCGCGGTTTCGCGGCGGACCAGGATGACCGGCTCGCCCTTGTTGGCCCACGCGACCGCGGCCTCTGATGTGAACACCGCCTTGCCGCAGGCCGCGCCCGGCGAGGCCGGCAGGCCACGCGTCACGGCCGGGATACCCTTCCACTCTTTTGGGTCGAACCCCGGCGCGAGCAACTGCGACAGCGCTTCCGGATCGACCAGCAGGATCGCCTCCTTCGGCGTGACCAGCTTCTCCTTCGCCATGTCCGTGGCAATCACGACCGCGGCATAGCCGGTGCGCTTGCCGCTGCGCGTCTGCAGCATGTAGAGCGTCTCGTCCTGGATCGTGAACTCGAAGTCCTGGATGTCCTTGTAGTTGCGCTCGAGGCGGGTGGTGATGTCGCGCAGCTGCTTGTACGCCTTGGGCATCACGCGCTCGAGTTCCTTGATCGGCTGCGGCGTGCGAATGCCGGCGACCACGTCTTCGCCCTGCGCGTTGATCAGGAATTCGCCAAAGAACTCCTTGGCGCCGGTGGCGGGATTGCGCGTAAAGCCCACTCCCGTGCCCGAGCGATCGCCGGTATTGCCGAACACCATCATCTGCACGTTGACGGCGGTGCCGATCGAGTCCGGGATGTCATAAATGCGGCGGTATTCCTTCGCCCGCGCGTTGTTCCACGAGCGGAACACGGCGTTGCGCGCGCCGCGCAACTGCTCCATCGGATCCTGCGGGAACGGCTTCCTGGTCTTGTCCTTGACGACCTTCTTGTAGGCCGCCACCACCTCGCGCAGGCCCGCCTCGTCCAGGTCGGTATCCATCTGCGCGCCCTTCGCGTGCTTGATCGCCTCGAACTCGTGCTCGAACCTGGCCTTCGGAATCTCGAGCACGACGCTGCCGAACATCTGCATGAAGCGGCGGTAGCTGTCGAAGGCGAATCGGCCGTTGCCGGTCCACGCCTTCAGGCCCTCGACGGTGTCGTCGTTCAGGCCGAGGTTGAGAATGGTGTCCATCATGCCGGGCATCGAGAACTTCGCGCCCGACCGCACCGACACGAGCAGCGGCCGCTTGGCCGAGCCGAGGGTGGCGCCAGCTGCCTTCTCCAGCTTGCGTAGCTCCTTGACCATCTCGGTCTCGATGTTTGCCGGCAGCTTGTTGTGGTTCGCCGAGTAGATGTTGCAGGCATCGGTGGAAATCGTGAACCCGGCCGGCACCGGCAGTCCCGCCCGCGTCATCCCGGCCAGGCCCGCGCCCTTGCCCCCGAGCGTGTCCTTCATCGACCGGTCGCCGTCAGCCTTCCCGTTGCCGAAGAAGTACACAAACTTCTTGGCCCCCTTGGCGACCTTGGCGCTCAACGTCTTGGCCTTCGTGGCCTTCGTGGTTGCCTTGCTCTTCTTCACGATCTTCTTCTTCGCCATGTACGATTTCTACTCCTGCTTGTCCGCTTCGGGAACGATCTCGGAAACATCTGCCAGTTGAAGGATCGAACCCTCCAACCGCTTCAACAGCCGCAGCCGCGCATCGCGCAGTTTCGGGTCGTCGGCCATCACCATCACATCGTCAAAAAACTTCGCCACCGCTGGTCCGGCCTTGGCGGCCTCGGCAAACGCCTGGCGGTAGCCGCTGCCGGCGGCGACCGCCCCGGCAATCACGGGCGCCAGCCGATTGACCTCGCCCGCGAGGGCAAGTTCGGACGGCTCGGTCAGCGTCCCGCCCAGGCTCGGCGCGGCCTCATCGAGGTTCCTGGCAATGTTCTTCACGCGCTTGAACAGCACTGCCAGTTGCTTGAAGTCCGGCGATTCCGTGAACTCAGGCAGCGATTCCAGCTTGCGTCGTGCCACCAGTGGGCTGACGTGTCCCGGCGCCCCGTGGGTCACGGCCCGCACGTTGCGGGTGTCAGAACCGCGCTGCTCGAGCACGAAACGCACGCGGTCGATCATGAACGACCAGAACGCATCGTCCAGGCCTTCGGTCTTGACCAGCTGGCCGAGCGTCAGGCGCAAGTCGAGGCCGGTCAACTCGGGCAGGTCGACGAGGATGCGCACAATGCCCTGGGCCGCGCGGCGCAGGCCGTAAGGGTCGCGCGACCCGGTCGGCCGCTCCCCCGCCGAGAACATGCCGGTCACGGTATCGAGCTTGTCGGCCAGGGCGACTGCCGCCCAGGTGATGGCCGCTACGCCCAGCTGTTCGCGCGTCGGCGGCGCGGTCGCCTCCACGCCTACCGGGAGGTAGTGGAAGTAGATGGCCTTCCAGACCTCCTCGGGCCGGCCGTCCTCGCGCGCATAGATGCCGCCCATGGTGCCCTGCAACTCGGTCAGCTCCCGCACCATGTCGGTGGCGAGGTCCGCCTTGCACAGCCGTCCGGCCTCAGCCGCGTGGGCGGCGAGTTCGGGCCGGCCCAGGACCTCGGCGCAGATCCAGCGCGCCAGCGCCTCGACCCGCGTGGCCTTCTCCCGGTAGCTGCCCAGCTTCTTGTGGAACAGCACCGTGCTGAGACGATCGGTGTAGGCCGCCAGCGGCTGCCGGCGATCGCCATCAAGGAAGAAGCGTGCATCGCGCAACCGCGCCGTGAGCACGCGCGCCATGTTGTGCGCGATCACGTCCGGCTGCTCTGGTTGCATGTTGAGCACGGCCAGGAACACCGGCATCAGCTTGCCCTGGTCGGTGCTGACCGGGAAAAAATGCTGGTGGTGAATCATCGTCGTGGTCAGCACCTCTTCGGGGAGCTTCAGGAACTCAGCCGCAAACGTGCCCGACACAACGACCGGGTACTCGACCAGGTCCGGCACTTCCTCGAGCACGCCCTGGCCGACCAGGGCGCGGGCGACACGGCCGCCGCGGCGGCGCGCCTCGGCGTCGAGCTCGCGGACGATGCGGTCGTGCCGTTCGCTGCGCTCGAGCACGACGAAGTTCTCGCCCAGGCGCTTGCGGAAGTCGTCGAAGTGCTTGACCTTGATGGCGCGGCCCGGCCGGCCGCTGGTGGTCAGGAACCGATGACCATAAGTCGAGGCACCGGCGCTGATCTCGAGGACTCGCGAATCGCGAGCCGCCGCGGTGCGGCCGATGATGAACGGGATGACCCGGCCTCCGTAGAGATACAGGATCCAGCGGATGGGCCGGCCAAACGGCAGCTCGCCCTTGCCGTCGGTGAGGGTCGCGTCCCATCGCATCTGCTTGGGAAATGCCAGGGCGCGCAGCACGCCCGCCAGCACATCGGGCAGCACGTCGCTGGCGGTCTTGCCGCGCTGGTGCTTGCGCACGCCGATGTATTCGCCCTTCGGCGTGGTGATGCGCTCAATCTGGTCGTCGGCGACACCTTGCTTCTTGGCGAAGCCGGCACCGGCCGGGGTCAGCACCCCGTCCCTGAACGCCGCCGAGACCGGCGGCCCCATCACCAGCTCCTCCAGGTCGGACTGGCGCTCGCCGATCTTGCCGGCATGGGCGACCAGCCGGCGCGGCGTGCTGTAGGTCCGCACCGGTCCGTCGATCGACAGCCGCGCTTCGTTCAGCTTGGCCTCGAGCGCCTGGCCGATCTGCGCGGTCAGTCCGGGCAGCCAGCTGGCCGGGATCTCCTCCGTGCCAATCTCAAGCAGCAGTTCGCGCTCCACGTCAGGCTCCCGGCTCGGCCGCCACAGGCTGCTGCTGGGCGGCGTATTCTCTGCAAATGGCGATGGCGAGCTGGCGCACGCGCAGGATGTAGGCGGTGCGCTCGGTCACGCCGACGCTCCCGCTCGAGTCGAGCAGGTTGAACAGGTGCGAGCACTTCAGGCAGTACTCGAGCGCCGGCAACAGCAGGCCGCCCTTGAACAGCTCCTCGCCGAACTTGAAGCATTCGTCGAACTGCTGGCGATGGAATGACGAGAAACGCACGCGATCGATACCGGTATCCTGGTTGAAGGCGTACTTCGACTGCTCCACCTCTTCGCGCAGGCGCACCTCGCCGTACGACTTGCCGCCGCCCCACTCGAGGTCGAACACGTTGTCCACCTTCTGGAGGAACATGGCGATGCGTTCGAGGCCGTAAGTAATTTCGGCCGCGATCGGCGACAGGTCGGTGCCGCCCACCTGCTGAAAGTAGGTGAACTGCGTGATCTCCATGCCGTCGAGCATGACCTGCCAGCCAATGCCCCACGCGCCGAGCGTCGGCGACTCCCAGTTGTCTTCCTCGAACCGGATGTCGTGCTGGCGCGGATTGATGCCGACTGCCTCGAGGCTGTCGAGATAGATCTGCTGGATCTCGTCGGGCGACGGCTTGAGGATGACCTGCAGCTGGTGGTGCTTGAACAGCCGATTCGGATTCTGCCCAAACCGGCCATCGTCCGGGCGGCGCGACGGCTGCACGTAGGCGACGCTCCACGGCGTCGGCCCGAGCACGCGCAGCAGGGTCTCGGGGTGCGAGGTGCCGGCGCCCACTTCGAGGTCCAGCGGTTGCTGGATCAGGCAGCCCTGCGAGGCCCAGAAATGCTGAAGCTTGAGAATGAGGTCCTGGAAGGTCACGGAATTCTACGAACGCCGCAGTTCGTTCAGCACGCGAACGGACCGGGGTTCCCTGTCGAGGTGCATCGTAATCAGCTTCCGATGAATCAGTTCAATCTCACGCAGGACCCGGCTCGTCGCGCCCAGCGAATCCACATCGCGCGGGCCGATGCGCCGCACGCCGTCCAGGAACAGGGCCGCCCCGCTCGACAGCCGGAGGTCGGACGGATACACCCCCTGCAACCGCAACAGCCAGCACTCGAAGTACCGCGCGAGCGCCTCGACCGGCGTGCCGGTGACCAGCGCCTCGAGCGCCGAGGTGCCCAGCCGGTACAACCGCTCGTCCACATCCGCGTCGGCCGCCCACTCGTCGATCAACTCGGCGAAGTAGTGGCTGTAACCGAGCGCTTCCGGGCTGGGCGACGACAACGGCGACCGCACCGGTTCCGCGTAGTTCAACCCGACCAGCTCGCGCCGCTCTTTCTCGAAGTACGAAACGCGTACTTCCGTGAGCGGCTCGAGCGCGGCGCCAAACCGTTTGCGCGACTTTCTCGCATTGGGTGCCACGCCCCGCTTCTTGCCGCGATCGCGCGTCAAGAAGACGACGATGCGGTCGGCTTCGCCCAACTTATAGGTGCGCAGGACGAGGGCCTCGGCCGTGTACAGAGGCATGCCGTAGCTGCCTATTGTACTTCGTTGTTCTCGCCCGGCACCCCTAAAGGGGTGTTCCACGACTGCCCCTGTGGGAGGACACTTTCAGGGGTGCCCTCTACTGAATCAGGTAGCGCAGGAAGATCGTCGCCAGGCCCAGGAACGAGGCAAACCCGACGACGTCGGTAAAGGTCGTGATGAAAACCGACGACCCCAGGGCCGGGTCCACCTTCATGGCCTTCAGCCCGAGGGGCACGAGCACGCCCATCGTGGCGGCGACGAACATGTTGCACACCATCGCCATGCCCAGCAGGAGCGCCAGAATGGGATCGGCTTTGGTCGCCCAGGCCACACCGGCCGCGACAATTCCAAGGGCGAAGCCGTTGCCCAGGCCGATCAACGCCTCTTTGGCCAGGACCTTCTTGCCCGATTCCCAGCTGAGCTCGCCGAGCGCCAGGCCGCGGACGATGACTGTCAGCGTCTGGGTGCCGGCGTTGCCGCCCATGCCGGCCACGATCGGCATGAAAATGGCCAGCGCCGTCACCTGCTGAATGGTGCCCTCGAAGAGCGCCACCACCGAGGCGGCGAGAAACGCCGTCACCAGGTTCGCCAGCAGCCACGGGAGCCGTTTGGGAAACGCTTCCGAGGCCGGGGTCGTGACCCGCTCGTCGCCCGACACGCCCGCCAGGCGCAACAGGTCCTCGCTGGCCTCGTCCTTGATGACGTCGATGACGTCGTCCACGGTGACGACGCCGACAAGCTTGCTCTCCTCGTCAACGACCGGCACGGCCAGCAGGTTGTACGACGCCACCTGCCGCGCGACCTCCTCCTGGTCGGTATCGACGCGGACGCTGGTGACTTCCGGCGTCATGATGCGCTTGAGCGGCGTCTCCGGCGAGACCAGCAGCAGCCGGCGCAGCGAAGTCACCCCCACCAGGTGACGCCGCGCGTCCACGACGTAGAGGTAGAACACCATCTCGACGTCGCGAGCGCCCTGCAGCGCGGTAATGGCTTCGGCCACCGTGAGGTCTTCGCTGCAGGCGAAGACCTGGGGGTTCATGATGCGGCCGGCCGTCTGCTCGCCGTATTCGAGCAGGCTTTCGACCTGGCCCGACTCGCGACGCCGCATCAATTCCAGGACTTCGGCTGACAACTCATCCGGCAGGTAGTCGATCAAGGCCGCCGCGTCGTCTGAGGCAATCTCCTGAAGCAGCCGGGCAATCTCCTCGGCCGACCGGCCGGTCAGCAACTTGGCGCCCTCTTCCGGCCCCATTTCGCTGACGGTCTCCATGGCGAGGCGGCCGCTGCGCTCGGCCAGCAGCGAGAACACCGCATGACGCTCGGTCTCGAGCAGCGCGGCGAACACGGGCGCCAGGTCGGCCGGGTGCTGCTTCTGGAGCAGGTTCAGGAGATTGGCGGTCGCGCCAATGCGGAGCAGCCGCTTGACTGAGTCAAGGACGACGTCGATGCGGCGGGAGGAGGCCATGCGAACGAAGAATGTTACCCCTTCTTGCGGCGGGACGGCAGACCAAGTGTGTCGAGCATGCGCTCGTCCTCGCGCCAGCCTTCGCGCACCTTGACATGCAGATCGAGGAACACCCGCGCGTCGAAGAATGCTTCCAGTTCCTTGCGCGCCGCCGTGCCAATCTCCCTGATGCGCGCGCCGGCGCGGCCAATCAGGATCGGCTTCTGGCTGTCGCGCTCGACCAGGATGGTGCAGAAGAACCGCATCAGCCCCTTGGCGTCGGCTTCTTCGAACTTGTCGACCACCACGGCCGTGGAGAACGGCAGTTCGTCACGGGTTTGTTGCAGCACCTGCTCGCGGATCAGCTCGGCCACGAAGAACCGCTCCGGCTGATCCGTGAGGTAGTCGTCCGGATAGATGGGGTCGCCCTCGGGCAGATGCGACAGCAACACCTTCGCCAACCGATCGACGTTGTCGCCGGTCAGCGCCGAGACCGGCACCAGGTCCGCAAAGCCGACGGCGCTTTCGTACTCGGCCAGCCGCGGCAACAAAGACGCCTTGTCCGCGAGATCCACCTTGTTGAGCACCAGGACGCGCGGCACTTTCGACCGGCGAATGACATCCATCAGGAAGTCATCACCTGCCCCGCCCGGCTCGCTGCCATCGACGACCACGGCAATGACGTCCACCTCCTTGAGGGTGTCGAGCGCGGCATCCACCATGCGCACGTTCAAGCGATGCAGCGGCTTGTGCACGCCGGGCGTATCCAGGAACACGACCTGGCCATCCGGGTACTGCCGGACGCCGACGATGCGGTTGCGCGTGGTCTGGGGCTTGTCGGAGACGATGGCGAGCTTCTGGCCGACCAGCTTATTGAGCAGCGTCGACTTGCCCGCATTCGGCCGGCCGATCAGCGCGACAAAGCCAGCCTTCACCACACCGCCTCGCGCTCGCCGGCAGCCTCGTCCCGGCGTCGCATGCGAACGCGCGTGATCCGGCGCTGCTCGGTCTCGAGGATCTCCACGTCGAGGCCGTCGAGGTCGAAGTGCTCGCCGACCGCCGGCACGCGGCCGAGCCGCGACAACAGGAAGCCGCCGACGGTCTCGAAGCCCTGGCCTTCGATGGTCACCTTCATGAGGTTGGCCATCTCCTCGACGTGGGTGCTGCCGCTGAACACGAATTGGCCGCCCCCCTCATCGATGATTCGCTCGACCTCCACGTCGTACTCGTCGCGAATCTCGCCGACAATCTCTTCGAGCAGGTCCTCGACCGTGACCAGGCCCGCCGTACCGCCGTACTCGTCCACGACGATGGCGCTCTGCAGGCGCTTGCGCTGGAACTCCTTCAGCAGTTCAGGCACCCGATTGGTCTCGGGCACGAAATGCGCGGGCCGGGTAAACGGCAAGATCGGACCCGAGGTGGGCGCGCCGCGCATGATCAAGTCCTTCAGGAAGATAAAGCCAGTGACGTTGTCGAGCGAGTCCTTGAACACCGGGATACGCGAGTACTGCTGTTCGCGGAACAGGGTGTAGAGCTGCTCAATGGTCGCGGACTGGTCAATGCCGATGATGTCGGGCCGCGGCGTCATGACCTCGCGCACCATCGTTTCGCGGAAATCGGCGAGGTTGCGCAGCAACTCGCGGGCCTGGCCGTCCTGGGCCGCTTCCACTTCGGCCTGCACCGGGGTCATCTCCTCGGTGGGCGGGTCGGCGTGGCCGTTGCCATTGGCCGCCGGCGCCCGGCGCCGGCTGGTGCCCATGCGGAGCAGCGCCGCGGTCAGCGGGCGCAGTCCCTTCGCCACGACATCGAACGACGGCAGCAACACATCCAGCACGCGCTCGGGGTCGCGCCGCACGAGCAACAGCGGAATCAGGTGCTCGCAGCTCAGCATGACGCCGATCACCGAGAGCACCAGCAGCGGGAAGCCGGCCGGATCGACCCCCGTCACCCGCGCCAGCAGCGCCGTCGACAGGACCGTGATGATCGCAAACAGGATGCGAATGGGAATGAACAGGCGGCGCGGGTCGTCCAGGTACCACCCAAGCGCGTCATCCCGGTCGGTGCGTTCCGCGTGGATGCGCAGCGATAACCGCATCAGCGCGTTGAAGCCCGCCGATACGGTGCCCAGGTAGGTGGCGGCACACCCCAGCAGAAACAACAGCAGCGGTGTCATCGAGTTCGTTCAATCAGGCCTTCGCGCAAACCCGCCTTCTTGCGCAGCCGCGCTTCGGCGCGCGCCATTTTGCCACCGTCGGTGTCGTGATCGTAGCCCAGCAGGTGCAACAGGCCGTGCAGCGCGAGCACCCGCAGTTCGGTGCTGACCGGATGCCCGGCTTCGCGCGCCTGGCGCGCGGCCACGCCGGCCGCGATCACGATATCCCCCAGGAACGAGGACACGCCAGGCACGTGCGTGGCCGGGAACGACAGCACGTCGGTGGCGGCATCCTGGCCGCGGAACTGGCGATTGAGCGCGCGCATGCGGCGATCCGACACCACGGCGATGCTCACGTCGCCCCGGGCCGACGCCGGCGCCCATCTCGCCAGCCACGGCCCCAGTCCCCGCGTGGACAGGGTCCCGGAATCCGGCGAGGCGACACTAACGTGCAGACGGGCCGCTGCCATATGCGTCATACGCTTTCACAATTGCCTGCACGAGCTTGTGCCGCACGACATCCTTGTCGTCGAAATAGATGAACGAAATGCCGTCGACCTTCCCCACCACTTCCATGGCCTGCACCAGGCCGGACATGCGGCCAATCGGCAGGTCGATCTGGGTGACGTCGCCGGTGACGATGGCCTTCGAGCCGAAGCCGAGGCGCGTCAGGAACATCTTCATCTGCTCGCTGGTGGTGTTCTGTGCTTCGTCGAGAATGACGACCGCATCGTTCAGCGTGCGGCCGCGCATGAAGGCCAGCGGCGCCACCTCGATGGTGCCGCGCTCGAGGAGGCGATCCGCCTTCTCGACGTCGAGCATGTCGTACAGGGCGTCGTAGAGCGGACGGAGGTACGGATTGACCTTCTCCTGCAGATCGCCGGGCAGAAAACCGAGCTTCTCGCCGGCCTCGACCGCGGGGCGCACCAGGACGATGCGGCTGACCTTCTTGGCGATCAGGTAACTCACGGCCTGGGCCATGGCCAGGTAGGTCTTGCCGGTGCCGGCCGGGCCGACGCCGAAGACGATGTCGTGTTGATCGATCGCGTCGAGATACCGGCGCTGGTTGGCCGACTTCGGGGCAATCCGCTTCTTGCCGGCCTGGCGCAGCTGGCCGTCCTTCAGGAAGTGGTCGCGCAAATCGACCGCGCCATCGTCCACCAGCAGTTGCGAGGCCGTCTTCACGTCGCGATCAGAAATGGAATGCCCGTCGGCGATCAGGCCGCCAAGCTGTTCGACGAGGCGCGCTACTTTGGCGGTATCCGCCGGCATCCCCTCGACCAGCAGCTCGTGGCCCTGGGTCCGGATGCGGACGTTGAGGAGGTCTTCGAGCTGCCGGAGGTTGACGTCGTAGGCCCCAAACAGGGTCGACATGCCAGCCTGGGGCACCGCTACCTTGCGCATCGACGCGGTACTGATTCGGCTATCTCCTTGTGTGACAAACAGTTAACGGTAACACCCACGCAAAGCGTAGCATACGCAAACCGCAAAAGTGAAGCGGCTCCACTTTACGCGATCGGCTTGATATGCAGCTCCCGCATCTGGCGCGGGTCAACGGTCGAGGGCGCGTCGCACATCAGGTCCACGGCCTGCGTCGTCTTGGGGAACGGAATCACCTCGCGGATCGAGGTTTCGCCGGCCAGCAGGGCGCAGATGCGGTCGAGGCCGAGCGCCAGGCCGCCGTGCGGAGGCGTGCCGTACTCGAGCGACTCAAGGAAGAAGCCAAAGCGGTTCTTGGCATCCTCGTCGGAGAGGCCCAGCAGGCCGAACACGTCGGCCTGCGTCTCGCGGTCGTGGATACGGATGCTGCCGCCACCCAGCTCCCAGCCGTTCAGGATCACGTCGTAGGCCTTCGCCAGCACCTGGCCGGGGTCGGATTTCATGAGGTGCAGGTCCTCTTCACGCGGCGCGGTGAACGGGTGGTTCACCGAGTCCCAGCGCTTCTCGTCGGCGTTCCAGCCGAATAATGGGAAATCGGTGACCCAGGTCAGCTCCCACTTGCCCTCGGGAATCAGGTTCTGTTTCTTCGCCACCTGGAGCCGCAGTTGGCCTAGCACCTTCGATGCGGCATCGGGCGCGCCCGATGCGAGCACCAGCAAGTCGTCCTTCGTCGCGCCCGACGCCTCAAGCACCTGGCGCGCGCCCTCGTCGCCAATCGCCTTGGCCGACACTTGAACGCCCTCAGCCGTGTAGCGCGCGTAGATCAACCCGGCCGCGCCGAGCTGCTTGGCCTGCTCTACCAGGTCGTCCACTTCACGCCGCGAAAACCTGGCCGCGCCCGGGATCACGAAGCCCCGGATCGTGCCGCCGTGCGCCACCGCCTCTCGGAAAATGCCGAAGGGCGACTCGGCGAACAGCGGCCCGAAGTCCTGGATCTCCAGGCCGAAGCGCAGGTCGGGCTTGTCGTTGCCGTACTTCGCCATCGCCTCGGCGTACGGCATGCGCCTGAACGGACGCGGGATGTCCACGCCGATCTCCTTGAAGCACGCGGCGAGCGCGCCCTCAACGATCTCGAACACCATGTCCGGCGTGGCAAACGACATCTCGAGGTCCACCTGCGTGAACTCCAGCTGCCGGTCGGCGCGCAGCGCCTCGTCGCGGAAGCAGCGGGCGATCTGCACATAACGATCGAAGCCGGCGATCATCAGGATCTGCTTGAAGATCTGCGGCGACTGCGGCAGCGCATAGAACTCGCCCGGGTGCACGCGGCTCGGCACCAGGAAGTCGCGCGCGCCCTCGGGCGTGGACTTGGTCAGGATTGGCGTCTCGATCTCGTAGAAGCCGTTCTCGTCGAAATACTTGCGCAGCGCGATGGTGAGGCGATGGCGCAACGCGAGGTTGTGCTGTAACTGCGGCCGGCGCAAATCGAGATAGCGATACTTCAGCCGCGTCTCTTCCGAGACGTTCTGGTCCTCGGCAATCGAGAACGGCGGCGTCTTGGCCTCGTTCAGGATGCGGACTTCCCGCGCGCGCACTTCCACTTCCCCGGTCGGCAGCGACAGGTTCACGGTCTCGGGCGACCGGCGCTCCACCTCCCCGAGAATGGCGACGACGAACTCCGAGCGCAACGGCTTGGCCTTCTCGAGCAGGGCCGCGTCGCCCTCGATGATCACCTGCGTGAGGCCGTGCCGATCGCGGACGTCGAGGAACATCAACGCCCCCATGTCGCGGACGCGGTGCACCCAACCCAGGAGGACGGCGTTCGTGCCGACGTCGGCGGGGCGAAGGGCGCCGCAAGTGTGCGTACGTGCGAGGGATCCGAGTTGTTCTGCCATTACCTAAATCTTTGATTTGATGTACGCGGCCACATCGGCCCGCGGTCGTGGTTCGTCCTGCCGCGTCGCGAGCGTGCGAATACTCACAGTATCCGCTTCGAGCTCCGGTGTTCCAATCACCGCCGCAAATGGAATGCCTCGGGCCTGCGCATACTGGAACTGCTTGACGAGCGTGCCCTTCTGGTTGTCTTCGGCCGGCGCCTCGGGATACAGCTCGACCCGCAGGCCGGCCGCCCGCAACTCGGTCGCGAGCGCCAAATACAGGCCGGTGCGATGGGCGAACCACTGCACCACCATCACGTCGGCCGATGAGGCCACCAGGGACGCGGGGAACATGTTGCGCTCGGCCATCACGACCAGGATGCGTTCGAGGCCCAGCGAAATGCCGCAGGCCGGCACGTCCTCGCCCGAGAACATGCCGATCAGGTTGTCGTAACGCCCACCGCCACCCATGCTGCCGGCAAGGTCGGGAACACGGATCTCGAAGATGGCGCCGGTGTAATACGACAGGCCCCGGGCGAGGTAGCTATCAAGGACCAGGAACGGCCCGGCACTCGTGCAGTCCGCCAGCGCGAAGAGCTCCCCAAGCTCACGAATCGCCGTCTTGCCTTCGTCGTTCAGTTGCTCGGCGACCCCCCCCAGCGACTGCTTGGTCATGCTGCGCAGCAACGCGGCGAGCTTGTCAGCGGCTTCCGGCGGCAGGCCGCGCTCCGCAAACTCCGTCTTCACGCCGTCAACGCCAATCTTGTCGACCTTGTCCATGGCGACGAGCGCCGGGCCGTGCAGGTCAGCCGGAATGCCGGCGTGTGTCAGGACGGCGTTCAGCAGCTTGCGGTGGTTGACGACGATCTGGAAGTCTTTGAAGCCCAGCTTGAGGAACACATCGGCCGCGGCCGCCAGCAACTCGGCCTCGACCACCATCGAGGTCGAGCCAATCGCATCCACGTCGCATTGGTAGAACTCGCGGAACCGGCCCTTCTGGGGCCGGTCGGCGCGCCACACCGGCTGCACCTGGTAGCGCTTGAAGAACTTGGGCAGCTTGGCTCGATACTCCGCGGCCACGCGGGCCAGCGGCACGGTGAGGTCGTAGCGAAGCGCGAGGTCGGCCTGCCCGGTCTCGGCGCCTTCGCCGCGCTTCAGGATCTTGAAGATGAGGCGGTCGCCCTCTTCGCCGTACTTGCCCTGCAGCGTCTCGAGGTTCTCGACCGACGGGGTCTCGAGCGGCTCGAACCCGTACTGCTGGTACACGTCGGCAATCACGCCGATGACGTGACGGCGCCGCCGCACGTCTTCCGGCAGGAAGTCGCGCATCCCGCGGGCTGGCCCAGTGTTCACTTGAATCCTAACGGCTTGGAGCGCCGGGTCTCGGTCGAGTAGTCGAGGCGGTAGTGCACGTAGTTGTCGGCGTACCAGCGAATCTCGGCAACTTCCTCGTCGGTCAGTTGCCGCTTCACCTTGCCGGGCCGCCCCATCACCAGCGACCGCGCCGGGATGCGCGTGCCCTCAGTCAGCAACGTGCCGGCGGCAATCACGCAATCCGGCTCGATGTGAACACCGTTCAGCAGCACCGCCGCCAT
>JBEGVQ010000145.1:0-52772 GCA_041178345.1 Acidobacteriota bacterium | reverse complement strand
GGGCGCCCCGCCCTGGCCCGTGTCGGCGCTCGACCAGGCCAATCTCAAACGCCGCCGCCGCATGTCGAAAGAACAGACGGAACGGGCCGCCAGGCGAAAAGCTGCCGAACAAGCCGAAAGTCCCGCCCCGGCCCGCGCCGTGGTTGATCCGGCACGCCCCGGCGAGTTACGATAGGAACTTCCCCAGGGGGCCTGTAGCGCAGTTGGGAGCGCGCATCAATGGCATTGATGAGGTCACCGGTTCGATCCCGGTCAGGTCCACCACCCTCGACTCCATGATCCAGGCGGAGGATATCCACCGTGGCGGCCAGGCCGCGTGGGTGGCCCTCTCCTCGAGTCCGTGCGGAACTGCGGTTGGCAGGGCGTTGCCGGTTCCGCCCACGGCTGGCTCAGCGCCGGCCCATGAGCGCCATGATCACGAGAATGAAGCAGGTCACCCATGGGTGACCTGCTTCCACGTTCCGGAATCCAGGCCATCACCAGTTCTCATCACCGCTGGCGCACGAACACCTTTACTATTCGAGCCATGACCCGACCGGCCACCGTCTGCCTCCTCTGCGTCGCCCTTCTGATGGCTGGCTCCACCCCGATCGCCGGCGACGGCAGGCGCGCGGCCCAGGGGAAGACCCACGACTTCGAACCCACGTCGTTCTACACCACCTATTCGGCGATCTGGACGCCGGTGCTTCGGCTGAAGCCCGGCGATACCGTGCGAACGCGCACTTTCGATAACGACCGCGATGCCGTGGCCACGCGCTTCGGCATCGGTGGCAATCCCTCGACCGGCCCGTTTTACGTCGAAGGCGCGATGCCCGGCGACACGCTGGTGGTGCGGCTGAACAAGGTGCGCGCCAACAAGAAAACGGCGCGCCAGGGCAGCCGCATCAACGCCCGCGCCATCACCGCCGCGTACCTGGTCGGGGCGGAGTACGACCCCGCCGTCACCGGCGAGTGGCTGCTCGACATGGAGAAGGGCGTCGCCACGGTGGCCAATCCAACCGAGCGGCTGAAGGGCCTCACGGTCCCGATCAAGACCATGCTCGGCTGCGTGTCGGTGGCGCCGCCTGGAATGGAACAGCTGCGCGGTACCGACCTGGGCGTGTTCGGCGGCAACCTCGACTACAACGACAACGTCGAGGGCACGACGCTCTACTTCCCCGTCTTCCACCCGGGCGCGCTCTTCGGGATTGGCGACGCCCACGCCGCGCAGGGCGACGGCGAGCTCACTGGCACCGCACTCGAAACCTCCGCGGATGTGGAGTTCACCGTTGACGTGATCAAGGGTCAGATTTACCAGCAGGTCCGCGCCGAGACCCGGGATTTTGTGATCGCGTTCGGCGTCTCCGGTTCGGTTCACGAGTCAATCCAGGCCTCGACCGCGCTGCTGGTGGACTGGCTCAAGCGCGACTACAAGCTGTCGGACAGCGAGGTGGGGCTCTTCCTTGGCGCGGTGATGCAGTACGACATCGCCGAACTGGTCGATCCCCACATCAACGTCGTCGCCAAGGTGCCGAAAACCGCGCTGGCCTCGTTCAAGAAGTAGCCGGCCGCAAGAGCGCCGCGCCCGGCCTCTACTTCTGCGGCGACCACGTTTCGCCGAACGGGATGCGGCGGGGGATGGCGATCGAGTCGCTGCGCATCGCGCGGGCCATCAAGCTGGCACGCTGACGCTCACCGCCGCCTCCGTGGCGTCACAGTTGCGATCCGGCGGTAACGCGCTAATATTCTGCACATGAAACGCATCACCCTGCTCCTGGTCGGCCTGCTGGTCATGCTCGGCCCATTCGTTGACGCCCGTCAGGCGGGCCTGGTCCCCGCGCCGGATCGGCAGGCGGGCGAGGGCGCCGGCCCCTTTCCCTCCCTCACCATCCGTAACGTCATGGTGATCGACGGCACTGGCGCCCCGCCATTCGGTCCGGCCAACATCATTGTCGAGAACAACCGGATCGCGCGGATCGTCAGCGCGGGGACGCCCGGAGTGCCGTCGAAGGAGCCGCCGCCACCGGCCGCGCCGAACATGATCGACGGCACCGGGATGTACGTCATGCCCGGCTTCGTCAACCTGCACGCGCACCTGGGCGACCCGAGCAAAGCGCCGCAGAACGAGTACGTCTACAAACTCTATCTGGCTCACGGCGTGACTACCCTGCGCGGGGTCGAGCTGACCGCGCAGCCGATGGCGGCCAAAGAGAAGGAACGCAGCGCCGCCAACGCGATCGTCGCACCCCGCATCTTCAACTACCAGCGCCCCGGCGCCGGCTGGGCGAACGGTCTCGTCGATACTCCCGAGAAGGCGCGCGAGTGGGTGCGGTGGTGCGCGGCCAACGGCGTTGACGGCATGAAGCTCGTGGCCCATCCGCCGGCGATCATGGCGGCGCTGCTGGACGAGGCCAAGAAGCACGGCTTGGGGTCGACGGCGCACCTCGAACAGCGCGGCGTCGCGCAAATGGACGCGCTCACGGCAGCGAAGCTGGGGCTCGGCACCGTCACGCACTTCTACGGCCACTTCGAACCGCTGATGCGTGACTACCGCGTGCAGCCGTGGCCCGACCAGATGAACTACAACGACGAGCAGTACCGATTTAGCCAGGTCGGCCGCCTCTGGAACCTGATCCATCCGCCCGGCAGCGACGAGTGGCAGGCCTATCTCCAGGGGCACCTCAAACTAAACACGATCTTCGACCCGACGATGACGGCGTACGCGGCCACCCGGGACGTGATGCGCATGCGCACCGCTGAATGGCACGAGGCCTATACGCTGCCCTCGCTGATGGACTTCTTCACGCCGAACCGCGAGCTTCACGGCGCCTACTACTTCGACTGGACCTCACAGGACGAAGTAGCGTGGAAAAATTTCTACCAGGTGTGGTTCCGGCTGGTGAATGACTACAAGAAGATGGGTGGCCGCGTCACGGTGAGCGACGATGCGGCGTACACCTACAACCTCTGGGGCTTCGGCTACATCCACGAGATGGAGCTGCTGCACGAGGCCGGCTTCCATCCGCTCGAGGTGATTCGCGCCGCGACCATGCACGGCGCCGAGGCGCTGCACGAGCCAAAGAACCAGCCGCTCCAGTTCGGCATTGTCCGCGCCGGCATGCTGGCCGATATGGTGCTGGTCGACCAGAATCCGATCCGGAATCTCAAGGTGCTCTACGGCACCGGTCACTTTCGACTGAACGACACTACCGGTCGCACTGAGCGAGTCGGCGGCGTTCGCTACACCATCAAGGACGGCATCGTCTACGACGCCAAGAAACTGCTCGCCGATGTCGGCGCCATGGTCGCGGCGCAGAAGAAGCAGCGCAAGCCGAGCTAGCGGCAAGAGGGTGGGCCGCGCCTCGCGGCCCACCCCAGTCCGGTCAGCGGAAGATCAGGTAGTGCTGGCGCGGCAGGAAGTCGTGCTTGCTGGCTCGGTTCCAGAAGAATTCCTTCACCGTCTCCGAATCGCGTGCAGCTTGGTGCCAAGCAGGCCACGGTCCGCAGAGAAACGCGGTTCAGCCCGGCGTTAGCTGGCGCCGAACGCATACAGCGCCTGCGTGGTCCTGACGTAAATGCGGCCATCGGCCACCGCCGGCGTGGCGTACGCCTCTTCGTTCAGTGCATTCACGGATTCCACGGTCAGCTCACCACCGGGCGACACCACCACCACCGCGCCGGCTTCGGTCGTGAAGAAGACGTGACCATCTGCCGCAATCGGCGACGCGAACACCGCGCCGGGCGCGCCGGTGAGCCGGCCCTGCTTGATCACCGCACCGGTGTCGGGGTGGAGCGTAATGACAATGCCGTTGTCGTTCACCATGTAGAGGACGTTCCGGTACAGCAACGGCGACGGCAGCTGCGGCACGCTGCGCTGGTACTTCCAGCGGATGGCGGTGTCGCTCATGTCGCCGGCGCCGCCCAGGCGGATGGCCAGCATGCCGTTTTCAGAATCGAGCGCTGCGCGGGGCCGATCGACCTTCCACACCTGCTTGCCGGTGCGCTTGTCGAGCGCCATCAGGTACGAACCCAGGCTCTGATCGCAGGCCAGGATCAGCAGGTGGCCGGCAATTACCGGCGATGCGCCCATGCCGTAGATGTTGTTGAAGGGACCAAGCGGCAGCTTCCACAGTTCCTGGCCCGCGGCGGTGTAGGCCACCAGCCCGTAGTCGGGGAAGAACACGTAGACACCATCCGCCTCGACCGCCGGGCTCGGCGACGCGGGGTTGTTGCGCTTATCAACGACCTTGGTCGTCACCTTCGGCGCGACTCGCTCCCACAGGATCTTGCCGCCCAGCCGGTCGATGGCCATGGTCACCAGGTCGTTACCGCGCAAGGCGGTGAGGTAGAGCCGGTCCTGCTACAAGATTGGGGACGAGTGCCCCTGCGGCAACGCCAGCCGCCACAGCAGGTTCTTGTCCGGACCGAACTGGGTCGGCACGCCCGTGGCGGTAGACAGGCCCGATCCGTTGGGACCGCGAAACCGCGCCCAGTCTGGCTCGGCCGCAACTACTGAGGTGGCCGCCAGGATGGCGAGCACGCCAGGGACGACGGAGCGGATGTGAGTCACGCTCGCAGTGTAGACGCCACCGAACGCGAACGCCACCCCACCGGACACATAATTGGTCACCGTGCTGACCTTTGACGACAACCGGGCGTTCGCGCTGCTCGACTTCAGGATGCGCGTGCTGCTGCCGGCCCAGTACCAGGACGCCACCGAAGACGTGCAACCCGTGCCCATGCGCCCGGCCGGACTGAAATTCGACGCCGGCGGCAAGGTTGCCTGGGACGAAATCTGGCAGGGCTTCTGCGACCTGGCCATGGCCGGCGGGCCGCCGCACAAGGGTACGCTGCTCGAACCGGGACGGCCCGATCAGATTTCGGCGGCGCCGGATCGTTACCAGGACGTGGCGGACGAGATCTGCCGGGGCGTGACCATGGCGAGCGAACTACCGGCCATCGCATCGCCCATGCCCGGCTTCGTCAGGGTCAGCTGCTTCAGCGACACCATGGCCGACTGGCTGCTGCGCGCCATCACGATGGAGAACGTCGCCGTGACGCGTGCCGGCGAGATGGACCTCGACCTTCCGGCCGCGCCGCATTTCCGGCTCGACAAGGAAATCAAAAACGTCGTCACGGTCATCGCCAAGACGACGCATTACTGGATGGGCCACCTGGCACGGGTCCACAAGGCCGACATCGGCGGGTTGTTTGCGTTGCTGTCGCAGGAGCTTCCGCTGCTCGATCCGGAGCCTGCCGACGGGCCGGACACCGCACAGACCCGGCGCTCGGTGGCGGCGGCCATCGAGAGGGACGGCCTTCGCGCCGTGGATCATCGCTACCAGGGCTGGATGGGCCTGGAGACGGCAAGCGTCGGCACCGCCGTCTGGATGATGCGCGCGCTGGTGGCTGGCAACGTGCTCGCGAGGCGCGAGGCGCAAACGCTGTTCGTGCCGATCAATGCGGCGATCGATCCGGCCGGCGAGATCCTGGTCCCGCGCCTGGCGCTCGTTCATCGACTGGCCGCGCGGCGCAGCCAGCGGGCTACTTAGCGGCGGCGAGCTCGCCGGCGATGAACTGATTCATGTGCTGCTCCAGCACCGGCAATGGCACCGAGCCGATCGCCAGGAACGCATCGTGGAAGCGCCGCTGATCGAACCGCGCGCCCAGTTTCTCCTCGGCCTCGCGGCGATGGCGCCGAATCTGTAGCTCGCCGAGCTTGTAGGCCAGCGCCTGTCCCGGCCACGCGATGTAGCGATCGATCTCGGTGGTGATCTCGTGCTCCGACAGCGGTGCGCGATCGCGCAGGTAACTGATGGCCTGCTCGCGCGTCCAGCCGAACTGGTGAATGCCGGTGTCGATCACCAGGCGGCACGCGCGCCACATCTCGTAGGTGAGCCGGCCCATGTCCTCGTACGGCGTTTCGTAGATCCCCATCACGGTGCCCAGCCACTCCACGTAGAGGCCCCAGCCTTCGCCGTAGCCGGAGAACGACGTGCCGCGGCGAAACGCCGGCCGCTCCGGCCCCTCGAGCGCCAGCGCCGCCTGGAAGCTGTGACCCGGCGTGCACTCGTGCAGGGTCAGCGCGGCGAGGGTGTAGAGCGGGCGCGCCGGCAGGTTGTAGGTGTTCATCTGGCACGCCTCGAGACCGCCGCGGCCGCCGGTGTAGATGGGCGCGATCGCGTCGGGCACGGGCCTGATGCCGTGCCGCCGCCGCGGCAGGAAGCCGATGGTTTCAGCAAGCTTGTCGTCGGCTTTCTTGGACACGTAGGCCGAGTACGACAGCAGCTCGCGCGGCGTCTTCGCGTAGAACTGCGGGTCAGTCCTCATGAACCTGAAGAACTCGGCCATCGTCCCCGTGAAGCCCGCCTTGTCCTTGGTGGCGCGCATGTCCGCTTCAAGGCGGGCCACTTCCTGCAGGCCGATGTCGTGGATCGCTTTGGGCGTCAGCGTCAGGGTGGTGTGCTTCTCGATCTGCGCCTGGTAGAACTTCGTGCCGTCCGGCAACTCGAACGCGCCGAGCGTGCGGCGCGCCTTCTCGAGATACTCGTGCCGGATCACCGTCAGCAGCTTCGCATAGGCCGGTGCGACGAGGTCGCGAATCACGGTGTCGGCGTCGGCGCGAAGCGCGGCCTGCTCGGCGGCCGGCAGGCCGGCCGGCATCTGGGCGAACGGCGCGTAGAGGGGATTGCCGGCGTCAGCCTTGACGTAGGGTTCGATGGTTTGATCGCGTCCAATCACCGACACGCGCGGCACGCTGTAGCCGCGCGCCAGGCCGGCGCGCATGTTGGTGATCTGCTCGTCGAAGTAGCGCGGCACGTCGCGCAGCCGCGCGAGGTACGACCGATACGCGGCCGCGTTGGCGAAGCCCTGGCGCGGCGTAAACGAGGTCCAGAAAAACGTATCGCTGTTGAAAGGCGCTTCGTAGGTGCGGTACTGCACGTCGCTGACTAGCTCCCGCAACGAGGTGCGGAAGATCTGCGCGTTGATCTTTTCCTCGGCCGAGAGCTGGTCAAAGGGAATGGCGTCGAGGGTGGCGAGCGCCTTGGTCCAGTAGGCGAGCCGTGCTTGTTGTGACGCGGCATCGACCGGCGCGAAGCGATCAGCCGCCGCGGCGCCGCGTCCCAATTCTTTCTGCCGCCAGTCCCACTCCTCGGTATAGAGTGCCCGGAGCCTGGCGTCCGCAGAGGTGCCGGCCGGCGCCTGCGCCCGGGCAAACGACAGGGCCGCGACGACGAGAACAGCGATCAGCGAGATGTGCGCGCAGGCTTTCGACATGGCGGAATTATCGCCCAACTTCCTGAAGGGCCGCGGTCGTGCGGCAGTGGCACGACGATCAGTTCGTCGATGGTGTCGCCGAGCAGCCCGCGCAACTGGACAATAGCCTGGCGCGCCCCCTCAAATCCCTGATTCATGATCCCTGATCCCTGATCCCTGATATAGGATCCGCGCATGCGAATGCCCCTCTTTGTCGTCATTCTCGTTACTGCCCTCGCCTCGCATGCAGCGGCCCAGGGGTTCGGTGTCGGCGGTCTGCTGCCCTTCAACGAGAAATGTGCCAGTTGCCACGTCGCTCCCGCACCCGGCAGCCGCGCGCCGACCCGGGCGCAACTGCTCGGACAGCCGCCCGAGGCGATCCTGGCGGCCATGACCACCGGCAGCATGGCGCCCATGGCGTCGGGCCTCAGCGAAGGCCAGTTGCGCGCGATCGCCGAGTACGTCTCGGGACGGGCGTTCGGCACGGCGAAGGCCGGCGATGCGGCGACGATGAAGAATCAGTGCGCGCCGCAGCCGCTCGGCAATCCCATGGCAGGCCCGGGCTGGAACGGCTGGGGCGTCGACACGGCGAACTCGCGCTTCCAGCCCGCGGCCGCGGCCGGATTGACCGCGGCGACCGTGCCCAAGCTGGCGCTCAAGTGGGCGTTTGGTTTTCCTGAAGGGCGCCAGGCGTTTGGACAGCCCACGGTGATGGGCGGCCGCATTTACGTCGGCTCCGACAACGGCTTCGTCTATTCGCTCGACGCGGCCAGCGGGTGCGTCTACTGGTCGTACCAGGCCAAGGCCGGCGTCCGCACCGCGATCACCGTGGCGCCGATCAAGGCCGGCGCCTCGCGGTTCGCGGTGTTCTTCGGTGACGTCAGGGCGAACGTGTACGCGATCGATGCCGAAAGCGCCGCGCTGATTTGGACCAAGCACGCCGACCCGCATCCCGTGGCGCGCATCACCGGGGCGCCAACCTACCACGAGGGCCGCCTCTACGTGCCCGTGTCGTCGATCGAGGAGGCCCTGGGCGGCAACCCGGCCTATCCCTGCTGCACGTTCCGCGGCAGCGTGATCGCGTACGACGCCACCACCGGCGAGCAGCGCTGGCAGTCGTTCACGATTTCCGAAGCCGCCGTGCCGATGCGCAAGACCTCGACCGGCACGCAGTTGTGGGGACCCGCCGGCGCCGCCGTGTGGTCGGCGCCCACCGTCGATCCGGAACGCGGCCGCATCTACCTGTCGACCAGCAACGGCTACACCTATCCCGCCGTCAACACCACCGACGCGGTGATGGCGGTGGACCTCGCGACCGGCAAGCGGCTGTGGACCCGCCAGCTGACGGCGAACGACGCCTATGTCATTGGCTGCGGCCCCAACGCCAAGTCGGAGACCTGCCCCCAGGAAACCGGTCCTGATTTCGCGGTCGGCACGTCGCCCATCCTGCGATCGCTTCCGGGCGGCCGCCGCATTCTCGCGGTCGGGCAGAAGTCAGGCATCGCCTGGGGCATCAATCCCGACGATGGCACCGTGGTGTGGCAGCACCGGGTCGGCCAGGGCACGCCGCTCGGCGGCATCGAGTGGGGCGGCGCCGCCGACGATCGGCTCGTCTACTATCCCAATGCCGACGGCTTGCTCGGGATGAAGGCCGCCGGCGGCCTGGCCGCGATTCGCCTGGCGACCGGCGAACGCGAGTGGTGGGCGCCGCCCATTGCCACCTGTCCTGATCAATCGATGAAGTGCATCCCCGCGCAGTCGGCGGCGGCCAGCATGATCCCCGGCGTCGTGTTCTCGGGCGCGACCGACGGCATGATGCGGGCCTACAGCGCGGCCGACGGCAAGGTGCTGTGGGAATTCGCAACCGCGCGGGACTTCGAGACCGTCAACGGCGTGAAGGCGCGCGGCGGCTCCATCAACGGCCCGGGCGCCACCATCGCCAACGGCATGGTGTTCACCAACTCCGGCTACGGCTCGTTCGGCCAGATGGCCGGCAACGTGCTGCTGGCGTTTGGCGTGCAGTAAGCTGAAAGGGTCTTGCACCCCGACCTGCTGATCGGCACGGCCACCGAACTCGAAGGCAGTCTGCTGCGCGAGCGCCTCGCCACCGACGGATCAGTCGCGATCGTGACGATGGGCGTGGGACCGGTGAACGCCGCCCATGCCGTGACCCTGGCCATCGCGCGCTCACGGCCGTCCGCCATCATCGTGTGCGGCATCGGGGGCGCCTATCCGGGCTCGGGGCTCGCCATCGGTGAGGTCGCGTGCGCCGGCACCGAATGTTACGGCGACCTCGGCGCCACCAGCCCCTCCGGGTTTCTCGACATGCGCGCCCTCGGCTTCCCCATCGTCGCCGGCCCGCCGCCGATCTACAACGAACTGCCCATGCAGGTGTTCCCGTCGTCCACTCGCGTGCGTTTCGTGACGATGTCATCGTGCACCGGCACCGCTGCGGCGGCGCGCGCGATCGAGGCGCGCACCGGGGGCGCGGTCGAGAACATGGAAGGCGCGGCCGTCGCGCACGTCGCCGCGATTCACGGGATCCCGATCGGCGAACTGCGCGGCATCAGCAACATGGTCACCGATCGCGACACCGGCGCGTGGCGGATCAAGGAGGCCGCCACGGCGGCCCAGGAGGCACTGCTCACGTGGATCGCCCGGCGATAGATTTCGGCTTCTCGTCGTGCCCGAACGACACGTTCGCGTTCCACGCCGTGGTCCACGGGCTGGTGCCCGGACCGGCGGTGACGCCGTACATCGACGACGTCGAGGCGCTCAATGCGCGCGCGGAGCTGGGCGGCGCCGAGGTGACGAAAGTCTCGATCGCGGCGTACTCCCGCATTCGCGATCGCTACGCGCTGCTGCGTACCGGCGGCGCCGCCGGCTACGGCGTGGGGCCGATAGTCGTGGGCCGGTCGCCGCGGGCGGTCGGGGGACGGGTGGCGATCCCCGGCGAGCGGACGACCGCTGCCCTGTTACTGCGATTGCTCGGCGAGTTTGACACCGTGGCGATGCGGTTCGACCAGATCGAAGGTGCGATCCTGCGGGGCGAGGTGGACTGCGGCGTGCTGATCCACGAAGGGCGGTTCACCTACCAGGCGAAGGGCCTGGCGCTGCTGGCAGATCTCGGCGCGGCGTGGGAAGAGCGCATGCAGTCGCCGCTGCCCCTGGCGGCGATCGCGATTCGCCGAGACCTGGTGGCGCCCGTTGGCGCCGCCATCGATGCCGCGCTTCGGGCGAGCGTCGAGTACGCCTTCGCGCATCCCGACGCGAGCCGCGCCTACGTGGCCGCGCACGCGCAGGAAATGGCGCCCGACGTGGTGCAGCGGCATATCGAGCTCTACGTCAATCGGTACACCGTCGAGTTGGACGAACGGGCGGTGCAGGTGATGCTCGACTGGCAGGCACAGGCGCTCAGCCGGTTGCCTGGCCACAGCTTGCCGATATTTGCCTGAACCTCGTCAGCTCATTCGCAACCGCGCTTTTGGTGCGTATCTTGCAGCGTCTCCTGTTGGGAGAGACGCTGCCAATGGCTCAGTCGAAAGTTCGTTACGCCGTCGTCGGACTCGGGCACATCGCGCAAGCTGCGGTATTACCAGCATTCGCGCACGCCAAGCGCAACTCCAGCCTCCACGCCCTCGTCAGCGGCAGCGTTGAGAAGCTCAACACCCTGGGCGATCGCTATCGCGTGCCGGTGCGCGCCAGCTACGACCACTACGAGCGTTGCCTGAAAGAGGTCGATGCGGTCTACATCTGCACTCCTAACTCGGCGCATGCCGACTTCGCCGTGCGCGCCGCCAAGGCCGGCGTCCACGTGCTGTGCGAGAAGCCGCTTGCCGTGACCGCGGCGGAATGCTCGCGGATGGTCGAGGCCGCGGCCGCCGCCGACGTGCGGATCATGACGGCGTACCGGCTGCACTTCGAGCCGCTGTTCCTTGAGATCGTGGAGATGGTTCGCAGCGGGAAGATCGGGGAACCCCGCTTCCTCAATTCATTCTTCTCGATGCATGCCACACCGGGCGGCATCCGCACCAGGCGGGAACTGGGCGGCGGGACGCTCTTTGACCTCGGGGTGTATTGCATCAATGCGGCGCGGCTGATGTTCCGCGCCGAGCCAACCGAAGTGTTTGCCTACTCCATCGACGGCGCCCGCGCGGACATGCCCGAGATTGACGAGATGACCTCGGGTGTAATGCGTTTCGACGGCGACCGGCTCGCCACGTTCACGACGAGCTTCGCGGCCAACGGCGTGTCAGCTCTGCGCGTGGTCGGCACCGAGGGCGACATCCATGCTGAGCCGGCCTACCAGCACTCCAAGGCCCTCGGCTATACGCTCACGGTCGGCGAGAAAGTGACGCGAAAAAAAGGCCGGCGGCGCGATCAGTTCGCGGCCGAGCTGGTCTATTTTTCGGACTGCGTCCTGAACGGCAAAAACCCGGAGCCCTCGGCCGAAGAAGGCTGCTGGGACGTGCGGGTGGTGGACGCGCTGTACGAGTCGGCGCGCATTGGAAAGCCCGTTTCGTTGCCGCCCTTTGGACCCGAACGGCGGCCGACCCTCGACCAAGCCGAGGATCTACCGCCGGTGAAGGAACAGGAACTGGTCGCGGTCGAGAAGCCGCACGACTAGGTCCCCGGCGCCCTCTTGCACGGCGTCGGCCAGGTCTCGCACGGTCCGACGCCGGTGACCTTCGTGTAGACCAGCGCGCTCGCCGCCGTCGCGGCGGCCGTGGTTATCTGCACGGTCAGCACCTGGCCGTCCGCGCTGATCGACATGACTTCCTTGACCGTGGTCGTATCGCCATTGGGCGCCTTCATGGCGCCTTCGCTCACGAGCGTGCGGCCATCCCACTTCGTGGTCATCGTCACCGCGCCACCCTGGCCGGCCGGTGTGGACGTTTGTCCGCCCGGCTTGTAGATCCGGGCGTGCTGCTCGTTGATCTGGCTTTCGACGACGACACTGCCGTTGGCGGGCTGGGTGATGTGCAGCGTCGCCGGCGCGCCCGCGGAGATCAACCCGGTGAAACCAGCGGTCGCCACCACCTGGCTCTTCGCCTGGTCCAACACCCAGGTGCCCGAGAAGTCCGGCGGCTGGGCCACGAGTGTCGCCGTCGCGAGCAACGCCAGGACGAGGCACGCCAGCCCCCTGACCCCCAATCCGTGTTCCCCGAACCTCATTACTGGGCCCCCAGGTTGAGCGCAACGATCTTCTCGCGGTCGCGGGCGTAGAGTGTCTTGCCGACCAGCGTGGGCACGGTCCACGAGGTGGTGGCGAACACCGTCTTGGCCTCCGCCAGAATGGTCACGCCCTCCGGCGCCAGCCTGGCGAGCGCGAGGTCGCCGTCCTCGTCCATGATGATCGCCTTGCCGTCGGCGTAGACCAGGCTCGCGCGGCCGAAGCCGCGGTGCTGCCAGGCGGATTGGCCGGTCTTGATGTTGAGGGCGGTCAGGAACGCCGGGCCGAAGTCGCCGGTCGTGCCGTAGACGTGATCACCCACGCGAATGGCGTTCAGGAACATGAAGCGCACGCGGTTGGTAAACCACAGCTCCTCGGCGTGCGTGGCGGCGCCCTCCTGCTTCAGCTGGATGGCCCGGCTGCCGGCCCGGTATGCCGATGAGACGAACAGGATGTTGTCGGGGCCGAACAACGGCATCCCGCAGTTGAGGTCGTTGCCGGGATCATGGGGATGCGACCACAGGATCCGGCCGGTGGCCGGGTCGAGGCCGTTGACGGTGCCGCCGCCGAAGATCACCAGCTGCTGACGGCCGCCCATCTCGATCAGGATCGGCGGCGCTTCCGACGTCAGGAAGTCGCCGCTCGTCCACACCACCGCGCCGTCGTTCTGCCGGAACGCCATCACCGACTGTCCGGGACCGCCGACGCTGCAGATGATGGTGTCGCGATACGCGATCGGGCTGCAGCCGTAGCCGGTCTTGACCACCGGCCGAATCAGCAGCTCGGGCGAGTTGAACTCCTTGACCAGGTCGTGCGACCAGAGGACCTTTCCGCTCGACTTGTCGAACGCGAACAGCTGCTTGTTGGTGCCGATGGTGAACAGCCGGTTGCCGACAATCAGCGGCGTCGAATGCGGCCCGGCGCCAAAGCTGAAGTCTTCACGGCGCGACGGATACTTGTGCTCCCACAGCGTCTGGCCCGACGCGGCATCCATGGCAACCACGGTTTCTTCGGCGTCCCACGGACCCTGCTTCGCGCGGCCATTGCCGGCGCGGTACATCGTGTAAAGCCGGCCCTCGTCCACGAGAATGGCAGAGTGCCCAGGGCCGAGCGGCCGGCTCCAGATCACCGGCGGGCCCGCTTCGGGCCAGGTCTCGGCCAGGCCGGTGGACGAGACCATGAAGTCGCGTGTCGGCCCGCCCCATTGACGCCAGGAATCGGACGCGGCCGGGCCCGCTTGCGCGAACACGGGAGCCGGGGGCGCCGACACGGCCGCCAGACCGGCCACCGCGATCACGACGAGCGGAATTCGCATGCGCGGGACTATGCCACAAGTTGGCGCGCGAAAACGAGACCGAGCCACCCGGCCACCAGCCCTCCGGCCAGCGTCGCGGCGACGTTCAACGCGGCGGCACCCGCGGCCCCGTGCGTCAGCATCGCCAGGGTTTCCTGGTTGAAGCTGGAGTAGGTCGTGAAGCCGCCAAGCAGCCCGATGGCCACGGCCGCGCGCAGTTCGGCACTGCCCACCGCAACGGCGGAGAGGTGCGTCACCATGCCCAGCAGGAAGCACCCGATGAGGTTGACGGCCATCGTCGCGTACGGAAATCCGGCGCCGAAACGTTCGAGGACCCACACGCCGGCCAGGTAACGCGCGCCGGTGCCCAACGCGCCGGCCGCCATGATCCACCACACCATTTCAGCTAGCCTACAACGAACCGGGGACGGTGTTGATCTCCTTAGTAGCCAATTAGTTACAGCCGTGGTCGGCCCTCGTGGCTGCCAGGTGGCGCGGGGCGGGACCGACCGCGACGAAACATTGGGGTTGGTTTCGAGGTATTGAGGGACGAAAGGAAGCCGTGGCCGAAACGCGTCGGGAGGCCCGTGCATAATGACGAGATGTTCAGACTTCGTTTGGCTGTCCTGATTGGGCTGGCCGCTCCTACCCTGTCGTTCGCGCAGGCGCCTCAGGCGCCCAGCATCACCCTGCCGCCCGTGATCGTCACCGCCCAGAAAGAGGCGGAAGACGTGAAGGCGGTCCCGGCGAGCATCACCGCGGTGACGGCCGAGACCATTGCCAGCGCCGGCCTGCGCGCGGTCACCGACGCGGCGATCTTCGCGCCGAACACGGTCTTTACCGAATTCACCGCCCGCAAGGTGAGCAACGCCCGGTTCCGCGGCATTGGTTCAAGTCCCGGCAATCCTGCGATCACGACCTACTTCGACGGCGTGCCGCAGTTGAACAGCAACTCGTCGAACATCGAGTTGCTCGACGTCGATCAGATTGAATTCGTGCGCGGACCGCAGAGCCCGCTGTTCGGCCGCAACACCCTTGGCGGCATCGTCAACGTCACGAGCGCGCGGCCGTCCACGACGGCGTGGACCGGTTCGGTGGTGGCGCCATTCGGCGACTACGGCGCCAGGGAAGTGCGCGGCAGCGTGTCGGGCCCGCTCGGCGACCAGGCGGCCATGAGCTTTGGGGTGGGCAAGCAGCAGCGCGAGGGGTACACGGTCAACCAGCTGACCGGCAACGACCTCGACTATCGCGACGGCACGTTCGCGAAGGCGCAACTGATGCTGACGCCGAACGCCAACTGGCAGGCCCGCGTCATCTATTCGCACGAGCGCAACCGCGACGGCGACTACGCCCTCGGCGACCTGAACGCCATTCGCGCCAACCCGTTCGAGGTCATGCGCGACTTCGAGGGCTTCACCAACCGCGACATCAACGCCACCACGGTGCGCCTGCGCGGCACCGGCCTCAACCTGTCGATCGAGGCGACCACCGGTTTCGTGAAGTGGACCACCGAAGACGAGACCGACCTCGACTACACGCCGCTGCCGCTCGCCACCCGCAGCAACGCCGAGGAAGACTTCCAGTTCACGCAGGAGGTGCGCATCGCCTCGCCGGAGAATGCCCCGCTGCAGTTGTCGGACACGGTGACGTTGAAGTGGCAGGGCGGCCTCGAGTATTTCAACCAGAGCTACGAGCAGCTGGCGGTCAACTCGCTGTCGCCGTTCGTCCTGTCGCGGATGATTCCGTTCGCGGTAGCGCAGACCTCGCCTGAATCCACCATCGACAGTTCAGGTATCGGCCTGTTCGGCCACGCGACGGTCACCCTCAAGGAGAAAGCCGACCTGATCGTCGGCCTGCGCTTCGACCATGAGCAGAGCGATGCCGTCCTCAACACCTTCTTCACGCCGGCGATTGCCCCGGCTAGCCTGGTGACCGCCGCGGACAGCTTCTCGGATGTGTCGCCGCAGTTCGCGGTCGCCTACCGGCCGGTCACCGACACATCGCTCTATGCCTCGGCCGGCCGCGGCTTCAAGGCCGGCGGCTTCAATCCGGCAGCGCTGCCCGGCAGCGAAGCCTTCGGCGAGGAACAGGCCTGGCACGTCGAAGGCGGGGTCAAGTCGACCTTCGCCGGCGGCAGGGCATCGGCCAGCGCCGCGGTGTTCCAGATCAAGTGGGACGACATGCAGCTGAACGTGCCCAACCCGTTTGTGCCGGGCCAGTTCTACATTGCCAACGTCGGCCGCGCCCACAGCCGGGGCCTCGAGCTCGACTTGACGGCGCGTCCGCACCCGTCGGTGGACGTGTTCACGTCGTTTGGCTTCACGAGCGCGTATTTCAGGGACGGCACCATGGCCGCCGGCGTCAACGTGGGTGGCAACAAGCTGCCCTTCACGCCGGCCTATACTGGGTTGGTCGGCACCCAGCTCTCGCGCGCCCTGAACTCGGCGGTCACGCTCTATGGCCGCGCCGAGGTCGTGCTGACCGGCGCGTTCGAGTACGACGAGGCCAACACCGCGCGGCAAGACGCCTATCGCTTGACCAATCTCCGCGTCGGCGGCCGCGGCAAGTGGCTCTTCGCCGAAGCGTGGCTTCGCAACGCGTTCAACACGATGTACGTGCCCATCGCCCTCCCCTACCAGGGCTTTGCGCCATCGGGTTTCATCGGTGAGAACGGCCGGCCCCGCACCTTCGGCGTGAGCGCCGGAGTGACGTTCTGATCGTTCCCCTGCGGGCGGCCCTGTTCCAGGTCGGCACCGGCGCCGTGGCGCGCGTCCCGCAAGAGGGTTGCCAGTGCAGGCTTGGACGACCACTGGCGTCTGAAGATTGAGGCGGCGCTCAGGTTCGTCGGATTTGTTTTTAGGATGGATCGCAGCGGCTTTTTGATCTGGGTTACGATCGGAGATTGTTACGCAGGCCAAGCTCGGCCGTGCGAAGGAGACACTGATGAAGCGAACTATTTTGGCCGTCGCGATCACCGCGCTGGCGTTTGGCGCCGCGGTCAGCGCGCAGAAGACCACCACGATTCACCCCGGCAAGGCCGGCAGCCCCCACGTGCGGACCGAGTTCACCGTTGACGGTGCCAACCTGTCGATCGAGTACGGCCGGCCCTCGCTCAAGGGCCGCACCCCAGGCAAGGACGTCGATCCGTACGAGGGCCGTGAGTGGCGCACCGGCGCAGACGAGGCCACCATGTTCAAGACCGACAAGATGCTGATGTTCGGCTCGCTGCACGTGCCGGCCGGTACCTACACGCTGTATACGATTCCGACCGGTGGCACGTGGCAGCTCGTGATCAGCAAGAAGACGGGCCAGTGGGGCGTTCCCTACCCGAAGGGCGAAGACCTCGGCCGCGCGCCGATGACGCTGGGCACGGCTCCAGCCGCTGCCGAGCAGCTCACCATCTCGATCCAGGACACCGCCGCGGGCGGCACGCTCCAGATCGATTGGGGCACCACGCGCGCGAGCATTCCGTTCACGGTCGGATAGAACCTGACCCTCGGGTGGTACAGGAAGGTTCTGGGGGGTTCTGGGAGAACCTCCCTGAACCTCCCCGCACCTCATCCGTCCTGCACTATCCTGTCTCCTCAATCCTGAGGAGGCCCACATTGTTCCGGCGACTCTTACCGCTGACCTTGCTGTGCACGCTGGTGGCAACCGGCGTGGCGCGGTCGACCACGGTTATTCCCCCCAGCTTCGGCGCGTTGGTATCCGGTGCCAGTACCATCTTCGTCGGTGAGGTGATGAACGTGCGTGCCGCGTGGGAATCCACACCCGCCGGGCGCGTCATCGTGACCTCGGTCACCTTCCGCGTCGAAGCCGTCTGGAAGGGGAACGTCGGCGCAGTCACCCAACTCGCATTCATGGGCGGGGAGATCGGCGATCTCGGCATGATGGTGCACGGCATGCCCACGTTCCGCATGGGCCAGCGCGACGTGCTGTTCGTCGGCGGCGAAGCGAGACGGATCAGCCCGTTGGTGGGATTGATGCATGGGCGCATGCGCGTCGAGCGCGACCTGGTTTCCGGCGTCGACCGGGTCCGCACCCACGACGGGCAGGCCGTCGGCAGCGTGACGCAGATCGGCCCGCAGCGGGCGCCCGCGTCGCTCGCGTCAATTACCCCGATGCGCCTCAGCGACCTGGAAGGCGCCGTGCGTGCACAGGCGACCGCTGCGAGGCGCCGATGACGCGGCCACGGCGCGGCACCCTGTGGGGAGCGCTGGTCGTGCTGCTGCTCGGCGTGACGGCGGCCGACACGTCGCTCGGCTTCTCGCTGCTCGCCAACAAGTGGCCGAACGGCACGGTGACCATGCAGCTGCAATTGGGCAGCGCGTCGAGCACGCTGGTGGACGGCTCGACCAGCTGGAACCAGGTGGCCACCAATGCCCTGGCCACCTGGAACACCCATGTCGACCTGGTCAAGTTCTCGGCCGTGCAGAACTCCACCGCGCGGCGCGCCGAGAATGACGGCCTCAACAGCGTGTTCTTCGCCTCCGACGTGTTCGGCGAGCCGTTCGACCGCGACACCCTGGCGATCGCCACGAGCTGGTATCGCGTCAGCACCGGCGCCAAGATCGAGGGTGACGTGGTGTTCAACAACGCCAAGTCGTGGAACTCGTACCGCGGTAACTTGCGCACCTCGGGTACCACCCCGGTCAACGACTTGATGCGCGTGGCGCTGCACGAGTTCGGCCACATTCTCGGCCTCGACCACCCCGACGAGAACGGCCAGAACGTCAGGGCGATGATGAATTCGGAGATCAGCAACCTCGACGCGCTGACCGCCGACGACATCGCCGGGGGCCGCTCGTTGTACGGCGGCGGCGGCGTCACCTCGAACGTCAGTTTCCCGCCGCGCAACGAGCCGAACGACTTCTTCAACCAGTTGATCGGCGTGTACCGAAACGAGTTACGCGCCGGCCAGGTCACTACCTACGTCGATCCGGAAGGCATCGTCGTGTGGCTGATCGAGTACGCGCGTTACCGGGTCGGCCTGTGCGATCACTCGACGGCGCAGACCCGCGTGTTCGCCGCGATCGACAACACCGGGGTCTCCGGGGTGTGCGCGCTCACGCCAGCCGGCACCATTCCCTTCCCGCCGCGCAACGAAGGGCTCGACTTCATGACCGCCCTGCAGGTGAAGTACCGCGACGAGCTCAGGCGCGGCGCCGGCTCGTCGTTTGTGAACAACGAGGGCGCCGTGGTGTGGGTGCTCGAATACCTGCGCTATCGCCTGAATGGCTGCAACCACGGCGACGCCACGTCCAAGGTGTTCGCGCAGATTCGCGGCCAGGGCGTCCAGCCCGTCTGTCGCTAGTGGCACAGCCCTTGCTCTGGTTCATGACTGAGGAGTCATGGCCGGAAAACAAGCGGGGATCAGTCGTCGCGAGTTCGCCTGTAGGGGGTTGAGCGCTGGAATCGGGTCGTTGGTTGCCACTCGCGCGGCCCCCGCCCGAGCACAGCCATCGCTCGAGGCGCGGCTGATCTCCGATACCGACATCCTGAATTTCATCCTGAACCTGGACTACCTGCAGGCCGAGTTCTATACCGTCGCCATCGGCGGCCGGCGAATCGCGGACCACAGCGTCGCCACTGGCGGCGTCGGGACGGCCGGCGAGACCGTTGGCGGTGCCGCGATTGCCTTCGAGCCCCGCTTGCGCCAGGTAGTGACGCAACTGGCCGCCGACGAACGGGCCCACGTGAAGGCCTTGCGCGATCGGCTGGATTTCCTGGCCGTCGCGAAGCCGGCCATCAACCTCGAGGCCATGGGCACGGGGTTCCGGTCCGAAGCCGAGTTTCTCGCACTCGCACGAATGTTCGAGGACCTGGTGATGACGTCGTACCTTGGCGTGAGCAGCTTGATCGGCGATCCCCGCCTGAGGGCCACCGCCGTGGGCCTGGCCCTCGCCGAAGCCCAGCACGCGAACACGTTCCGGAGCCTCATATCGGAACGCGGCCTGGTCGTCACCCGCTTCGATGCGCTCGACGTGCCGCCGCCCCCCTCGGCCGAGGGCCGGTACTTCAACGTCGATGCCGAAGGCCTCTGCAACGTTCGCAGCGCGAGCCAGGCGCTGGCCGTGCTCTACCGCACCGCGACGCCTTTCGCCGCCGCCGGCGGCTTCTTTCCCCGGGGCCTCAACGGCGTGGTGAACAACGTCTAGCTGCCGTCCGGGCGCTTCAGCACGGATCGATACTCGTCGGGCGTGTCGATGTCGATGTACGCGCCCGGGTCTTCGATCGGCACGTCGAGCCGCCGCGACGCATGCGTCGCAAACACGGCTTTCGCCCCCACCTTCGGATCGGCACGCCGCAGGTCGCCGAACACGCGGCGATCGAAAATCACTGGATGCCCGTGCTGCTTGCCATGGACCGGCCGCACGATGGGCGCGCGCGACTCTCGCCATGCGGCGACGATGGCGGCAACCGAGGTGGGCCGCACGAGCGGCACGTCCACCAGGGTGACCAGGATCGCCTCGAGTTGGGGGTCGTCCACGGCGGCCAGCCCAGCCAGCAGCGACGACAGCTGCCCCTCGGCCCAGCCCAGGTGCTCGACCACCCGCGCGCGCGGTTCAAACGCCGGCATCGCGGCGCGAACAGCATCAATGTGCGCGCCGGCGACCACCGCCACGCTGGGGAGACCGGCCGCCAGCAAGGTAGTCACGACCCGCGACAGCACCGTGTCTCCGGTTGTCCCTAAAGGTAGCGCGGCCTTGGCCTTGCCCATTCGGGACGAGGCGCCGGCCGCCAGCACGATGCCACGGATCATGGCCTTTCCCGTTCAAAACTGTGCAATCCAGTACCGAACGCTCGAGCTGTGTAAATATCGTTACAATTCGAGACGTATACTTGACTTCCCATTGTTGACCTGCCTACACTGGCCCCGTTTTCGCGCCCCCCTTGCCAGTGGCCACAGTGTAATCGGCCTCATTTTTGATACCACCGGTATCGTGGGTGCGGCGGCCTGGAGGGCGTTTCCTACAGGCTTCGGTTCATCGGAGGACAGGTTATGCCGACCGGAACAATCGCACGGCTCCTTATCGACAAGGGCTTCGGATTCATTCGTGATGAATCCGGCCTGGAGCATTTCTTCCACCGCAGTTCCGTTCGCGGGGCGGTGTTTGAACTGCTGCGCGAAGGACAGCGCGTCGAGTTCGTCATCGAGGAATCCCAGAAGGGCCCCAGAGCAGGAGACGTGCGGCTCGTTGAAGGGTAGAGTAAGGCCGGCCCCACCCGCCTGGGGCCGGAGTTCGTCGCCTTGAAACGTATCCTTGTCCGCCTGGCCGCCATCGCGGCTCTCCTTCTGGTGCTGGCTGCCCTGGCCGCGCCGCGCCTGGGCGCCTGGCTCGTCGTCGAAGATCCCCTGCAGAAAGCCGACGCCATTTTCGTGCTGGGCGGCACCCTGTTCGAGCGTCCGCTCGAGGCCGTGGACCTCTACCACGAAGGATGGGCGCCGCGAATGCTGCTGATGCGCCAGATTGCCGACGATGGCGAAGTGGAATTGCAGCGGCGCGGCGTGCAATACCACCGGGAAATCGACGTGCAGGTGGACGTGCTGACCCGGCTGGGCGTGCCGCCGGCGGCCATCGAGATCCTGGGCGAACAGGACAGCACCAAGGACGAAGCCGACGCGCTGCGGGACATCGTCGTGGCCAGGAACTGGTCGCGAGTGATCGTCGTGACCTCGAAGCAGCACACGCGGCGCGCCAGGCTGGTGATGAACCGGCGCGTCGCGACGACCGGCGGGCAGGTGATCCTCCGCGCATCGCGCTACGACCTGACCGACACGGACGGCTGGTGGCGGCAACGCGGGACGCTGCGCTTCACGTTGTTCGAGACGCAGCGGCTGATCGCGTACTGGCTGGGGATTGCAGACTGATATGATCGGGACGGAAGTGAACGGGGCCCGGTGGCCCTCCCGGTCTTCAAAATCGGTCGCTGCCTCCTTGTGGGGCAGGCTGGGTTCGACTCCCAGGCGCTTCCGCCAACCTTCAGACCAACAGCGCTAACACCTTCTGCGTATCCGACAAGTCTGCCAGCACGAAGTCCGCGCCGGCGGCGGCCAGTTCGTCAACCGAGTGTCCACCGGTCGCCACGGCAATGCACTGCGCCCCCGCCACGCGCGCGCATTCGATGTCGTGCGGCGTGTCGCCGATGACGATGACGCGCTCGAGCGCTTCGGCCGGCACGTCGTAGGTCTCGGCACGCTGCCGCGCGATCGGCACCAGCGCATTGCGATCCGCGGCATCGTCGCTGAAGGCGCCCCATTCGAAGAAGTCCGACAATTCGAAGTACGTCAGCTTGATCTCGGCCGCCGCGCGGTAGTTGCCGGTCAGCAGGGCGAGGTGCAGGTGGTCGTGGTCGGCAAGCGCCTCGACCAGCTCGCGGGCGCCGGGCATCAGTCCCTTGTGGCCGGTGCCATCGTGCTGGATCTCTTCCTCGAGCAGCGGCAGGTACGCGTTGCGGAACCGCGCGTGGTTGCCGGGCGTGTCGGACAGGCCGGCCGCCTGCAGCGCCTGCGACAGGAGAAACGAATCGGTGCGGCCGCCAAATGACGCGTGCCTGAAGCCGTCGGGGACGCCGAAGGTGGTGGCAAACGCACGCGTCATCGCGCGCATCCCGGCGCGGCCGCTCAGCAGCAGCGTGCCGTCGATGTCAAAGAGAACGAGGGCAGGAGTCATGGACAGGTTCACGGGTTCAAAGGTTCAAGGGTGCAGGGTTCAAGAGAACAACTTCTTCAGGAATCCAACGGGCTTCAACGCACCGGTCGCCGCCACCAGCTCGACGCGGCGGCCGCCAATCGCCCTGGCGAGTTCAGCGTCGGCCGTCAGCGCCAGCAGCGCCAGGCCGCGAGAGCGGGCGAGGCGGACCAGGTCGGCGCCAAACGCTGCCACGGTGTCTCGCGGCAGGCTGGCGGACGGATGCTCGGCGATCAGCAGCTGCGGACCGAGCGCCAGTGCCCGGGCCAGGTGCACGCGCATGTGAGTGTCGGGACGGGCGCGGCCGGCGGCAACGTCAAAGTCCGCGGCCGCGATCCCCACTTCGCGAGCCAGCGCCGCGACCTGCGGCAGCACCTCCGGATCGATCGGATCGACTTCGAGCGTGAACGACAACGCGATGTTCTGCAGCACCGAGAACATCTCGACCACCACGCCGCGGGAGGTGACCATGCCGAGCCGATCCAGCGACTTGAGCCACGCGTCAAGATTGGCAATCGTCCTGGTGTTCTGGCCGAACAGGGCGATGTCGCCCGCGTCTGGCAGCGCCGCGCCGGTTACGAGGTGCACGAAGGTTTCGGCGGCCAGGGCATCCAGTCCACCGACGGCCAGCACCTCCCCGGGCGCCAGCGCCAGCGACTGCATGCGCAACGGCCGGAGTCCCTGGTAGTCCTTGACCAGGTCTTGAACAACGAGCAGTGCTGGGGCCTCGCTCACGACGGGCGCCGTGCGTGGGCGCGCTGCTCGAGCGCCGCCAGGTCGTCGGGAGGCAGCATCACCGCGCCGAGCGTGCTGCGCCGGGCGCGCGACCGTTCCACCGGCGCCAGCGGATCCTCTCCGTGGAAGTCAGAGCCGCCGCTGACGAGGATGCCCAGCCGCTGCGCCAGCCCGCGATACAGCTGCACGTCTTCCGGCATGTGATCCGAGTGATAGACCTCGATGGCATCGAGCCCCGACTCCGCCAGCGGACCGATCAGCGCATCGCGCCTGGTCACGGCCGGATGCGCGAACGACGCCACCCCGCCGGCCGCCTGGATGGCCGCCACGACCGTCGCCGGGCTCGGGCCGGTGCGCGGCACGAAGGCCGGCAGGCCCGTGGCCAGCCAGCGCTCGAAGGCCTCGGCGACCGACGCGACATGGCCGGCGGCGACCAGCGCGCGCGCCACCTGTGGCCGGCCAATCGAGGTGCCCGGCCGCGTCGCCGCGGCGGTGACCATCGACTCGACGTCCACGGGCATGCCGAGCGTGGCCAGCCGCGCACCGATCTCGCGGACGCGCGCCACGCGCTGCGCGCGCTGGCCCTCGAGAAAGGTCAGCAGCGCCGGGCTCGCAGGATCGAAGAAGTAACCCAGCAGGTGGACGTCGCGTTCGTCGGCGACGGAGGTGATCTCGATGCCGGCGATGAAGCGGATGCCGCGCGCCGCCGCCTCGACACCGGCCTCGGCCAGCGCCGCGACCGTGTCGTGATCGGTCACGCTCATGGTGGTGATGCCGGCGGCCGCAGCGCGCGCCACCAGTTGAGGCGGCGTCAGGCGGCCGTCGGACGCCGTGGTGTGGAGATGGAGGTCGATCAACGGCTGGCGGCGCGGCTACGGGCCTTGTCCGGCGCGCTGGCGCGCGGACGCTTGGCCGTGCCCAGTGGTTTGTGACCGGCGCGCTGTCGCTTGACGAGGGCGCGGTACTCGCGGATCAGCAGCTCCAGGTGCTCGCGTTCTTCTTCGGCGAAATCGAGGAAGACCTGCTTGCCTTCCGAGTCTTCGAAACGCTCGCCGTAGCGCTTGAAGAAGCGGTGCGAGCCGCGCTCGCAGCGAATGCCGATGCGGTAGGCCTCGAGGTCGTCGACCCCGTCGCGGCGCAGTTGATCGGTGCCGGCAGCGAACAGCCCGTTGGCCGCGCCCTTGAAAAACAGGAACGTCGGCCGCGACTCGAGCAGCGGGTCCTGCTTGAGCAGCGCGTCGTAACGCGCCTCCAGGGTCTTCAGGTGGTGCACTTCTTCGGTGGCCAGCTTGCGGAAGATCTCGCGGGCCCGTGGATCCTTGACCAGCTTCACGCCCCGGCCGTAAAACTCCATGCCGCTGCGCTCCGTGGCAATCGCAATGCGCAAGGCATCGCGCGCGAACAGCAGTTCGGAATTCGAGGACTCTTCCGGCGCGCGGCCGGTCGTGCAGGCGTCGCACGTGCCGTAGACCTGGACGACGCTCTGCCGCGCGGTGAACGCGCGGGCCGCCGCCACTTCTTCGACCAGCGACTCGATGTCGGAGCTGAGAAACTCGTACGAGCGGTTGCAGGTCTTGCAGATCAGGTGGAAGTGCCGGGGATGCCGGTACGAGTGCTCGAAGCGGAACCGGCCCTCGCCGAAGTCCACCTTGCGGGCGATGCCCGCCTCTTCCATCCACTGCAGGGTGCGATAGACCGTGGCCCGGCTGATCCGCTCGTCCTCGCGCTTGATTAGCACCACCAGATCGTCGGCGCTCAGGTGTCCCTCCTGCTTGAGGAACACGTTGACGATCAGGTCGCGCTTGCTCGAACGTTTCGTGCCGGCCGGCCGCAGCCGATCGAGATCCGGGATGGCCGCCGGGGTGGCCATGGCAGCGCCCTGCTTACGCGCTGAAGGACGAGCCGCAGCCACAGGTCGAAGTGGCGTTGGGGTTCTTGATGGTGAAGCCGCCGCCGGTAATGGTGTCGACGAAGTCCACTTCGGCGCCCTTCAGGTAGCTGACGCTCACCGGATCAACGAACAGGCGCACGCCGTTCGACTCGAACAGCTGGTCGCCGACACCGCCGCCTTCTTCGATCATCAGGCCGTACTGGAAGCCCGAGCAACCGCCGCCCTGCACGAACACGCGCAGGCCGCTTTCGAGCTTGCCCTCTTCGGCGAGCAGTTCGCGGATCTTGCCGGCCGCCGATTCGGTGACCGTGATCATCGGATCGGTCATCGGGGGCATGTTCAGAGTGAGGGTCTGCGTTTCAGTTTGCATGTCGATAAGCCTCTTTATAGGACTACTTTAGTCGTAATTCTACCAGATCAGGCCCCTTCCGCAACCGCGGGAAAGGCAGGCGCCGCCAGGGCTTCGAGCCGGCTACCCGATTCCTGCTCCAGGTCCTGGTGCAGGCTGTTGCCGTGGGCATCCATGGTCACGATTGCCGGGAAGTCCCTAAGTTGTAGATGCCACATGGCCTCAGGAGTTCCAAACTCGAGCAGCGACACTCCCTCCACCTGGTCAATGCAGCGCGCGTAGAACTGTGCCGCGCCACCAATGGCGTTGAGGTAGACCGCCCCGTGCTGCTTCAGGCCGGCCAGGGTCTTGCCCCCCATGCCGCCCTTGCCCATCACCACGCGAATGCCGTACTTGCCGATGATGTCGGCCTGGTACGGCTCCTCGCGGATGCTGGTGGTCGGCCCGGCCGCGGTCACCTTCCATGACCCGTCGGCCTGCTTGGCCACCACCGGGCCGCAGTGATAAATCACCCCGCCGTTCAGGTCCACCGGCGGCGCGTGGCTCGCCAGGTGATGATGCACCGCATCGCGGCCCGTATAAGCGGGGCCGCTGACCAGGACGACGTCACCGACCTTGAGGGAGCGAATCGTGGCTTCGTCGATCGGCGCGCGCAGCACCACCTCGCGGCCGGTGCGCTTGAAGCCGGCCTGGTCCATCATCGGAATGGTCGGCACCGACGGATCGCGATAGAGCCATTCCTTGATCGCCCCGGTGGTGCCGTCGAGCGTCACGCCCAGGCGGCGATAGGCCCAGCAGTCGTAGGCGACCGACACGAAAAAGCTGGCCGGCAGCCGGTTCTGCGCGCCGACCTTGCAGCCAATCAGCGAGATGCGGCCGCCGAAACCCATGGGGCCGATGCCGAGCGTATTCACGGTGCGCATGATCTCGGCCTCGAGATCGGCCAGCCGCGCGTCGGGGTTGAGGTCGTCGAGGCTGCGGAACAGCTGCTGCTTGGCCTCGACATAGCCGCTCGTGCGGTCGCCGCCAAGGCACACGCCGATGGCACCCGGGGCGCAGCCCTTGCCCTGCGCGTTCCACACCGCGTGGAGGATGCACTTGCGCACGCCCTCCATGGTGCGATCGGCGCGGCCCAGGTGCGGCAGCTCGGCCGGCAGCGAGTACTGCGCGTTCATGTTCTCGCAGCCGCCGCCCTTCAGCAGCAGCTTCACCTCGATGTCGTCGCGCTCCCACTGCTCGAAGTGGATTACCGGCGTGCCGGGGCCCAGGTTGTTGCCGCTGTTCTCGCCGGTCAGCGAATCGACCGAGTTGGGGCGCAGCTTGCCGCGCCTGGTGGCCTCGGCAATGGCGTCCTTGATCTGCTTCTTGAGCAGGATCTGGTTCACGCCGACCGGGGTTTTCACCTCGAAGGTCGGCATGCCGGTGTCCTGGCAAATGGCCCCTTCGACTTCGGCCGCCTGGTCGATGTTCTGGCTGATGATGCTGAGCGCCTGGCCCGCGCGCGAGTCGGCCGCCTCGGTGTCGCGGGCATGCCGCATGGCCGCCCGCACATCGGGCGGCAGGTCCGTGGAGGTCTTCACAATCAGGGCGACCACGGAATCGAAGAAGCTGGGGAGCATATCTGCACAGTTTAGGCGAACTTCCCACGCTCCGCCATCGTCTCACTCAGGGTGAAACTCGCCCTGCGCCGCCTCTTCAAGAGCCCGGCATTCGCCCTGACCGCGGTCATGACGGTGGGCGCCGCGATTGGCGCCAACGCCCTGATTTTCAGCGTCGTCAACGGCATCATCCTCAAGCCGCTGCCGTATCACCAGCCGGCCTCGCTGGTGGGGGTATGGCACGTGGCCCCGGGCGTGATGGCGGGACCGCTCAACCAGTCGGCCGCCACCTACTTCATGTATCGCGACAGCGCGCAGGTGTTCGAGGACATCGGGTTGTGGACCAACGGCTCGGCGACGGTCACCGGCCGCGGCGAACCGGAGCAGGTGCAGACGATGAACGTCACCGACGGCACGCTCGGCGTGCTCGGCGTGCGGCCGGCGCTCGGCCGTGGCTTCAGCCGCGACGATGACCTGCCGACCGGTCCCGATGTGGTGATGCTCTCGCATCGGTACTGGGAGCGGGTGTTCAGCAGCAGTCCGGCGGCGATTGGCCAGTCGCTGATACTCAACGGCCGGCCGCACGAAGTCATCGGCGTGCTGCCCGAGGGCTTCCGCTTCCTGAATCAGAACCCATCGCTGTTTGTCCCGTTCCAGTTCAACCGCGCTGAAATCCATGCGGCCGGCTTCAGCTACCAGGGGCTGGCGCGGCTCAAGCCGGGCGTGTCGATCGCCCAGGCCAACGCCGATGTCGAGCGGTTGTTGCCGACGTTGACCGAGCGCTTCCCGCTCCCCCCGGGCTTCACCAAGAAGATGTTCGACGAGGCGCGTTTCGGCAGCCTGGTGCGGCCGCTCGCGGTGGACGTGGTCGGCGACGTCGGCCGCATGCTGTGGCTGATGCTCGGCACCGTCGCGCTCGTGCTGATCGTCGCCTGTGCCAATGTCGCCAACCTGTTCCTGGTACGCACCGAAGGGCGTCAGCAGGAGCTGGCCGTGCGCCTGGCGCTCGGCGGCTCGGCGCGCCGCGTGGCGTGGGAGCTGGTGTCCGAATCGCTGCTGGTGGCCATGCTCGGCGGCGTGCTCGGCGTGGGGCTGGCCTACGGTGGCATCCAGCTGCTCGTTTACCTGCAGCCGGCGCAACTGCCGCGCCTGAACGAGATTACCCTCGATCCGGTCGTGCTGGTGTTTACCCTCGGCCTGTCGTTCGTGGCGGGCCTGCTGTTCGGCGCAATCCCGGTGCTCAAGTACGCGCGGCCGAACCTGGCCGCCGCGCTCAAGGACAGCTCGCGCGGGTCAGGCGAAGGCCGTGAACGGCATCGCGCACGCAACACGTTCGTGGTCGCGCAGGTCGCGCTGGCGGCCATCCTGCTGGTGGCGTCAGGCCTGATGGTCCGCACGTTCCTGGCCATTCGCGACGTGCCGCCCGGCTTCACGAAGCCGGAAGAGGTGCTCACGCTGCGCATTTCGATTCCGCAAGCTGTGGTCAGCGACGCCGGGCAGGTGGCGCAACTGCACGAGCAGATCGTGCGCAGCATCGAGGCGGTGCCGGGCGTGGTGGCGGTTGGCACCACTTCGTCTCTGCCGATGGACGGGAACAACAACAACGATCCGGTCTGGGTCGAGGACTTCCCGGCGCCCGAGGGGCAGATCCCGACGTTGCGGCGTCACAAATACATCGGCGAAGGCTACTTCGAGGCGATTGGCAATCACATTGTCGCCGGCCGGGACCTGACGTGGCGCGACGCGCAGACGTTGGCCCCCGTCGTGCTGATCAGCGACAACCTGGCGCGCGAGTACTGGAGGGAACCGTCACGAGCCGTCGGCCGGCGCATTCGCCGTTCCTCGCAAACACCGTGGGTTGAGATCGTTGGTGTCGTCGGCGACGACCGGCAGGACGGCGCGACGCAGCCATCGCCGACGACGATCTACTGGCCGATCCTGTCTGGTGGCTTCGACGGCCAGCCCTTTATCCAGCGATCGCTGGCGTATGCCATCCGGTCGTCTCGGTTGCAGTCGAGCACCTTCCTGCCGGAGGTGCAGCGCGCGGTGTGGAGCCTCAACCCCAATCTGCCGCTCGCGCGCGTGCGCACGCTGTCGCAGATCTACGACGAGTCGATGGCGCAGACATCGTTCGTGCTCGTGGTCCTCGGCATTGCCGCCGCGGTCACGCTGCTGCTCGGCGTGGTCGGGATTTACGGCGTGATCGCCTACATCGTGTCGCAGCGGCGGCGCGAAATCGGCATCCGCATGGCGCTTGGCGCGCACGGCGGCACGGTGCAGCGCATGTTCATCAGCCGCGGCGTCGCGCTGGCCGGCATCGGCCTGGGGGTCGGCCTGGTGTCGGCCTCGCTGTTGATGCGCCTGCTCAGCTCGCTGCTGTTCGGCGTCAGCCCGTTCGATCCGCTCACCTACGCCGCCGTGGTGACGGCGCTCGGCCTGGTCGCCCTGGTGGCCACCTGGCTCCCCGCCCGCCAGGCGACGCGCGTAGATCCCATGTCGGCGCTCCGCGCCGATGGATGATTGGGGCCAGGCCCCCTTTTCCACAGTCCACACTGGAAGTCCACCACTCGCGGCGATGCTTCGCCGCAGGTTCCCCGAATGGTGACTCCGGGGGCCTGACCCCAATCATCCCTTGGTGATTTTGGGGGCCTGGCCCCATTTATACATTTCGCCGGTAACATAGCGGTGTGAAGGTTGTTTTGGCGGTGGCGGCGGTGCTCCTGCTGGCGGCATCAGCGTCCCCACAGAGTCCGAGACACGGGCGGCTGTTTCCTCCCTCTGACCTCGGCCTGCTCGAAGCACCCGACCGCGACCTCTGGCAGCGGCCGGATCAGATCATGGACGCCCTGGGCATTGCCGAGGCCTCGGTGGTGGCCGACATTGGCGCCGGCAGCGGCTGGTTCACCATCCGGCTGGCCCGCCGCGTGGGCCCGCAGGGCCTGGTCTACGCCGAAGACGTCCAGACCGAGATGATCAACGCCATTACCCGCCGGGTGCAGCGCGAGGGGTTGACCAACGTGCGCGCGGTGCATGGGCAGAACAGCGACCCGCGCCTGCGGGCCGCAGCCATGGATGCAATCCTGATCGTCGACGCCTATCACGAGGTGGAAGACCGCGTGACCATGCTTGCCAACCTCGCGCGCGCGCTGAAGCCGAACGGGCGAATCGGCGTCATCGACTTCAGGCTGGATGGTAGCGGGCCCGGACCGTCACCCGAGGAACGCGTGAGCCCGGACGTGGTGGTGAAGGACGCGGCCAAGGCAGGGCTCCGGCTGGTGCGCCAGGAGCCCTTCTTGCCGTATCAGTATTTCTTGATCTTCGGGAAGTAACTAGCGAGCGCCGAGGAGCTTCCAGGCGCTCGGCAGCACCAGCCCCGCCGCGACGATCTTGATCACGTCGACGATCACGAACGGATAGAGGCCGGTCGCCAGCGCCGCGGTCAGACCGAGGCCGTTCGCCAGCCACAGCACGCCACCGGCGAAAATCACCGACAGGCCGGCGGCCATGGCCAGGATCGACGACCGGTAACGGCGGTCGAGGCCGCGCTCGGCCAGCAGCCCGGTGAGGAACGCCGCGGCCGGATAGGCCATCAGGTAACCTCCGGTCGGGCCCATGAGGCGCAGAAAGCCCTGCGGCAGCTCAGGCGAGAACGCAAACACCGGCAGGCCGGCGAGGCCAAGCGTGAGATAAAGGATCTGACTGAGCGCACCGAGGCGGGACCCGAGGACCGCCGCGCCGATGAGCACGACCATCGGCTGGATGGTGAACGGCACGGGCGTGAACGGCAGCGGAAAGCTGAGCTGCGCCGCCGCCGCCGTGAGCACCGCCACGAAGACCACCGAGAGCACCTGCACGCCGGTCCACGCGCTGGCGGAGCCGGCGCGCATGCTGACCTGATCGAGAATCGTGGATGCGTGCGAAACCTGGGGACGTGATGCCATGACACGGAATTCTACTATGCCCGCCGCCCTGACCATCGCGGGGTCCGATTCTGGCGGCGGTGCCGGCATCCAGGCCGATTTAAAGACATTTGCCGCCCACGGCGTCTATGGCACCTCGGCGATTACGGCGCTGACGGCGCAAAATACGCTGGGCGTCACCGGCATCCACGTCGTGCCGGACGACTTCGTGACCGCGCAGATCGAGGCCGTCGCTGGCGACATCGGGTGCCAGGCGGTCAAGACCGGCATGCTGGCGACCTCCCAGATCGTGGAGGCGGTGGCCGCGGCCGTCGAGTCATTCGACCTGCCCAACCTGGTGGTCGACCCGGTGATGGTGGCCAAGAGCGGGGATCACCTGCTCGATGAGGAAGCGGTGCACGCCGTGCGCTGGACGCTGCTGCGCCTCGCCCGCGTGGTGACCCCCAATATTCCCGAGGCCGAAGTCCTGGCAAAGATGCCGATCCGGTCGGTCGCGGACATGCGCGAAGCGGCGCGCCGCATCGCCACGCTCAAGCCGGCGGCGGTCGTGATCAAGGGCGGGCACCTCGCGGGACCCGAAATCGTCGATGTGCTGCTCGAGCGCGGTCAGTTCCACGAATTTGTCGGCCCCCGCATCGAAGGTCCGAACACCCACGGCACCGGGTGCACGTTCGCGGCGGCGATTGCCGCGCACCTGGCGAAGGGGGCGAACCTGGTCGACGCCGTGCGCGAGGCCAAGGCGTATGTCGCCGGCGCCATGCATCCGGGCATTCCGCTGGGAGGCGGCCACCGGCCGCTCAACCACTTCTGGAAGCTATACTGAAGGGCTGCATGGTCCCGCTGACCGCTATCACCACGGCGCCGCTCGACACCGACGCCCTCGTGCGCGCCCTCGACCCGTCGGGCATTGGCGCGGTGGTGACGTTCATCGGGCTGGTGCGCGATCACAACCTGGGGCGGCGCGTCCTGCACCTCGAGTACGAAGCGTACGATGCGTTGGCGCGGCGCGCCCTGGACCTGATCGTGACCGAGGCATCGACAGAGTGGCCGGCGGTGCGGCTGGCCATTCATCACCGCGTGGGCCGCATGGCGATTGGCGAGGCGAGCGTGGCGATTGCGGCGGCATCGCCGCACCGGGCCGATGCGTTTGCCGCGTCGCGCTACGCGATCGAACGGATCAAGCAGATCGTGCCGATCTGGAAGCACGAATACTTCGAGGGCGGCGACGTGTGGATTGAGGGCGCCACCGCCGATCCCGGCAACACCGAGGCGCGCGAGCAGGCGCGGAAGATCGCATGCGCGTAACGATCCGCCTGTTTGCCCGTCTGCGCGACATTGCCGGCGCCGGCGAGCTTCGGCGCGAAGCCCCGAGCGGCGCCACGGTCGGCGCCCTATGGGCGGGTCTCGTGGCCGAGTACCCGGAACTGTCGCCGTACGAGAAATCGATCTCGTGCGCGGTTAACGCCGATTACTCGAAGTTTTCCGCGACGGTCAACGACGGCGACGAAGTTGCGTTTCTGCCGCCGGTCTCCGGCGGCTAGATTTGCGGCCCCCCATCAAGGGAGGCCCTACGAGAATTGCCCGTTAAGAATTTCCCCTGTAGGGCACCCCTTTAGGGGTGCCGCCGACAAGGAGCAGTTGTTTTGTTCGACAAGCTCGAAACCGTTGAAGGCAAGTACGAGGAGCTGATGGCGTCGCTCGGCACGGCCGCCGTGCAGAGCGATGCCAACGAGTTCCGCAAGCAGTCGAAGGCGCTCGCCGAGATCGAGGAGCTCGTCCAGACCTACCGCGAGTTCAAGGCGGTGAGCCAGGAGCTCGCCAGCACCGAAGAGATGATCAAGGGCGCCGACCCCGAGATGCGCGACCTGGCCCTCGAGGAGTTGAACGATCTCAATGTCCGCAAGGAACGCCTCTCGGACCAAATCAAGATCCTGCTGGTCCCCAAGGACCCCAACGACGATCGCAACGTGATGGTGGAAATTCGCGCCGGCACCGGCGGCGAGGAAGCGGCGCTGTTCGCCAGCGAGTTGTACCGCGCCTACGTTCGTTACGCGGAGCGCCAGCGCTGGAAGGTCGAGCTGATGTCGCTCAGCGAGGCCGACAAGGGCGGCGTCAAGGACGTGGTCGTCGCCATCGAGGGCAAGGGCGCCTTCAGCAAGCTGAAGTACGAAAGCGGCGTGCACCGCGTGCAGCGCGTGCCGGCCACCGAATCGGCCGGCCGCGTCCACACCTCGGCCGCCACCGTCGCGGTGCTGCCCGAGGCCGATGAAGTGGACATCGTGATCCATGACAAGGACCTGCGGATCGACACGTTCTGCTCGAGCGGCCCCGGCGGCCAGAGCGTCAACACCACCTACTCGGCCGTGCGCATCACCCACATCCCCACCGGCACAGTGGTGTCGCAGCAGGACGAGAAGTCACAGGTGAAGAACCGCGCCAAGGCGATGAAGGTGCTGCGCAGCCGCCTGTACGACGCGGAAATGCAGAAGCAGCACGATGCGATTGCGAAGGACCGCAAGAGCCAGGTCGGCACCGGCGACCGCTCCGAGAAAATTCGCACCTACAACTTTCCGCAGAGCCGCGTCACCGATCACCGGATCAACTTCACCTCCCATCAATTGCACGACGTCATGGACGGCTATCTCGACGAGCTGATCGATGCCCTCAGCACCTACTACACGGCCGAGAAGCTCCGCGAAGTGACCCAGTCTGGCCAGTAGCAGCAATGTGGAGGCAACCCTTCAGGGTTGCCTGTGCCAATGACCCTCCGTCAGTACCTCACCACCGCGAAGGCCAGCCTGGTGGCGGCCGGCATCGAGCCCGCCGAGGCCGCACGAGACGTGCTGTTTCTGGCCATGCACACGCTCGGCTGGGATCGCGCGACGGTTCACGCCCGCGACCGCGAACCGCCTCCAGGCACGTTCGCCGCTGCTTACGATGCCGCCATCGCACGGCGGACGCGGCGTGAGCCGATCGCCTACATCACCGGCGCGCAGGAGTTCTGGAACCGCGACTTCGCGGTATCGCCGGCGGTACTGATCCCGCGACCCGAGACCGAGCTCATCATCGAGGAAGCGCTAACGCTGGCGTTCGTCACGGTCGCCGACATCGGCACCGGCAGCGGCTGCCTGGCGGTGACGCTGGCCGCCGAGTTCCCACGCGCGCAGGTGGTGGCCACCGACATCTCGGCGCCGGCGCTGGAGGTCGCACGCGGCAATGCACAGCGTCACGGGGTGGCCGACCGCATCGGCTTCCGCGAAACGCCGTACCTGGACGGCATCACCGGTCCGTTCGACCTGATCGTGTCCAACCCGCCGTACGTGACCGACGCGGAGTACGCGGACCTGGCGCCCGAGGTCCACGACTTCGAACCCCGCTCGGCCCTCGCCGCCGGTGCGGAAGGCCTCGACGACCTCGCCGGCGTGCTGCGGGCCGCGCTCACCCACCTTGCCCCTGGCGGCCACCTGTTGCTGGAGATGGGCCATCAACAGGCCGCCGCCGTGACGGACCTCGTCGCCGCGCACTGTGGGCTGCACCTGCTCGGCATTCGCAACGACCTGCAGGGGATTGCCCGCATGGCCATAATCGCGCGTAGAATCGGCGCATGAGCTGCCTGTTCTGCAAGATCATCGCGGGCGAGATTCACGCGTCGAAAGTCTACGAAGACGATCAGCTGGTCGCCTTCAGCGACATCAATCCGCAGGCGCCGACGCACGTGCTGATCGTGCCGAAGCGGCACGTCTCGACGCTCAACGACCTGTCAGTCGCGGACGATGAGCTGGTGGGTTCGATGGTGCGGCGCGCGGCCGCGATTGCAAAGGAGAAGGGGTTCGACGGTCCGGGCTATCGAACCGTCTTCAACTGCAACGCCCAGGCCGGGCAGACGGTGTTCCACATCCACCTGCACCTGCTCGGCGGACGCAACTTGGCTTGGCCGCCCGGCTAGTTACGCCTTCTTTGCGAGGAGATAGCGGCCGAAGCCGGCCTCTCGCTGCAGCACGAAGTCCACCGCGCGGTAGCCCCTGGCGAAGTACTCCTGGAACATCTGCCGCACGTGCAACCGCCACTGCAGCGCCCGTTCGGGCGCCTGCTGCTGCATTTGCGTGAATCCCGTAGGGATCTCGATCCACAGGCGCCGCTCGTCCACCGTCAGGTCGATGCTCTTGACCTCGCGCCAGCCGCCGTCCAGGGCCGTGACATTCACCACCGGGGCCATCCCCACTTCATGAGACACGGCGCGCAGCCCGGAGGTTTGCTTGTCCCCCGGAGCCTTGGCGGAGGCGGGCTCCAGCCGGCGAACGACGTGGGGCTCGCCGATTCGCCAGCTGACAATCAGGCGATCGGTCGGCGTGCCGCGGTGAAGCGCGCTGGTTGACTGGCCATAGAAATTCTCGGCATACTCCTCCACCACGCCGCCCAGCTTGGCGAAGTTGAAGTGCGCGTTCATCGCCTGCAGCGGATCGAACGTCCACTCGATGAGCTCGTAGCCTTGGGCCAGCGCCCGCGCGCGCTGCTCGAGCTTCAACCGGTATCCCAGGCCGCCGCGATACTCGGGCAGCACCCCCGCCATGTGCGACCACATCATCGGCCGGCCGTCCTTCATGCCGACCACGGCATAGGCAAAGCCGACCATCCGGCCGCCACTTGCCCCGAGCGAAGCCGGATCCGGCGGAGTCGAAGGGTCGAAGGCGCCGATCAACGTGGCGCCGCGCTTGACGGTGAAGATGAAGACCGGGACGGTGACGATGTCGCCGAGGTCGGTATAGCCCCAGATTGCCTGCTCGAGGGCGACCACCTGCCGGAACTCGTCGATGGTGGTAAGGTGCCGAACGCACAGATCCGTCGTCATAGAACGTCCGTCAGTTGTAAAAGCGTTTGAATCACCGGGACCTCCGGCGGCAGCCCCGCCGGCACCTCGCCGGATCGGCGCAGCAGCACGGCCTGCATGCCGGCCTTGAGCGCGCCCTCGACATCATGCTTCAGGCTGTCGCCGACCATCATGGACTCGGCCGCCGTGACGCCCGCGCGCTCCAGCGCCGCATCGAAGATGCTGCGGTGCGGCTTCATGTAGCCGTGCTCGGACGATGACACGGAGACGTGGATGAGTCCGTTCAGAGAGAAGTGTTCGCGAAACGCGTCGAGGCTGCGGTGCGAATTCGAGATCACGCCCACCGTCAACCCCCGGTCCTGCAACCCCTTCAGCACCGGCGCCGCATCGTCGTACATCTCGAAGTGGTGGTTCACGGCCCACTGGTCGTAAATGCGTCGCGCCACGTCCACCACGTTCGGACCGCGGCCACCCATGTGCTCGATGATCGAGGCGGTGTAGTGAATGAACAGGTCATGGTTGTAGATCTGCTCTTCGACCTCGTCCAGGATGAACGACGAAGCGGCAGTCGCCTGGTCGAACTGTGCCGGATCGACCTCGATGCCGCCCGCGGCGCAGGCCTGCCGGTAGCCCTCGGCCTGGAACGTCGGCCCGGGATAGATCAGCGTGAAGTCGACGTCGAAAAACACCGCGCGTATTTGATCTGTGTTCATCGGTGCAAATCTGTGGCTGGCTGTATCCATGGCCCGGCCACGGCGATGGTGGCCCGCGACGGATCCAGCAGCTGGCGCGCGGCGGCGTTGGCCGCCTCGAGCGTCACGGCCTGCACCAGGCCCGGCACGCGCTCGTCGTAATCGAGACCCAGGCCGAAGAACTCGGCGTTCAGCAGGAACGACGCGATCGCCGCATTGGTCTCGAGCTGCCGCGGCAGCGAACCGACGAGGTAGCTCTTCGATTCGTCGATCTCCTGCGCGGTAAAGCCGGATGTCACGACCGACGTCAGCTCCGCATCGATCGAGGCAATGGCGCGCTCGACATTGTCGGCCGACACGCCGGCGCGAATCGTGAACGGTCCCGCACCGAGGCTGGCGTCGAGCGAGCTGAACACGTAATACGCCATCCCCTGCCGCTCGCGAATGCTGTCGCCCAACCGGCCGCCGATGGCGTACTGGCCAAGCGCATTGTTCATCACCGAGTACGTGAGGTAGTCGGGATGCGAGCGGCGAATACCGACGAAGCCGTACGCCAGGTCGGCCTGCGCCTTGTTCATCATCGGCACCGTCACCAACCGGCGCTCGGTGGGCGCCACGGCATCGGGCACTTCGGGGACGGACAAACCTGAAGGTGTGTCCCCACTCGAGGACCAGTCGCCAAAGGCCTTGGCGATGGCGGCGGTCGCCTCGTCTTCGGCCACGTCGCCCACCACGACCACGGTGATGGCCTGCGGTCGAAAGCCCTGCTGGTAGAACCGCACCAGGTCCTGCCGGCGGATCCTCTCCACGCTGGTGACGCTGCCGCGCACCTTGCGGCCGTATGGATGCGACCCGTAGAGAGCGCGCGCGAAGGCATCGACGGCCATCGGCGCCGGGTTGTCCTCGTCCTGGCGGATCGAGGTGACGAGGTCCGCGCGCCGCGTGTTCACTTCGCCGTCCGGAAACGCCGGATGGCGGGCCATGTCGGCGGCCAGGGCCAGCACGGGGCCGAAATCATCGGACAGGCACGTGGCGCTGATGGCCATCTGGTGGCGGCCGGTCACGACCGACAGCGAGGCGCCACGGCCGTCGAGGTCGTCGGCAATCACCTCGGCCGGCCGGGTCACGGTGCCCCGGTCGAGCACGCGCGCGCAGAGCGCCGCCACGCCCTCGCGGTCGGCTGGGTCCGAGTAAGCGCCGGCGCGCACGCCGACCACCAGGCTGACGGCCGGGGTCGTGTGATTCGCCTTCGCGATCACCGTGACGCCGTTGTCGAGAACGGTCCGCTTGGGACTAAGTGCCATCACCCGACCGCCGGTTCGAACCAGCCAATGGTGCGGTTGGCCGGCGTCAGGTATTTCACTGCCGCGGCCTGCACGGCCTCGGGGGTGACGGCGTCGAGCCGGGCGCGCAAATCGCGATAGTACTGCCACGCGCCAATCGTCTCGAAGTATCCCAGCTGATGGGCGATGTCGGTCACGCTGTCGGCGTCGTAGACGAACCGCGCGCGCAATTGCGCGTTGACCTTGGTGAACTCCGCGTCCGTGATGCCGTCGCGCAGTAGGCGGTCCACTTCTTTCAGGACCGTCTCTTCGATCGCGGCGAGCGGCTTGCCGGTGGCGACGCTGACGCTCAGCGAATACAGGTACGGATGCTCGGTCGGCATCAGGCCGCCGCTCACGCTCGAGGCCAGTCCGCGATCGACCAGCGCGCGATACAACCGGGCACTGCGCTGCGGGCGGGACACGCCGCCACCCGACCAAATGTTCAGGCCCCCGGCGCCATTCAGCACCGCGTCGGCCACCAGTAGCGGGAAGAACGCGTCATCGGCGAACGCCGGGGCGTGGAACGAGGCCTTCCAGTACGCGGTGGTGCCTTCCTTGCGCAGCACCACGCGGCGTTCCGCCTGCTGCTCAGGCTCGACCTGGCGCACACGCGCCGGGCGAGCGCCTGCGGCTATCCCGCCGAAGTGCGCCTCGATTCGCTTGAGCACATCGTCCGTGTCAACGTCGCCGACCACCACGAGGGTGGCGTTCGAGGGGACGTAGTAACGACGGTAGTGGCCGTAGAGGTCGTCGCGCGTCATCGTCTGCAGGTCGGCCAACCAGCCGATGGTCGGGTGGTGATAGGGATGCACCTTGAAGGCGGTCGCCTGGACCTCGGTATCGAGCAACTGTTCGGGGTCGTTCTCGCCGCCCTGCAGCTCCGAGATGATCACGGTGCGCTCCGACTCGCAATCCCCGGGGTCGTACAGGCAGGCGTCCATGCGCTCGGCCTCGATGAACAACATGCGGTCGAGCGCGTCCTTCGACGCGGTTTCCAGGTAGGTGGTCTGGTCGATCCAGGTATAGCCGTTCCAGCTGCCCCCGAACTTCTCGATGATGCCCTTCACCTGGTCCCGGGGAATGTTGCGGGTGCCCTTGAAGTTCATGTGCTCGCACCAGTGCGAGACCCCGGTGACGCCCGGCGTCTCGTCCTTCGAGCCGACCTTGTACCAGCACCAGACCGACGCCAGCGGGGCGGTATGGACCTCCTGCACGAGCACCTTCAAGCCATTGTCCAGCAACGTTTCGCGAACCATTTCCCTTCAACAGTACAATAGTCAGCTAGCTATGGCCGACTGGAAAGACACCTGCAACCTGCCCCGGACGTCCTTCTCGATGAAGGCCAACCTGCAGACGACCGAACCCGAGACCGTCGCCCGCTGGGACGCGATGGACCTGTACGGGCAGATTCGCCAGGCGCGGAAGGGCGCGAAGAAGTTCCTGTTGCATGACGGCCCCCCGTACGCCAACGGCAACATCCACATCGGCCATGCGCTCAACAAGATCCTGAAGGACCTGGTCGTCAAGTCGCACAACATGATGGGCTTCGACGCGCCGTACATCCCGGGCTGGGACTGCCACGGCCTGCCGATCGAGTTGCGCGTCGACCGCGAGCTCGGGCCCAAGAAGCGGCAAATGAGCACGGCCGACTTCCGGCGCGAATGCCAGGCGTACGCCGCCAAATACCTGGACATCCAGCGTGAGGAGTTCAAGCGCCTGGGCGTGATCGGCGAGTGGGCCGAGCCCTACAAGACGATGAACCATCCGTACCAGGCGGCCATCGTCCGCGCGCTCGGCAAGTTCGTCGAGCAGGGCATGGTCTACAAGGGCAAGAAGCCCGTGCACTGGTGCACGCATTGCCGCACTGCGCTGGCCGAGGCCGAAGTCGAGTACGAGCCGCACACCTCGCCCTCGATCTACGTCGAATTTCCCCTGAGCCCCGACAGCCACGCCGAACTCGTCGCGCGCGTGCCCGCGCTCGCCGGTCGCCAGGTGTCGGTGTTGATCTGGACGACGACGCCGTGGACCATCCCGTCAAACCTGGGCATCGCGTTCCATCCCGACTTCGAATACGGCGCGTACGAGATCGATGGCAAGGCCGTGATCATCGCCAAGGGTCTCGCCGAATCCGTGAGCCAGAAGACCGGCCGCGCCTTCACGACGCCGCTGGCCACTTTCGAGGGCAAGGTGATGGAGCGCCTGGTATTCCGTCACCCGTTGTACGCGCGCGATTCGCTCGGCGTGCTCGGCGATTACGTCACGCTCGAAGCCGGCACCGGCGCGGTGCACACCGCTCCCGGCCACGGCGCGGACGACTACCACACCGGCGTCAAGTACGGCCTCGAGATCTATGCGCCGCTGGATCCGGGCGGGCATTACAACGAGTCGGTGGAGCTATTTGCCGGTCTCAAGGTCTGGGATGCGAACCCGAAGGTCGAAGCCGCGCTCAAGGAGCGGGGGCACTTGTGGTCGCGCGACGACTTCGAACACTCGTACCCGCACTGCTGGCGCTGCCACAACCCGGTGATCTTCCTGGCCACGGCGCAGTGGTTCATCGCCATGGATGCGAAGCACCTGCGCGAGCGCGCGCTCAAGGCCATCAACGACACGCGCTGGATCCCGTCGTGGGGGCAGGCCCGCATCGAAGGCATGATCGCCAACCGGCCCGACTGGTGCATCTCGCGCCAGCGGGTGTGGGGCGTGCCGATCCCGGCGATGGACTGCGTCAAGTGCGGCCACGCGGTGCTGACCAAGGCGCTGGTCGACAAGGCGGCGGCGGTGTTCGACGTCTACGGCGCCGATGCGTGGTACGAACGGCCGCTCGAAGAGTTCGTGCCCGAGGGCATGACCTGCGCCGAGTGCGGCGGCGCGGCGTTCGATCGTGAGAACAACATCCTGGACGTGTGGTTCGACTCGGGCTCCAGCCACGAGGCGGTGCTGCCGTTCCGCCGCGACCACAGCTGGCCGGCCGACCTCTATCTCGAGGGCAGCGACCAGCATCGCGGCTGGTTCCACAGTTCGTTGCTGGTCGGCATCGGCACGCGCGGCCGCGCGCCGTTCAACCAGGTGCTGACCCACGGCTTCGTGATGGACGACCAGGGCCGCAAGATGTCGAAGTCGCTCGGCAACACCGTGGCGCCGCAGGACATCATCAAGCAGAGCGGCGCCGAGATCCTGCGGCTGTGGGCGTCGATGGTCGACTACCGCGAAGACATCCGCGTCGGCAAGGAAGTGCTGGCGCGCACGGTCGAGGCGTACCGCAAGATCCGCAACGTGATCCGCGTGCTGGTGGCCAACCTCTACGACTTTGATCCAAAGCACGATCGCGTGCCGAACGCGCGCCTGCAGGAGGTCGATCGCTGGGCGCTGGCCAAGTACGCCGATGCCGCCGAACGCATCGTCCAGGCCTACGACGACTACGACTACCCGCAGATCTTCCAGGTCGCCAGCCAGCTGATCACCGTGGACCTGAGCGCGTTCTACATCGACGTGACCAAGGACCGGATGTACACCTTCGGCGCCAGGTCGGAGGCCCGCCGCTCGGGCCAGACCGCGATGTACATCATCGTTGACGGCCTGGCGCGGTTGCTCGCGCCGATCCTGTCGGTGACGATGGACGAGCTGTGGCGAATGCTGCCGGGGGAACGGGAGGCGTCGGTGCACATGGCGCTGTTTCCTGGTGAGCTGGAGCAGTGGCGGAATGCGGCGTTGATCGAGCGTTTCAATGTTCTGGCCGCTTACCGCGACACGGTCAACCTCCAACTGGAAGCGCGGCGCAAAGACAAGACGATTACCGCCAACCTCTCCGCCAAGGTCCGAGTGACTGCGGACGGCGAGAATGCACAGTGGCTCTCGGGTTCCGCGGACTTCCTGCCCACGCTTTTTGGCGTGTCCGAGGTGGAACTGGCGCCGGGGCCTTTCGCGGTTTCCGTCGAGCCCGCCACTGGGACCAAGTGCGACCGCTGCTGGCGCTACGTGCCGGAAGTGAGCCAGGACGGCGATCGCGCGGGACTGTGCCCACGTTGCGTGGAAGCCTTGGCCGAACCGGTGAGCCTGTAACGTGTTGACGGCTCGCCGGCTTGAAGTGTACGTCACGCTGACGGTGGTGATCCTGGATCAGATCACCAAGGCGCTCGTCCGCCCGGCGCTGGCCCTGCACCAAAGCATGGAGGTGATTCCGGGCTATGTTGACTTCACCCGCGTGCACAACACCGGTGCGGCGTTCGGCATGCTGAACGCGGTGGAGTTCCCGTTCAAGCCGGTGGTGCTGTCGCTGGTCGCGCTGATCGCCCTGGGCGGGGTCGCATGGTACGCTGCGACCGTGCCGCTGGCCGATCGGCTGGCGCGCATCGGCATCGCCGGCGTGCTCGGCGGGGCCATCGGCAACCTGATCGACCGCGCCAAAGACGGCTACGTGCTCGACTTCGTCGACGCCTATTGGAACGGCTGGCATTTCTGGGTCTTCAACGTCGCCGACGCGGCCATTACCATCGGCGTGATTTTCATGATTCTGGACATTCTTGGAGTAGGCAGACGTGCATCCAATCCTGTTTAACGCTGGACCCGTCACCATCTATTCGTACGGCGTGCTGCTGGCCGCCGCCTATCTCGCCGGCTTGTGGCTGGCCGTGAGGCGGGCGAAAGCCGCCGGCATCGACGGCAACAGCATCATGGACCTGCTGATCTGGGTGATCATCGCGGCCCTGGTCGGCGCCAAGCTGCTGCTGTTCATCGTCGATTTCGAGCACTTCACCAGCAGTTGGGACGAGTTCACGACCTTGCTGCGGTCGGGTGGCGTCTTCTACGGCGGGTTAATCGCGGCCATTCTCGTCTGCATCTACCAGCTGCGGCGGCACCGGCTGCCGTTGTGGAAGTCGGGCGACCTGTTCGCACCCGGCATTGCCCTGGGCTACATGGTCGGCCGGCTCGGCTGCCTGGCGGCCGGCTGCTGCTACGGCAAGCCGACCGACGTGGCCTGGGCCATCACCTTCACCGACCCGGCCGCCAACTTCAACGTCGGTACGCCGCTCAACGTCGCGCTGCACCCGACCCAGCTCTACGAATCGGCCGCCGGCCTGGTGATCCTGGTCACCCTGCTCGCGCTCGAAAAGCGGCCCGGCTCGTTCCCGGGGCGCACGTTCTGGAGCTTCGCGTTCCTGTACTCGGTGTTGCGGTTCATCATCGAGTTCTTCCGCGGCGACGACCGCGGCCTGGTGCTCGACATGCTGTCCACGTCGCAGTTCATCTCGGTGGTCCTCGGCCCGATCAGCCTGATCATGCTGTGGTACCTGAGCCGGGCCAACCGACCGGCGGCGCCGGTGGTGGCCGACACGTCCCACGGCCCGCGCAAGCCCCGGTTCACATGAGCCAGGGTAAAGGTCCGGGCACGCGGGACCGCACTAAACCTCGCAAGACGGGCGCCGACAAGAAGGCCGCCGCCGTAGCCGCGCGGGCGGTCAAGACCGCCGCGGCGCCGGCGACCCGGCCAATGACGTTCACGGCCGAGGAGGACAATCGCGGTGACCGCCTCGATCGCTTTCTCGCCGGCGAAATCCCGGATTACTCGCGTTCTCAGATCCAGCGGCTAATCGCGAGCGGCCACGTCACGCATTCCCGCTACGCTGCCGCGAAGCCAAACTCCGACATCCGCGAGGGAGACGTGCTCACGGTGGCGCTGCCCGAGCCGACGCCGGCGGCGGCGCAGGCCGAAGACCTGCCGATCGAGATTCTCTATGACGATGTGGACATCGTCGTCGTGAACAAGCCGGCCGGCATGGTGGTGCATCCCGCCGCGGGCAACCCGTCGGGCACGCTCGTCAACGCCCTGCTCCACCACGTGAAGGATTTGAGCGGCATCGGCGGCGAGATTCGCCCGGGCATCGTCCATCGGCTCGACAAGGGCACGTCGGGCGTGATGGTGGTGGCCAAGAACGATGACGCGCACCGCGAGCTGACGCGGCAGTTCCACGATCGCGAGGTCGAGAAGGAATACGTGGCGCTCGCGTGGGGCCTGGTGCAGCAGCGCAAGCGCATCAACGCGCGCATTGGCCGCGATCCCAAGAACCGCGTCAAGATGTCCACCCGGGCGAGCCGCTCGCGCGAGGCCATTACCCGGGTCACCTGGTCGCGCGATCTCCAGGGCGTCACGCTGTTGCGGGTCGCCATTCACACCGGCCGCACGCACCAGATTCGCGTGCACCTGAGCGCGATCGGCCACCCCATCGTCGGCGACTCGCTCTATGGGGGCGTGCATCGCCGCGTGCCGCATCCGCTGAAGGCGGTGACCCGGCTGGCGCGGCCGTTCCTGCACGCCGAGCGGCTGGTAATCACGCATCCGCGGACGAAAGAGCGGATGGAGTTCACCGCGCCGATCCCCGCGGACCTCGAGGCGATTGCTTACGAGCTGGCGCCGCCGGAGATTCGCGAGACGGTGTTCGCGCGGGTGTCGATCGCTGAAGAGACCCACCACGATCTGGACGACGACGACGAATGATTCGGTTTCCCCCCGGGACACGTAATCAGGGCACTCGTTATCGTCGCGCTGCTGCTGTCGCTCGGTGCCTCGCCAGGTAAAGTGGAAGGCATGACCAGCCGCGCTGCCACCCTGCTGTCTCGCACTCCGGTCCACGACGGCCGCATCTTTCGGCTGGAGATCGACCGCGTCACCCTGCCCGGCGGACACACCATCGACATGGAGATCGTCCGCCATCCCGGCTCGGTGGTGCTGTTGCCGGTGCCGTCGCCCGGCTCGATCATCCTGATCCGCCAGTACCGCTACTCGATCGACCGCTACATCTGGGAACTGCCGGCGGGCACGCTGAAGCCAGGCGAGGATCCGGCCGAGGCCGCGGCCCGGGAGTGTGAAGAGGAGATCGGCCTGGCCCCGGCCCGCGTGACGCGGCTCGGCGGCTACTACCCGACGCCGGGGTTCTGCGACGAAGAGATGACCTACTGCCTGTGCGAGGACCTGCGCCCCCCGGCCGCCGATTCCACCGTCCGCAAGGACGAGGACGAAGAGATCGAGCCGCGGACCTTCACCGTCGCCGAGGCCCGCGCCATGGTGACGTCGGGCGAGATCGTCGACCTGAAAACCTTGGCCGGCCTCACGTTGATCTAGAATCTTCGCATTCACAGGGAGAACGCATGACTTCGAACCGGACGTCCATTCTTCAGGTTGCCGCCGTACTGGTCCTGGCCAGCGTTGGCCTCGTCGGCCAGGCGCCTCAAAAACCCGCCGCGCCGCCGCGTGGGGCCTCCGGGCCGCCCGAGCACGCCAAGGTCACCCCGATCAACAACCTGCCGAATCCGTACGAGACCGTGCGCAACTTCGGCACGCTCCCCGACGGCCGCACGTGGGGCTCGGTCAGCGCCATCCACGTTGATCCCGACGGCAAGCACATCTGGGCGGGCGATCGCTGCGGCGCCAATTCCTGCGCCGGCTCCACCGTCAATCCGATCGTCAAGATGGATCCCAGCGGCAAGGTCGTCCAGAGCTTTGGCGCCGGTGTCATCCTGTGGCCGCACGGCATGGACGTCGACCGGCAGGGCAATGTGTGGGTGGTCGATGCGCGCTCCGCGACCGCCGCGGAGTTGAAGCAGTTCCCCGATGCCAGGGGCAAGGGTCACACCGTCGTCAAGTTCAGCCCGCAAGGCAAGGTGCTGCTCACGCTCGGCACGCCCGGTGAGGCGGGCAGCCCGCCGACGCACTTCACCGAGCCCAACGACGTATTGATTGCCCCCGATGGCAGCATCTTCGTCGCCGAGGCGCACAACGCGCAGTTCCTCGACCAGGATGCGCCCAATGCGGTGGGCCGCATTTCGAAGTTCTCGGCCGACGGCAAGTTCATCACGTCGTTCGGGACCTACGGCTATGGCCCCAGCCAGTTCCGCGGCGCCCACTCGCTGGCCATGGATTCAAAGGGCCGCCTGTTCGTTGCCGATCGCGGCAACCGCCGCATCCAGATCTTCGACCAGGAGGGCAAGCACCTCGACACCTGGTACCAGTTCAGCCGCATCAGCGGGCTGTTCATCGATCGCAACGACACGCTCTACGCGATCGACTCGGAGTCGGACGACAACTACAACCCGGGCTGGCGCAAGGGCCTGCGCGTCGGCAGCGCCCGCACCGGCGAGGTGTGGTACTTCGTGCCCGAGCACGTGTCGCGCCAGGCGTCGGGCATGGGCGGCTACGGCTCGATGGGCGAGGGTGTCGCGGTCGATGCGCAGGGCAACGTCTACGCCGGCGAGGTCGGCCCGGTGCAGGGCGTCACCAAGTTCATTCCGCGCCTGAAGCGCTGAACCAGCCTTCCGATCCCGCACGACCGGCGCTGACCGCCGGTCGTGCGGGTCACGGATACGGGTACGCCGACTGCACCCCCAGAGGGACGCCGAGCGCCCAGAACACCAGCAGGAACAGCGTCCACACGGTGATGAACGTGATCGAGAACGGCACCATCATCGAGGCGACGGTGCCGATGCCGGCGCCGCGCACGTAGCGCTGGCAGAACACCACCACCAGCGGGAAGTACGGCATCAGCGGCGTGATGATGTTGGTGCTCGAGTCGCCGATGCGGTACGCCGCCTGGGTCAGTTCCGGCGCCAGGCCGACCTGCATCAGCATGGGCACGAAGATCGGCGCCAGCAGCGCCCACTTCGCCGACGCGGATCCAATCAGCAGGTTGACGAGCGCGGTCACCAGGATCACGCCGCCGATGGTCACCTGCCCTGGCAGCGCCAGCGCCTGCAGCGTGGTGGCACCCTTCAGCGCAAACAACGCCCCCAGGTTCGACCGGCCGAACTCGGCGGTGAACATCGCGGCGAAGAACGCCATCACCAGGTAGTAGCCCATGGTGCTCATCGCCTTGGTCATGCCAGTAATGATGTCGCGCGACGACTTCACCGTGCCCGCCACGACGCCGTAGGCAATCGCCGGCAGCAGGAACAGCAGGAAGATGAACGGCACGATCGAGCGCATCAGCGGCGCCTGGAACGACGTGATCTGACCGTCTGGGGCGCGCAGCGCGGAGCCGCCCGGCAGCGCCCACCAGGTCAGCAGCGCCAGGCCGACCAGCATGGCGAGGCCGCCGGCCCGCAACCCACTCGCCTCGGCCGGTGTCAGCGCCTCGAGACGCGGCATGTCCTTGACGTCGCCGTCAACCGCGAGCGCCCGCAGCCGCGGTTCGACGATGCGGTCGGTGATGAACCAGCCGAGGCCCATGATCAGGAACGTCGATGCGGCCGTGAAGTAGAAGTTGCTGAGCGGGTTGACCTGCCGGGCCGGATCGATCAGCTGGGCTGCCGTTTGCGTGAAGCCCTGCAGCAGCGGATCGATCGCCGACGGGATCAGGTTGGCGCTGAAGCCGCCCGAGACGCCGGCAAACGCGGCGGCAATGCCCGCCAGCGGATGCCGGCCGGCGGTGTAGAACAGCACGCCGCCGAGCGGGATCACCAATACGTAGCCCGCGTCCGTGGCGGTATGGCTCAGGCACGCCACCAGGATCAGCATGGGCGTCAACAGCGCGCCAGGCGTCAGCTTGAGCAGCCACTTCAACCCGGCATTCAGGAAGCCGACTGCCTCGGCCACGCCGACGCCAAGCAGCGCCACCAGCACCACGCCAAGCGGCGGGAACGTCACGAACGTATTCACCATGGCCGCGAGGAATGCCGCCATGGCCGTGCCGGTCATCAGGTTCTGGACGCGAATGGGCTGGCCGTTCCTCGGGTCGATTTCGGTGAACGCCACCGACGACAGCAGGAAGCTCAGGAGCCAGACCAGCGCCAGCCCGATCGCAAAGAGCATCGCGGGATCCGGCAGCTTGTTGCCGGCGGTCTCAATGCCGTTCAGGAACCGGTCGAGCAGGCTCGGCCGGGCAGGTGAGCTGGTGTGTGACGCGGTCATGGCAACGCCCCCTCCGGCGTGGGCCAAAGAATACCCCGGGTCGACCGGCGGCTGCGATGCAAACGGCTTGCTTCGGGCGGCGACTGGCACGACAATCGGCCGTGAGGTTTCCCTGATGGTCCGTCGGCTGCTCGCAGGCACTCTGTCTCTGCTCATCCTCGTCGGCCTGGTGACCGCGCAACAGGCCCCAGCCCCGGTTGACGACAAGGCGCTCGCGAGCGTGGAGTCGCGTCCGGGCGACTGGCTGTCCTATGGGCGCGACTACTACGAGCAACGGTTCAGCCCGCTCGATCAGATCAACGACACCAACGCCGCCAAACTGGGGCTCGCGTGGTCGTTCGAGACGGCGACCGACCGCGGCCTCGAGGCCACGCCGCTGGTGATCGACGGCGTCATGTACACCACCGGGTCGTGGAGTGTCGTCTACGCCGTTGATGCCCGGACCGGGAAGCAGCTCTGGAAGTTCGACCCCGAGGTGCATCGCAAGTACGACCAGCTCGCCTGCTGCGACGTCGTCAATCGCGGCGCCGCGTTCTACAAGGGCCGGGTCTACCTCGGCGCTCTTGACGGCCGCCTGATTGCGATCGATGCCGTGAGCGGCAAACCGTCCTGGTCGGTGACGACGGTCGACCAGAAACAGGCGTATACCAGCACCGGCGCGCCACGCATTGCGAACGGCAAGGTGATCATCGGCAATGGCGGCGCCGAGTACGGCGTGCGCGGATACGTGTCCGCCTACGACGCCGAGACCGGCAAGCTGGCGTGGCGCTTCTACACCGTGCCCGGGGATCCGTCGAAGCCACAGGAGCACAAGGCGCTCGAGGTCGCGCTGCCTACGTGGAAGGGCGCCAACTGGTGGAAGTTCGGCGGCGGCGGCACGGTGTGGGATTCGATCGTCTACGATCCCGAACTGAACCTGCTCTACGTCGGCACCGGCAACGGCGCCGCGTGGAACCGCGAGATCCGCAGTCCGGGCGGCGGCGACAACCTCTACCTGGCGTCGATCCTGGCCATCAACCCCGACAACGGCGAACTGGTGTGGCACTACCAGACGGTGCCCGGCGACACGTGGGACTACACCGCCGTGCAGCCCATGATGCTGGCCGACCTGCAGATGGGCGGACGCCTGCGCAAGGTCCTGATGCAGGCCCCGAAGAACGGCTTCTTCTACGTGCTCGATCGCGCGACCGGCGAGTTGCTGGCGGCCGATCCGTACGTGACCGTGAACTGGGCCTCGCACGTGGACCTGAAGACCGGCCGGCCGGTGGAGATGCCCGGCGCGGACTACAAGGAGAAGGGCACCTACATTCGCCCGGGCCCGCTTGGCGGCCACAACTGGCAGGCCATGTCATTCAGCCCGAAGACCGGCCTGGTCTACATTCCCGCGCAGGACAACGGGCGGTACTACGAGCAGCCCAAAGACTTCGAATACCGGCCGCTCGAGTACAACCTCGGGCTCGCGCCGATCGGCCGGAACATGGACCGCTACGACGTGCCGTACACCGGCCGGCTGCTGGCGTGGGATCCGGTCGCGCGCAAGCCGCGCTGGACGGTCGAGTACGGTTCGTACTGGAACGGCGGCACGCTCGCCACGGCCGGCAACCTGGTGTTCCAGGGCACGGCGGCCGGCGACTTCATCGCCTACCACGCCGCCACCGGCGAGAAGCTGTGGTCGTCGTGGGCGACGACCGGCATCGTCGCGCCACCGATCACCTACATGATCGACGGCAAGCAGTACGTGTCGGTGATGGCCGGGTGGGGTGGCGCGTTCTCGAAGAAGACGCGCAGCTACGGCCGGTTGTTGACGTACGCGATCGGCGGTACCGCTGATCTGCCGTCGCGGCCACGGCCGCGCGCGGTCACGGCGATTGCCAGCAACGCGCGACCCGAAGAGATCGCCGCCGGCGCCAAGATCTTCAACACCTACTGCGCCCGCTGCCACGGCGGCGGCACCATCCTGCCCGACCTGCGGCGCTCGTCGCCGGGCATCTACAGCGGCCTCGAGAAGATCCTGGACGGTTCGCTCGTCGAGCAAGGCATGCCGCGCTTTGCCGAGCTCGACCAGCCCGACGTGGCGGCCCTGCGAGCGTACCTACTGGATGAGCGGAAGAAACTGAAGTAAAAGCGGGTCTTGATAGACCCGCCTTCTTAAACTAGCGCGACCGGGGCGCGTGCCCCGGCCGGGTCTTGCGCGCGGCGGCGGCCGGCTTCGGTGTGCCCTTCTTGGCCGGCCGATCATTCTCGTGCACCAGCGCCAGCAGCAGGACCTCATCAATGGTGCTCACGAGGTGAATCGTCAGCCCCTTCAGCAACTCGTCGCCGAGGTCTTCTTTCACGTTCTTCTCGTTCTGCCGCGGCAGGATGATTTCCTTGACGCCGGCGCGCTTGGCGGCCAGCACCTTTTCCTTGATGCCGCCGACCGGCAGCACCTTGCCCGACAGCGTGATCTCGCCGGTCATCGACAGGTCGCCGCGCACGGGCCGGCGGGTCAACTCCGACACCATGGCCGTGACCATCGTGACGCCGGCCGACGGACCGTCCTTCGGAATGGCGCCTGACGGCACGTGGACGTGCAGTTCAGAGTTCTTGAAGAAGTCGGGATCAATCTGCCACTCGGTGGCGTGCGCGCGCACCCATGACAGCGCCGCGCGCGCCGATTCCTTCATGACGTCGCCCAGCTGGCCGGTCAGGGTCAGCGAGCCGCCACCGGCCATGCGCGTGGCCTCGACGAACAGGACGTCGCCGCCGACCGGCGTCCACGCCATGCCGGTTGCGACGCCGGGCAGCTTGGTGCGGTCCTTCACTTCCTCTTCCATGAAGCGGAACGAACCAAGCAGCTCTTCGACGAACTCGGGCGTGACCCTCACCTTGTTGTCATCGCCTTCGGCTCGGCGACGCGCGATCTTGCGGCAAATGGCCCCGATCTCGCGCTCGAGGTTACGGACGCCGGCTTCGCGCGTGTAGCCGCGAATCACCGCCCGCAGGCCCGCGTCGGTGAACGCCACCTGCTGCTTGTTCAGGCCGTGGTTCTGCACCTGCTTGGCGACCAGGTGATCGCGGGCGATGGCGAGCTTCTCTTCCTCGGTATACCCGGGGAGTTCCAGCACCTCCATGCGATCGCGCAGCGGCGGCGGAATCGTATCAAGCACGTTCGCCGTCGTCACGAACAGCACTTCCGACAAGTCGAACGGCACGTCGAGGTAGTGATCGCGGAAGGTGTTGTTTTGTTCCGGGTCGAGCACCTCGAGCAGCGCAGACGAGGGATCGCCGCGGAAGTCGTTGCCGAGCTTGTCAACCTCGTCCAGGATGAAGACCGGGTTCTTCGAGTCGGCGCGGCGCAGGCCCTGGATGATCTGGCCGGGCAGCGCGCCGATGTAGGTGCGGCGATGGCCACGGATCTCGGCTTCGTCGCGAACGCCGCCGAGCGAGATGCGCACGAACTTGCGGCCGAGCGACTGCGCGATCGAGCGCGCGAGCGAGGTCTTGCCGACGCCCGGCGGGCCGACGAAGCACAGGATCGGCCCCTTCATGCCGGGGTTCAGCTTGCGCACGGCGAGGTATTCGAGAATGCGGTCTTTCGCCTTCTCGAGCCCCGAGTGCTCGGCATCCATGATGCCCTTGGTCTTCTTCAGGTCGATGACCTCATCGGAGCGCTTCGCCCACGGCAGCGCCACGATCCAGTCGAGATAGGTGCGGGCGACCGTATATTCGGCCGCGGCCGGGGGCATCTTCGACAGCCGATCGAGCTCGCGCAACGCTTCCTTCTTGACCGCCTCGGGCAGGCCGGCGGCCTCGAGCTTGGTGCGCAGCTCCTCCATCTCGCGGGTCTGGTCGTCGCCTTCGCCCAGTTCCTTCTGAATTGCCTTGAGCTGCTCGCGCAGGAAGTAGTCGCGCTGGTTCTTGCCGACTTTCGACTGCACCTGGCTCTGGATCTTCGAGCCGAGCTCGAGCACCTCGAGTTCCTTGATCAGCAGGCGGTTGAGCAGGTCGAGGCGCGCGCGCACGTCGAGTGTCTGCAGCACTTCCTGCTTGGTCTCGGTGGCGATGGTGCCCAGGCCCGAGGCAATGAAGTCGGCCAGGCGGCCCGGATCGGTGATGTTCGAGGCGAGCGCCTGCAGGTCGTCCGACATCAGCGGCGACAGCGAGACGATCTGCTGGAAGTTGGCCTTGATGTTCCGCTGCAGCGCGTCAATCTCGACGTGGTCCTGGTCCTTCAGGACCTCGGGGGCCTCGCTGGCCTTGCCGCGCAGGTATGGGCGGGTGGCGGTGATTTCGTCCAGGCGCACGCGGGCCAGGCCCTGCACGATGATCCGCAGGCTACCGTCGGGCAGCTTGAACATCTTGTGGATCTGGCTGGCGGTGCCAATCTCGTGCAGATCGGCCTGCCCCGGTTCGTCTTCGCCTGCTTCGCGCTGCGCGAAGACGGCAATCGTCTGGCCGCTGGCGACGGCTTCGTCGATCAGCTTGACCGAGCTTTCGCGCGCGACGGCGAGTGGCATGAAGGCCTGCGGAAACAGCACGGTGTCGCGCAACGGCAACACCGGCATTTCCGGCGGCACGCGAAACACCGGTGTGTCAACGGTCGTCGGGTCGATGGGATCGATGGGATTGCTCACGATGCCGCCCCTCCAGGGGCGATGGTAGTCAGGTGTGAGCCGGAAGGCGGGGATTTACAGGCCCGCCTCCCGGCGGGCCTGTGATTCAGGGCGCCGGTCTTAGCCGCGCATGTCGAAGCCGAGGCTCGATGAACCGCGGCGCGCCTGGATGCGTTCGCGCTGCTGGGCCATCTCGCGGGCTTCTTCGCAGTCCTTGCAGCGGACGGCGAAGGGCAGCGCGCGCAGCCGCGGCTGGGCAATTTCCTCCCCGCACTCGAAGCAGTGACCGTAGGTGCCTTCTTCAAGGCGCGACAGCGCCTCGTTGATCTTGTTCAGCGTCTCCGCCTTCATCTGGATGAGGGCGAATTCGATGTCTTCCTGGATGTCGACCTCCGAGGTCTCACCCGGATCGAGGACTTCATGGTCCTTTTCCGAACCCTCGGCGCGCACATCGCGGATCTTGCCCTGAACTTCGCTCAGGATCTCGCGCTGACGCTCGACGAGCATCCGCTTCAATTCGTCGTACCGTGCCCCGATGGGCACTT
>JBEGVQ010000144.1:0-4131 GCA_041178345.1 Acidobacteriota bacterium | reverse complement strand
CGCGGCGCACCTTGGCCTGCGTCACTTCGACGCCGCACTTGTCGCAGATCACGCCGCGATGCTTCATGCGCTTGTACTTGCCGCACAGGCATTCCCAGTCGGTGATCGGCCCGAAGATCTTGGCGCAGAACAACCCGTCGCGTTCAGGCTTGAACGTGCGGTAGTTGATCGTTTCCGGCTTGGTCACCTCGCCAAACGACCACTGCTCGATCTTCTCGGGCGACGCCAGACTGATCCGGATCGCGTCGAAGTCGGCACGAAGGGTCGTCTTCGCGTCGGTGAAGCTTGGTCTCATGTTCATCAACCCTCCAGCACCGGCTCGGCCGGGACTTCTTCGGTCAGTTCCGCCGGCTTGCGTTTCGTGGAGATGAGCTCCACGTCAAGACACAGCGACTGCAGCTCGCGGATGAGCACATTGAACGACTCGGGGAGTCCCGCCGTGAAGGACGCGTCGCCCTTCACGATTGATTCGTAAATCTTCGCGCGGCCGGTGACATCGTCCGACTTCGCGGTCAGCAATTCCTGCAGGATGTGCGCGGCACCATACGCCTCGAGCGCCCACACTTCCATTTCGCCGAAGCGCTGGCCGCCGAACTGGGCCTTGCCGCCCAGGGGCTGCTGCGTAATCAGCGAGTACGGCCCGATCGACCGGGCGTGGATCTTGTCGTCAACCAGGTGCGACAGCTTGAGCATGTAGATGTAGCCGACAGTGACATCCTGCTCGAACGGCACCCCGGTCATGCCGTCGGCCAGCGTGGTCTTGCCACCGCGCTGTTCGAGGCCGGCCTGGTCGAGCCAGCCCATGATTTCCTTCTCGGTCGCGCCGTCGAAGACGGGCGTCGCGAAGTAGAGGCCCAGCGCGTGCGCGGCCCAGCCGAGGTGGGTCTCGAGAATCTGACCCACGTTCATACGGGACGGCACACCGAGCGGGTTCAGCACGATCTCCACCGGCGTTCCATCCGGCAGGTACGGCATGTCCTCTTCGGGCAGGATGCGCGCGATCACGCCCTTGTTACCGTGGCGGCCGGCCATCTTGTCGCCGACCGACAGCTTGCGCTTCATCGCGACATAGACCTTGACCAGCTTGATCACGCCCGGCGGCAGTTCGTCGCCACGGCGAATCTTTTCCTTCTTCTCTTCGAAGAGCTGCTTGACGACTTCGACCTGCCGTTCGGTGCGCTCTTCGACCAGCCGCAGGTCCGGCTCCATCGCCGCATCGTCGGTCTGGATCTTCGAGCGGACCAGCGCCAGGAACGGCACCGGCTGCATCGCTTCGATCGTCAGCTGCTGGCCCTTCTTGAGCAGGCGCTCGCGGCCGAACTCGTCGAACAGGTCCGCGCGCAGGGTCTGCCCCTGCAGCATGTTGACGACGCGCTTCTTGGTCTCGTCGTGCAGGATGCGGATTTCGTCCTGCAGGTTCTTCTCCATCATGTCGAGCTCGTCCTGCTCGATCGCTTTCGCGCGGTCATCCTTTTCGATGCCCTTGCGGGAGAAGATCTTCACGCCGACGATGATGCCCTCGATGCCCGGGGGGCAGATCAGCGAGGCGTCGCGCACGTCGCCGGCCTTTTCGCCGAAGATCGCGCGGAGGAGCTTTTCTTCCGGCGTCAGCTGGGTCTCGCCCTTGGGCGTGACCTTGCCGACCAGGATGTCGCCCGGCTTGACGGCCGCGCCGATGCGGATGATGCCGCTGTCGTCGAGGTCGCTCAGGTAGCCTTCCGACACGTTCGGGATGTCGCGGGTGATTTCTTCCGGCCCGAGCTTGGTGTCGCGCGCCTCGATCTCAAACTCCTCGATGTGGATCGAAGTGTAGTAATCGTCGCGCACCATCTTCTCGGACACGAGGATCGCGTCTTCGAAGTTGTAACCACGCCAGGGCATGAAGGCCACCAGCACGTTGCGGCCGAGCGCCAGTTCGCCGAGCTCCGTGCACGGACCGTCGGCGAGGACCTGGCCCTTCTGCACGCGCTGGCCCTCCCGCACAATCGGCTTCTGATTGATGCAGGTGTTCTGGTTCGAGCGCTTGAACTTGGTCAGCGGATAGATGTCCGCGCCCATGTCCTCGTTGATGTCCGACTCCGACTCGACGCGCACCACGATGCGGGTGCTGTCGACGAAGTCGACCACGCCGGTGCGGCGGGCCACCGCGACCGCGCCCGAGTCGCGGGCGGTGATGTATTCCATGCCGGTGCCGACGTAGGGCGCCTGCGCCCGCAGCAGCGGCACCGCCTGGCGCTGCATGTTCGAGCCCATCAGCGCGCGGTTCGCATCGTCGTTCTCCAGGAACGGCACCAACGAGGCGGCCACGGACACGAGCTGCTTCGGCGAGACGTCAACGAACTGCACCTGCTCGCGCGGCGCGAGGATGAAGTTGCCGGTCTGGCGGGCGTTGACCCGGTCGCCCTTGATGCGCATGTTCTCGTCGAGCTCGACGTTGGCCTGCGCGATGATGTACTGGTCTTCTTCCCACGCCGACAGGTAGAAGCAGAACGGCTCGAACTCGACGCCCTTCTTCTTCGCCCGGCCATCGGCGCCGACCAGCTCGTCGGCCTCGACGATTTCGCCGTTCTTGTACTTCGGATGGCCACCGGCGTTGGTCACCATGACGTAGTCAATCACGTGGCCGTTCTTGACCTTGCGGTACGGCGACTCGATGAAGCCGAACTCGTTGATCCGCGCGTACGACGACAGCGACGAGATCAGGCCGATGTTCGGGCCTTCCGGCGTCTCAATCGGGCAGATGCGGCCGTAGTGGGTCGGGTGCACGTCGCGGACTTCGAAGCCGGCACGCTCGCGTGACAGGCCGCCCGGCCCAAGGGCCGACAGCCGGCGCTTGTGGGTGACTTCCGACAGCGGGTTGGTCTGGTCCATGAACTGCGACAGCTGCGACGACCCGAAGAACTCGCGAATCGCCGCCATCACCGGCTTCGCGTTGATCAGGTCGTGCGGCATGGCCGTGGCCATTTCCTGATACACCGACATCTTTTCCTTGATCGCGCGCTCCATGCGGACCAGGCCGATGCGGAACTGGTTCTCGAGCAGCTCGCCGACCGAGCGGACGCGGCGGTTGCCCAGGTGATCGATGTCGTCGACGTTGGCGGCGTTCTTGCGCAGCTTGAGGAGGTAGCTGATCACCTCGTAGAAGTCCTGCGGATGCAGGATGCGCTCGTCGAGCGGCGTCGTCAGCTTGAGCTTGGTGTTGAGCTTCAACCGGCCGACGCGCGAGAAGTCGTACTTCTGCGGGTTGAAGAACATGTTCTCGAACAGCGACCGCGAGCTGTCGAGGGTCGGCGGGTCGCCCGGCCGCAGGCGGCGGTAGATTTCGATCAGCGACTCTTCGTGGGTGCGGATCGGATCCTTCTTGAGGGTCGCCGACATGATCGGCCCGACCTCGTCGCGCTCGGGGAAGAACACGTCGATCTTCTCGACGCCCTTCTCGTGCGCCATCGCCACCACGCGCTGGCTCAACTCGTCGTTGGCCTCGAGCAGCACCTCGCCGGTCGCCGGGTCGACGATGTCGGCGGCCGCGAACGCACCTTCGAGCGCCTCGTCGGTAATCGCGATGTCCTTGACCCCGGCCTTGCGCAGGCCCTCGATGTGGGTCTTGGTGATCTTCTTGCCTTCACCGATCGAGACGTCGCCGGCCTTGACGTCCTTGCGCGAGCGCTGGCCGACCAGGCCCTCGCCGACCGACCAGTAGAGGGCGTTATCGCGCAGGTTGAGGCGATCGACCTGGTGGAAGGTGCGGATGATCTCGTCGGCGCCGCGCAGCCCGAGGGCGCGCAGGAACACCGTGGCCAGGAACTTGCGCTTGCGGTCGATGCGGACGTAGAGCAGGTTCTTGGTGTCGTACTCGAACTCGACCCAGGAGCCGCGATACGGAATGATCTGCGCGACGTAGAGGGTCTTGTCCTCGGAGTGGAAGAACGCGCCCGGCGACCGGTGGAGCTGCGACACGATCACGCGCTCGGTGCCGTTGATGATGAACGTCCCGTTGTCCGTCATCAGCGGGATGTCGCCGAAGTAGACCTCCTGCTCCTTGATGTCGCGGATGGTCTTGACCCCGGTCTCGGGATCCTTGTTCCACACGACGAGGCGAATCGTGACCTTCAGGGGCACGGCGTAGGTCAT
>JBEGVQ010000143.1:0-5695 GCA_041178345.1 Acidobacteriota bacterium | reverse complement strand
CGTGTCGGCGATTTCAGACAGCGACTGATCGCGAAGCTTGGCCCAGCCGGTGATCAGTCCCGCCGCCAGGACCACGGCGATGAGCAGCATCTCCACCGACATCACAAACCCGCGCTCCGTGCTCCTGCCTGCCACAGCTGTTTCCCCCCTTAAAGGAAAGGCGCGAGCTGGTCCGCAGCTCGCACCTTCTTGAAATTAGTAGGTAAGGGTGCCTTCAGTCGAAGTGGCAGAGGTGCTGGTGGTGGTCGACGCAGCCCCGGCGTAGACCACGTAGTTAGTGTCCCCGCCCACCATGTTGGCAGCGTTGTCTGCCGCGTCGGTGAAGCCGAACGACGAGGTCGCGGCAATGTTGTTACCACCGGTGGTGGTCCACTGGGTCCCCAGGTACGTGAAGGATTGGCTGATCGAGCCAATCGCATCACCCGTATCAGACAGTTCCGAGATGACGTTGTCGCGCAGCGACGTCAAGCCCGAGATCAGGCCCACCGCCAGGATGGTCGTGACCAGCAGGAGTTCCGTGGAAAGGACGAAACCGGACTGGCGGCGGCGCTTGCGAATCAAGGTGGTACGTGTCATTTGTTCTGTCTCCGTTTCAACAACTTAGCGGTTGTACAACTCACGAATCAGGTTAGCGGCCCCGGACCGCGCGGTTCAGTTCAATTTTGGACGTTCACGCCCATGCACGGACTTGCCATGCCTGGGCCTTCCTCCCTTCACCGGACAGACTGGCCAATCTGACTGAGGCCCTCGACCACGCGCAAAGCGAGCGGCACGAAGACCAGGACGACGAACATCGGAAAGCCGCACAGCATCAGCGGGAAGAGGACCTCGGCTTTCGATGCGTCGATGCGTTTCACCCCCTCTTCGCGCCGCCTGGCCCGTGCCAGTTCGGCTTGCGCCGCCAAGGTGGCTTCGATCGAGGCGCCGCGCTCCAATCCGGACCCGAGCGCCTGCGCGAGGCCACGCAACTCGGCGACGCCGGTCCGCGGAAAGAGCGGCAGGAAGCCCGTGCCGCGGTTGCGTCCCAGGGAGATCTCGTCCAGGACGCGCAAGAATTCGACGGCGAGCGGATGGTTCTTCGGCAGGCCCTGCCGCGCCGTGCGGGCCAGCGCGTCTTCGATGGTGAGTCCCGCCTGCAAGAAGGAGAGGGCGAGGTCAAGGAAGAACGACAGTTGCTGGCGAATGGCGCGCTGACGGGCCCGCCGCCTGATGCGCAGCACGGCCTCCGGCAGCAGTACACCGATGGGACTGAGCACTAACACCCACGCCCCGCGCCCACCCATGGCAATCGCCAACGCGGGCAACCCTGGTGCCAGCACGATCTTCGCGGCCACGCACGCCCGGTACGCAGTGGCCGAGGTGAGACCGGCCTGCCGCAGGAGGGTGCCTAACCGGCTGTCCTCGCGCGGGTCCAGGCCGGCGATGTTCCTGGCGGCGGCAATGACCGGGGCAAGACGTTCGCGCTCGAGCCACGCGAGCGAGCCGAGGATCGCCACGAGGAGAGTGATCAGGACGGCGTCAACCGGAGTCATGGTGGTGTGCCTTCTAGAATTGCCGGCCGAAGAGCTGCACGAGCCAGAGGGCGCCGACCATCTGCAGCATCACGGCGACAAGCAACATCAAGGGTCCAAACTGGTATGCCAGCAGCGACTCGAACCAGCCGGGTTGCAGCCACGCCAGCGCGGGAATGAGGAGATATGGCATCGCCGCAACCGCGAGCGCCGTCAGGCGGGCGCCCGAGAGTTGCGCCCGGACCTGTCGCTGCTGGTTCCAGCGATCCCGCATCGTGTGGCTCAAGGCCTTGAGCAGGACGGACATTTCGCCGCCGGCCTGCGCCTTCGCGGCCAGGGCCTGCGCGAAGATGCGCACACCTTCGCTGTCGAAGTGTTCGGTCATCGCGACCAGTGCCCGGTCGGTCGGCATCCCCATGCCGATGCGCTGCAAGGTGTCCTGGAACTCCCGCCGCAAGGGCTGGTCCGCTCCCGCGGCCGAGCTCGCCAGGGCTTCCTGGAAGGTTCCTGCCGCGCCGAGCGAAGCCGCCATCCGTTCGACCGCATCAATCAGCTGCTGTTCGAAGCGATGGGCGCGGCGGCGAGTCAGTTCGTCCAGCAGCGCCCACGGAGTGTAGAGGCCGAAGGCGAACCCCACCAGCGCCATGGCCGGCACCGCCGGCACCACCGTGAGGACCAGGAGACTGATCCCGATCGCGAAGATGCTGACCCCCAGCATGTAGGCTTCCTGCGGTCCGGGCACTCCGCCCGCACGCAGTTTCCTGGCCAGGGGGCCCAGCTTGATTTCCGTCGCTACCGGCTGCGTGTCGTCGGTGAGCGCGGCCAGATGTTGCTGCTCCCGGCGCCGGCTCCAGTAGCGCCCCACCGGGGCCGCGGCCAGGTAGATCAGGGTCACGCAGGCCAGCAGCAGGGCGGCGGCTTCTCCTCTACTCATCGTCCACCGCGCATCCCGTGCGCGACTCCCGCGCCTTCGCCGTGAACGCGCCGTTCTCGAACGCGAAGACCGGCGCGGTGCCGAGCACGTCGTCGTCGAAAGTGACATCGTCGATGCTGACGATGCGCCGGGTGCCGTCCGGGAAACGGCGGAGTTGGATGACCATGTGGACGGTCGAGGCCAGCAGCTCGCGGATGGCCCGGCTCGGCAGCGGAAAGCCGGCCAGCAGGACCAGGCCTTCAAGCCGGCGCAGCGCGTCGGCCGGACTGTTGGCGTGCACGGTCGTGAGGCTGCCCTGGTGGCCGGTATTCATCGCCTGCAGCATGTCGAACACCTCGGGGCCCCGGACTTCGCCGACGATGAGCCGGTCGGCGCGCATGCGCAGCGCGTTGCGCACGAGCATCCGCAGCGTCACCTCGCCTTTGCCCTCGACATTGGGCAGCCGTGACTCGAGGCTGACGACATGAGGATGCGGGAGCCTGAGTTCTGCCGTTTCCTCGATGGTGACGATCCGGGAGTCGGCGGGAATGCTGCCGGCCAGCACGCTGAGCAGCGTCGTCTTGCCGGTGCCCACCCCGCCCGAGATGACGAGGTTGGCGCCCGAGACCACGCACCGCTCCAGGAAGGCCGCCATCCGGGGATCGAGGGTGCCGGCGGCGCACAGGTGAGCGAGCGTGAACGGGATGGCTCGCGAGCGGCGGATGCACATCACCGGCGAGGGCGAGAGCGGCGGGATGACGGCGTTCAGGCGGCTCCCGTCCCGCAAGCGGGCGTCGACAAAGGGGGAGCTGGCATCGATGTGCCGATCGCAATCCGCCACCAGCCGGGCCATCAGCTGCAGCAGTTGCGCCTCGCTGTCGAAGTGGACCGGCACCTTCTCCAGGCGGCCGAATCGATCGATGAACACCTGGTCGGGCCCGTTCACCAGGATGTCCGATACCGTGGCGTCGGCGAACAGCGGCTCCAGGGGGCCGAGGCCGGTCGCCTGGGCTACGACTTCGTTTTCGAGACTGTCCCGCTCGAGGCCTGACAGGGCGGGAAAGCCCTCCTGGCCAAGCGCGTCCTGCATGACGCGGCGCACGCGGTCCCGGATCAGCCGTGCGTCCGTCACGCCCGTGAAGCCGCGGGATTCGACGTCGAGGAGGAGCCGGTCGAACAACTCCTGCCGCAGCTGGACATGGGGTCCCGCAAGCCCGGGAGCAGCGGGGCGGCCAGCCGGCGACGCCCGGCGCGTCGAAGCCGGTCGCCGCGCGGCCCACTGGTCCGTCAGCAGCGACCGCAAGGGGCTGCCGCTCATCGGGCGGCCCCCGCCAGGCGCCTCAAGCTGCCCAGGACGTCCTCACCGAGCCGGGCGAGCGCCTCCGCGACGGCTGAAGAATGCCGGGCCGTCACCACGGGACGGCCGCGGGTGGCGGCGGTGACGAAGCTGCGGTCGTAGGGGACGACGTGGTCGACCGGGCGGCCCAGCAGGTCGGCCACCGCACGCTCGGAGAGGTTGCCTTCAAACGTGTTGAAGCGATTGAGGACGACGCGCAGCCGTTCGCCCGTGATCCGTTCGCCTTCAAGGAGGCGCAGCAGGCGGGCGGTGCCGAGCACCGTAGGGGTCACGGCTTCCGTGACCACGAAGATCTGGTCGGCCGCATCCATCACGGTGAGGGTCCGCAGGTCGAACGCCGGTGCCGTGTCGACCACCACCAAGTCGAAGCGGCGGCGCAGTTCGATGAGGACGCGGGTCAGGTCTTCCGGGGCAATTCGCCCGCCGGCCAGTGGATCGCGCGGCCCGGCCAGGACCTTGAGGCCCGAGGATGGCTCTTCCATGAGGCAGGCGGCCAGCGCCGCCGCGCCACGCGGGTCGCTCGCAAAGTCACTCAAGTCCAGTGGCGGATTGAGCCCGAGGTGCGCTGCCACCGAGCCGAAGGGGGCGGCCGCATCGCACAACACCACGGTGCCGCCGGCCTTCCTCGAACCCGCCACGAGCAGCGCGGCATTGACCGCGAGCGTCGTGGCGCCGACGCCGCCTTGCTGTCCGTAGAACGCCACCAGCCGGCCTTCCTTCGGCGCCGGCTCCCGCCGGGAGGCGATGCCGTCGAGCGCGGCCGCAACTTCCCCATGGGACGTGGGGATGGGGATGTAGTCCCCGGCACCCGCCCGAGTGGCGGCCCGCAGGAACGTGAGGTCGCCGCCCAGCAGCAGCGGGTTGTACAGGCCAACGATCAGCCGGCCCGGTCCGCGCAGTTCCGACACGACCCGCAGGACGTTCGACCGCTCCATGTCGAGTTCGACGAACACCGCGTGGGGCTTCAGCCCGAGGCCGCGACGAAGGCCATCGGCCAGCGAGGCCGCCCACTCGATGGTCACCGGCTGCGCGCTGGCCGCCCGTACGGCGTCCTCGAGTGACGAGCGGACGTCAGGATCGGAATGGATGATCAGGATGCGTTGCACAGTTGAACCTTGAACCTCGACCGTGTTCCGCTAGGGGGCTTCGCCGTTTGGCAGGGCTGGAAGCGTGCCGTTCGGCGAGGGGAATGCGAGTCGGAAGGGGGTGACGTAGTTGCCCACGCCATCGAAGTCGATGACGCTCGTCGCGGCCACCAGGTTCGTCACCGTGACGCCATCCGGCACCAGGAAGCAGGGCGGAACGGGCGCGGGGGCCACCGGATCGATCGGGGTGATGTCGACCGACTTCCACACGTAGAGCGGCGAACCCGTCGTCGAGGTCACACTGGTGCCGGTCGCAATGGTGCTTCTGTAGAGCTCGTTGCCTTTGCCCATGGCGTAGCTGGCCTCATACATCTGATACAACACGCCTACCGGGGGGTAGGCGCTCGTCAGCCCCACGAATACCCCTCCGTTGAAACCGGTGGCGGTGGCGGCGTCCCACGCACGCACCCGGGGCGAGCCGCTGCAATCGCTATTCGAGTAGAACACCTCACCCTCGCTGGTGAGCCGCGTCGGCCGCACACCTAACACCACGCCCGACTGATTGGCGCTGTCACGAAAGAACACCAGCGGCGCCTCGAACCGGTCGATGCCCACGACCGGTCCGACAACCTTTACCGTCGTGCTCGAATCCCACACCACCCCCCTGGAGTAGGGCTGCTCAATTGCCTCGCGCTGATTCAAGTACTGGGTGAGCAGCTTTCGGCCGAGCATGAACATCCCGAGCAGCAACGGCAGCACGAACACGGCCATCACCAGGAGGAACTCGAGCGTGATCACGAAACCGGCTGAGGTCTGCCGCGACCGGGCT
>JBEGVQ010000142.1:0-10676 GCA_041178345.1 Acidobacteriota bacterium | reverse complement strand
CTTTCCCTACACGACGCTCTTCCGATCTGCGCAGCTGCGAGCGCGTAGCCTGCAACTCGGCATTGATGTCGCCGTTGCCGGGATTGAGTTCCGAAGCGAGCTGGTATTCGACGAGGGCCTCTTCGAGGCTGCCGGTGGCGGCGAGGCGGCGGGCCCGCGCAAAGTGGTCCTGCGAGGCGCGCAGCTTGGCGCGCTCGAGTCCGGCACGGGCGTTCCGGTCATCGGGGTTGGTGCGCACGAGCTTGGTGTACTCGGCCACTGCCAGGTCGTAGTTCTGGGAGGTCTCGGCATCGCGCGCGACTGTGAACGAACCGCCGGCAGTGGCGCAGGCAGCCATCGTCACGACGGCCGCCAGCAGCAGGGCGGTCCGAATGGAGCGGGGGAGCCGATTATTGGGAGCGTGCACCATTCGTCAATACTTCCACGCCGCGGGGAACGCGAAACACAAAGTCTTTATCGGTCAACCCGCGATTTTCCTTCAGGTTGGTGAAGGAAAACGACGAGCGGCCGCCCTGCTTGTCGAGGGCCGTCAAGAACTGGATTTGCAGGGTTTTCGGGTCGATTCCGATGCCAAGCGAGTCGTAGTCGTGGTGGGCTTTGCGCGGCACCAGTTGCAGCGTGACCAGCCCCTGTGCCGCCCCGGGCAATGGTGTGAAGGTCGCCACGTAGTCACGGCCAAGGTCCGAATGGCCGGCCAGGAAGAGTGCCGGAATATCGCCGTCAGCGGGATCCGGCGCCGGGCTGACGATCACCTGTTTGTCGGCCACCAGGTGGGTATAGAGCCGTGTGCCGTCAGAGACGAATTCCTTGCGCTCGGGCTTGGTGTAAGTAAAGCGCATGCGGCCCGGGCGCTTGATGGCGACGGTGCCGCGTTCGGTCGTCTTCGTCCGCAGCACGCCGCCCTCGTAGGTCTGGACGAAGTCGCCTGAAAAGTCCCGGATGGCGTTGTAGCGTTGTTGCACCTTCGTCGCCAGCGCCGTGGGATCCTGGGGCGCCTGCCCGGCGAGCACCGCCAGGCCGGCAACGACAACCAAAGATGATGCGAGAAGAAACCTCACGGTACCCATACTATTAGGACTCGTAAGGAAGTGGAGAAGTTGCTTTTGTGGTGGACGGCACGAGGATCGAACTCGTGACCTCAGCGTTGCGAACGCTGCGCTCTCCCAGCTGAGCTAGCCGCCCGTCAAATCAACAACTGAACAATAATATCAAAGCTTTCTGCTTTTTCACCGTTTCTTAAGGGTTGCCAAGTGCCTCAGGTCAAGAAAATCGGCGTTCTCACGGGTGGCGGCGACGCCCCGGGGCTGAACGCCGTCATCCGAGCGGTCGTCAAGGCGGCCCACAATGCCGGTATTGAAGTCGTGGGGCTCGAAGACAGTTTCGACGGTCTCCTCGACCCCTCGCGCACGCGGGTGCTCACGCCGCGCGACGTGACCGGGATCCTGCGCCTCGGCGGCACCATTCTCGGCACGACCAACCACGGCAACCCGTTCGAGTATCCCGTCGATACCGCCGAAGGCAAGGTCGACTATTCCGACAAGGTGGTCGACACGTTCAACAAGATGGGGCTGCATGCCCTGGTGGTGATTGGCGGTGACGGCTCGTTGAGCATCGCGCACCAGTTCTACCTGAAGGGCATCCCCATTGTCGGCGTGCCGAAGACCATCGACAACGATATCGTCGGCACGACCAGCTGTTTCGGCTTCGATACCGCGGTGGACTTCGCCGCCGGGGCAATCGATCGCCTGCACACGACCGCGGAGGCGCACAAGCGCATCATCGTGGTGGAAGTCATGGGCCGCTATGCCGGCTGGATCGCGCTGCACAGCGGCGTCGCGGGTGGCGCCGACGTCATCCTGATACCGGAAATTCATTACGATCTCGACAAGGTCGCCGCGACCATTCGCAAGCGCGAGTCGTTCGGGGCCAAGTTCAGCATCGTGGTCGTGGCCGAGGGCGCCAAGCCGGTGGGTGGCAGTTTCACCGTGAAGCAGGCGGCGCGCGCCGGCTACCTCGAGCGTCTCGGTGGTGTCGGCATCACCGTGGCGGAGCAACTGGAACAGAAGACCGGCAAGGAGGCGCGGTGCGTCGTGCTGGGCCACCTGCAGCGCGGTGGTGGGCCGACGGCCTTCGATCGGGTCCTGGCCACGCGATTTGGCGGCGCGGCGGTCGCGCTGTTGCAGCGCGGCGTGTTCGGCAAGATGGTAGCGAACAACCCGCCCGACATCGTGCCGGTGCCGCTGGCCGACATCGTCGGCCGCACCAAGACCGTGCCGCTCGACTACGACCTGCTGAGGACGGCGCGCGCCATGGGCGTGTCGCTCGGCGACTAAGGGGCCGGCTGAAAAGCCGGACCCTACGCGATCGTCAGCGCAGCACGTCCAGATACTTGAGGGCGCCGCCGGTGTTGAACAGCACCACCGTTTCGTGCGGCTTGATTCGGCCGCTCGCGACGAGCGTACGAATGGCGCTCAGGGCCGCGCCGCCTTCGGGGGCGGCCGACACACCTTCGAGGCTGCCGAGCAGCTTCATGTCCTCGACCATCTGCGCATCGGGCACCGCCACTGCCGCGCCGCCGCTTTCGCGCAGCGTGCGCAGGATCAGGAAGTCGGCGATGGCGCGCGGCACACGCAGCCCGTCGGCGACGGTATGCGCGTTCTCCCAGGTGCCGGCGGTCTCGGCGCCGCTGTCGAAGGCGCGGATGATCGGGGCACAGCCCTCGGTTTGCACTGACACCATCTTCGGGCGCTGCCCGGCGGCCAGCCACCCGATGGCCTCCATCTCCGCAAAGGCCTTCCACATGCCGACAAGGCCGGTGCCGCCGCCGGTCGGGTAGATGATCCAGTCAGGCAGCGTCCAGTTCAGCTGCTCGGCCAGTTCGTAGCCCATGGTCTTCTTGCCTTCGGCCCGTCCCACTTCGCGGAACGTCGCGACTTCGTACCAGCCGAGCGGCTTGGCGGTGTCGTTGGCGATCTTGCCCGCGTCGGTGATGAGTCCATCGACCAGCGTCACGTTGGCGCCGTAGAGGCGGCACTCGTCAACGAATGGCTGCTTGGCATCCCGCGGAATGAAGACCTCGCACTTCATGCCTGCCGCCGCGGCGTACGCCGCCGCGGCGTTGCCGGCGTTGCCCGCCGTCGGGAGAAACACCGTTTCGGCGTGCAGTGCCTTGGCGCGCGAGATCGCCGCCGACAGGCCGCGGGCCTTGAACGAGTTGGTCGGGTTGAGCGACTCGTCCTTGACCAGCAGGCGTTCGAGGCCGAGCGTGCGGCCGAGCCGCTCGGCGTGCAGTAGCGGCGTGAGGCCTTCGCCGAGCGTGACGGGGGCGTCGGCGGCCAGCAGCGGCATCAGCTCGCGATACCGCCACATGTTCGGAGCGCGGTCGGCCAGCGTTTCTTTTTTCCAGGCCCGAGCGGCCTTAAGATCGTAGCGCGCCAGCATGGGCAGCTTGCAGGCCGGGCACAGGAAATGGATCTCCCGCGGATCGAAAGGTCCCGCCCCGCACCCGCTGCTGCACTCCAGGTGCGTCAGGTAGCTATTTGCCAAGCAGTTCCTGGTCTTTCTTCTGCTGAAGGTCGTCGATCGCCTTGACGTGCTGGTCGGTCAGCTTCTGCACTTCGTCAAGCGCGCGTTTCTCGTCATCTTCCGAGATGTCGTGGTCCTTCAGCATCTTCTTGAGCCGGTCGTTGGCGTCGCGGCGCACCACGCGCACGTGGTTGCGGCCTTCCTCGGCCATCTTGTGCACGTGGCGCGACAGTTCCTTGCGCCGTTCCTCGGTCAGCGACGGAATCGGGATGCGCAGCACCTTGCCGTCAGAGGCTGGGTTCAGGCCCAGGTCCGACAGCCGGATGGCGCGCTCGAGCGCGGCCATGATCGACGGGTCGAACGGTTGACATACGATCAGCGCCGGCTCGGGAATCGACAGTGTCGCAACCTGGTTGAGCGGCATCTTCGAGCCATACGCTTCGACCTGCACGCCCTCGAGCATGCCGGTGGAGGCGCGACCGGTCCTGACCCCCGCCAGTTCCTTGCGAGCGAACTCCACATGCGCGTCCATGCGCTTCTTTGATTCGGCGAACAGACCCTTGACGTCAGTTACATCCATAGTCCTGAACCTGCGTGTTTGAACCGAGTGATTGAACCCATGTGATTGAACCGATGTGATTGAACCTTCGCGTTAAGCCGTGACGAGTGTCCCGATGGTTTCCCCCATCACGACCCGGCGGATATTGCCCGGCGTCTTGAGGTTGAACACGAGAATCGGCAGCTTATTGTCCATGCACAGGGAAATGGCGGTGGCGTCCATGACCTGCAGGCGTGCCTGCAGCACCTGCAGGTACGAAATGGTGTCGTAGCGGGTCGCTGCCGGGTCCTTGACCGGGTCGGCGGTGTAGATGCCGTCGACCTTGGTGCCCTTCAGGATGACTTCGGCCTTCATCTCCATGGCCCTGAGCGCCGCGGCGGTGTCGGTCGTGAAGTACGGGTTGCCGGTGCCGGCCGCGAACACCACGACGCGGCCCTTTTCCAGGTGCCGTACCGCGCGGCGGCGAATGAACGGTTCGGCCACCGCGCGCATTTCGATCGCGGTCAGCACGCGCGTGGCGACGCCGTTGTGTTCGAGTGCGTCCTGCAACGCCAGGGCGTTGATCACCGTCGCCAGCATGCCCATGTAGTCGCCGGTCGAGCGATCCATGCCGCGGGCGCTGGCCGCCAGGCCGCGGAAGATGTTCCCGCCGCCGATCACCACCGCCGTCTGGACGCCCAGCGCCTGGATTTCGGCAATGTCCTGGGCGATGCGCGTGGCCACGGCCGGGTCAATCCCGTAGTTCTGGTCGCCCATCAGGGCTTCGCCCGAAAGTTTCAGGAGGATGCGTTTGTAGTGGGGAGGGGGAGCAGACGGGTCGGAAGGCACGAGAGGATTATACAAGGTGCTCATGGTGCGTACGGTGCCTAATGGTGCCAAGGGGTGGGTGCCGTGGCACCGGCACCAACCCCCTAGGCACGCTAGGCACTGTACGCACTCCTTGGCACCTTATTCCGCGGCCAATTCGCCGAGCTTGAAGCGCACGAAGCGCGTGATGGTGACGTTCTCGCCGGTCTTGGCCGTGGCGGCCGCCACCATTTGATTGATCGTGACGTTGGGGTCGCGCACCGACGGCTGATCCAGCAGGCACACCTGCGAGTAATAGCTGTCGAGCTTGCCCTCGATGATCTTCTCGATGACGTTGGCCGGCTTGCCGGAACTGGCGAACTGGGCGCGGTAAATCTCGCGTTCCTTCTCGAGGACGTCGGGGCCGAGCTCTTCGCGCCGCACCACCAGCGGGCTGGCGGCGGCGATGTGCATGGCGATCTCCTTGGCCAGCGTCTGGAACTCCGGGGTGCGCGCCACGAAATCCGTCTCGCAGTTCACTTCCACGAGCACGCCCACCTTGCCGCCCATGTGGATGTAGTGGCCAATCACGCCGTCCTTGGCGAGGCGGCCGGCGCGCTTGGCCGCCTGGGCCAGACCCTTCTTGCGCAGAATGTCGACGGCCTGGTCGACGTCGCCGCCCGATTCCTCGAGCGCCGCCTTGCAATCCATCATTCCCGCGCCGGTCTTGTCGCGCAGTTCCTTGACCTGTGCTGCTGTCGCTGCCATTTCACTAACTCCTCAACCAAAACATCGCTGTACGTAAAATGCGCCGGCCCGTGTTATCGCAGCCGGCGCGGAAGGGAAGCCCGTGTGGCGGATTAGGCCGTGGGGGCGGGCGTCTCTGCGGGACGCTGGGGCTTGTTGATGTCCGCCGGGCGCACCGTGCGGCTGGCCTCGCGCGCGGCGGCCGCTTCGGCCTCGCTCTGCAACTGCTCGGCCAGGGCCGACTCACGCTGGCCGCGGCCATCGATCACCGCATCGGCAACGCGCGAGACGAACAACTTGACCGAACGCAGCGCGTCGTCGTTGCCGGGAATCACGTAGTCGATCTGATCGGGATCGCAGTTGGTGTCGACGATGCCGATCACCGGAATCTTCAGCTTGCGCGCTTCGTCCACGGCAATCTGTTCCTTGCGGGTGTCGACGACGAACAGCGCGTCGGGAAGCTTGCCCATGTGGCGAATGCCTTCGAGGTTCTTGAGGAGCTTGCGCTTCTCCTTCTCGGCCTTCGCAATTTCCTTCTTGGGCATCGTCTCGTAGCGGCCGTCGGTGGACATCGCCTCGAGATCGCGCAACCGGTTGAGGCTGCGCTGAATCGTGGTGAAGTTGGTCAGCAGGCCGCCGAGCCAGCGCTCGTTGACGTAATACATCCCGCAGCGCGTCGCTTCTTCCGCGACCACGTCCTGCGCCTGGCGCTTGGTGCCCACGAAGAGGATGGACTTGCCATCGGCCGCCAGCTGGCGCACAAAGTCCTCGGCCTCTCGGTAGTGCTTGACGGTCTTGCCGAGGTCGAGAATGTAGATGCCACTGCGTTCCCCAAAGATGAACGGCTTCATCTTGGGATTCCAACGTTTGGTCTGGTGTCCGAAGTGCACGCCTGCTTCGAGCAGGTCCTTCATCGCGAGCGGGGTCAAATTGCCTCCATCCGTAGCAGCCATTAGCGCTTGCTGAACTGGAACCGCTTGCGGGCGCCAGCCATTCCGTATTTCTTGCGTTCTTTCGCGCGCGCATCGCGCGTGAGCAAGCCGTCTTTCTTGAGCTTCGAGCGCAGTTCGAGGTTGAACTCGCACAACGCGCGGGAGATGCCGAGGCGAATCGCGCCGGCCTGCCCGGTCATGCCACCGCCCGACACGGTCGCCAGGATGTCGAACTGTTCGGCGGTTTCCGTGAGGATGAGCGGGGACTTCACCAGGATGCGGAGCGTCTCGCGCGGGAAAAACTCGACGAACTCGCGCTTGTTGACCTTGATGGTGCCGGTGCCGGGACGAAGGAACACGCGGGCCGTGGATTCCTTGCGACGCCCGGTTGCGTAATATTCAGTAGCTGCCAAGTTACTTGACCTCGAAAGCGGTGGGTTTCTGTGCGGCGTGCGGGTGCTTGTCACCGGCATACACATTCAACTTGCGGTACATTGCGTCGCCGAGCTTCGACTTCGGCAACATGCCGCGCACGGCTTCTTCGACCATGCGCATCGGGTTCTCCGCACGAACGACCTTGGCGCGATCGGTGCGCAGGCCGCCGGGGTAGCCGCTGTGGCGCTGGTAAACCTTCTGGTCTTCCTTGCGGCCGGTCAGCTTCACCTTGTCGACGTTGACGATCACGACGTGATCGCCGGTGTCGAGGTACGGCGTGTAAATGGCTTTGTGCTTGCCCTGCAACAGCTTCGCGGCGTCAGTGGCAATGCGGCCGAGGACCTTGCCATTGGCATCAATCACATGCCACTTCACGGGCATGGTCTTCACAGAGGGTACGTAAGTCTGCATTCCTGTTTCCTAAGTCACGGGCGACCACGTCCGCCCCCAAGGGCAGGACGGCAAACCAAGATAATACAGGTATTTCGGACCAATGACAAGGTGCCCGGGTGCACCGCCGTGAGTCCCCTGGCACTTTGGCACCCCTGGCCCTGCAGAAGCCCACGGCATCCTCCGATAAGCCCGGGTGACAGAGAAGGACCCGGCCGCTCGCAGACACATACGCAAATCGTCAGTCGCTTTCAGAATTGTATGTTAGCGTGACCCCCTAATGCCGCCCTGAATAGCCATTTCTGGAGTTCTGGGCCGATTTTGTTGGATCGGCAACGCTCGAGCCAGGTGGTATTCAGTTTGCCCCTGCGTCTCAGGCCTGGAGACAACGTAACGTGCTGTTTCGTCGACCAAAGAGCCTGGTAGGGCTCGACATCGGGTCGAGTTCCGTTAAGGCCATCGAACTGAAAGCGTCGGGCAAGGGCTACCGTGTCTCGGCCATCGGAGTCGAGCCGGTCCCGCCCGACAGCATTGTCGACGGCGCCATCATCGATGGCGGCGCGGTCGCCGATGCCGTGCGGCGCCTGTTCGCCAACAAGCGCTTCAAGGCCAGGGACATCGTCGCGTCGCTCTCGGGCAACTCGGTGATCGTCAAGAAGATCACGCTGCCGGCGATGACCGAGGCGGAGCTGTCTGAGTCCATTTACTGGGAAGCCGAGCAGTACATCCCGTTCGACATCCAGGACGTCAACCTCGACTACGAAATCCTCGACCCGGGCACCGGCCAGGACAGCCAGGGCAGCATGGAAGTGCTGCTGGTGGCCGCCAAGAAGGACAAGATCGCCGACTACACCAACGTGATTGCCCAGGCGGGCAAGACCCCGGTGATTGTCGATGTCGACGTGTTCGCGCTCCAGAACGCCTTCGAGGCCAACTACGGCTTCGAGCCGACCGCGGTCGTGGCCATCCTCAATGCCGGCGCCAGCGCCATCAACATCAACATCCTGACTGGCGCGCAGTCGGTGTTCACCCGCGACGTCTCGATGGGCGGCAATGCTTTCACCGAGGCGGTGCAGAAGGAACTGAACCTGCCGTACGACGCGGCCGAGGTGCTGAAGAAGGGGCAGGACGTCGAGGGCGCCACCTTCGACGACGCGCGCGCCGTGCTGCGGGCGATGACCGACAACGTGCTGCTCGAGGTCGAGAAGACGTTCGACTTCTTCAAGGCCACCGCGGCCAGCGAGCGGATTGACCGCATCATGCTGTGCGGCGGCGCCTCGCGGGTTGAGGGCTTTGCCGAGTCGTTGCGCGAGCGGTTTGACACCGAAGTGGAGCGGTTCGATCCGTTTCGCCAGGTCGCCTGCGACCCCAAGAAACTCGGCATCGAGAGCGCCGAGGACCTGGCGCCGGTCGCCGCGGTGGCGATGGGCCTCGCGTTGCGCAAGGTGGGGGGCCGATGATTCGGATTAACCTCCTCTCGGAACGCCGCGCCGTCGTCGCGGTCAGCAAGGGCTTTCAGGCCGGGCAGAAGATCACCGTCATCGGCAGCCTCCTGGTCGTGCTCACACTCGTCGGCATCGGTTGGCGCTACTGGGCGGTCGGGCAGCAGGAAGCGCAAGTCGTGCGCGAGGTGGAGGCGGCCAAGCGGGAAGAGCAGCGCCTGGCCGAAATCCTGAAACAGGTGCAGGAGTTCGAGGCGCGCAAGGTGCAACTCGAGCAGCGGGTGGCCCTGATCGACGAGCTGCGCAAGGGCCAGAACGCCCCCGTGCACATGATCGACCAGGTCAGCCGGGCGTTGCCCGACATGACGTGGCTGACCAGCGTGCGCCAGGAAGGGTACAACCTGACCATCCAGGGCCGCTGCCTCACGTTGACGTCGCTGTCAGACTTCATCGGCAACCTCGAGGCCTCGCGCTACTTCCGGCGGCCGGTGGAGATCGTCGACAGCGTGGTCGTCAGCGGCACCGGCACGACGCCGGACCTGATCCAGTTCACCATCCGCGGCACCTTCCAGATGGCCGGCATCGATCCACCGGCACCCGCCGCGACCGGGAAGAAGGGGGGCAAGCGTGGCTAGCCTCTCGTTCGGCAAGATCCCATGGCAGGGCCAGCTCGGCATCTTCGTGGCCGTCTCGCTCGCCGCCGCCGGCGCCTTCTACTATTACTACGAGATGCCGCGCCAGGCCGCGATCGCGACCCAGTCGGTCGAGCTGAGCGCGATTCGCGGCCGCATCAGCACGGGCCAAGCCACGGCCCGGCAGTTGCCTCAGTTCCGCACCCAGGTTACCGAACTCGAGGCGCGGCTCGACAGCCTCAAGCCGATCCTGCCCGACGAACGCGACGCCGGCGACCTGCTGCGCCGGGTGCAGACGCTGGCGGTGCAATCGAACCTTGTCATTCGCGGCTTCCGCCCCCAGGCCATCAGCATGCGGGAAATGCACGCCGAGTGGCCGATCAGCCTCCAGCTCGAGGGCACGTATCATAACCTCGGCCTGTTCCTCGATCGGGTCAGCAAGTTCCCGCGCATCATCAACATCGGCGGCCTGACCCTCGCCCAGCGCGAGGGCGCCACTTCGGCGTCGACCATGACGATTGCGTGCACGGCGACGACCTTCGTCCTGGTCGAACAGCCCGCGGCTCCGGCTGCCGCCACGGGCAAGAAAGCGCCGAAGAAGGCGCCGGCAAAGAAGTGATGCACACCCCCTTCGTTCTCGTCCTGACCTTGCTGGCCGGCCTGACGGCCGAGACCCTGCACGGACAACAGCAGAAGGCGCCCCCCCCGGCCGCGCCCGCCGCCCCCCCGGGGCCGCCGTTGCCGGCCCCGCCGCCAAACTACCAGTACAGCCCGGACGGGCGGCGCGATCCGTTCGTGGATCTCGTCAACCGCGGCACGGACACGGTGCGCGGCAACAACGCGTCGGCCAAGCGCCCCGAGGGCGTGCCCGGGCTCGAGACCCACGCGCTTGCCGTCAGGGGCATCATGCAGAGCCGCGGCGCGTTTCTCGCCATGGTGGCGGGACCCGACGGCAAGGTCTACACCGTCCGCGCCGGCGACAAGTTGTTCGACGGCGTGATTCGTTCGATCACGGCGCAGGCAGTAGTCATTCTTCAGGAAGTCAACGATCCGCTATCGCTTGAGAAGCAGCGCGAAGTGCGCAAGTTCCTGCGCGGTGGAGATGAGGTCAAGTGATGCACGGTCGAATTCCTCGACTGGTATTGGCTGCGCCCCTGGCGGCAGCCCTGGCGGTCACGTTGACCGCCAGCGGTCCGGTGCCGAGCGGCCCCGGCGCCGGCACCCCAGC